>JANWXY010000057.1 GCA_025057135.1 Bacteroidia bacterium | reverse complement strand
GCTATCTCTCCTACCTTTGCTACATGTACGAAACTATCCTATACGAGACGCGGGACTCCGTCGCCTACATCACCTTGAATCGTCCCGATCGCTATAATGCTTTCAACGAAAAGATGAGTCATGAGCTGTTGGCAGCTTTGCGAGAAGTGCGCAAGGCAAAAGCAGTAAGGACCGTAGTCATACGGGGGGCTGGAAAGGCCTTCTGTTCTGGTCAAGACCTCAAAGATATTATAGGCGTAGAGCGTTCCTTAGGCGAGTCGGTAGAAAAGCGTTATAATCCCCTGGTCACAGCGATACATGAGTTGGAGAAGCCTGTGGTTGCCAGCGTAAATGGTGTAGCTGCTGGGGCAGGGGCGGGGTTGGCATTAGCTTGCGATTATGTGATTGCTTCAAAGTCTGCCTCTTTCGTGATAGCTTTCGTGAATGTCGGACTATCTCTGGATACTGCCACGTCTTTTCACTTAGTGCGTAGCATAGGATTGAAGCGGGCTTTTGCTCTGGCGGCTCTGGGGGAGCGTGTCTCTGCCGAGACTGCTCAGAGTTGGGGTCTAATCAATGACGTGGTAGAGGACGAGAGATTGGAGGAAGCCACTCATGCTCTTGCGCTTCGTTTGGCTGGACAGGCGCCCCGTGCTCTCGCCTTCATAAAGAAGCTCCTATTGCGCAGTTATGAGCGCAGTTATGAAGAGGCGCTTAAATATGAGCTGTATTATCAGGAAATCGCCGGACGCACCCGCGACTACAAGGAGGGCGTACAAGCATTTGTAGAAAAGCGCAAGCCGAACTTTACCGGTGAATGAACGATTGGAGGAGCTGGTTTGAAGGGGCGGTATCAGCGCGTGCATGCATCGTAGCTGGGCCTTGTGTCGTGGAGAACTATGACATTGCCGCACAGGTGGCAGAGGCTTTACTCAATACTTGCCAAAAGCTGAACTTCTTTTACATATTCAAAGCCTCCTACCGAAAAGCTAATCGCACTCGCGTTTCCTCTTTTCAAGGGATTGGGGATGAAAAGGCTCTCGAAGTTTTAGCTTCTGTGCGAGAGAGCTTCGGAGTCCCTGTACTCACTGATGTGCATGAAACCATAGAAGTGCCTGCGGTGGCACAGATAGCGGATGTGCTTCAGATTCCTGCGTTTTTGGCTCGCCAGACAGCTCTCCTTCAAGCTGCTGGGCAGAGTGGTAAGATCGTTAATATCAAGAAAGGTCAGTTTATGAGTGCAGAGGCGATGCGCTTTGCTGCGGAAAAAGTCGCCTTTGTAGGAAATCATCGGATATTCCTCACGGAAAGGGGTAACTTTTTCGGCTATGATGACTTAGTGGTAGATTTTCGTAATATCCCTCGGATGCGTTCATACGGCTATCCAGTACTTCTGGATGCGACCCACGCGGTGCAGCGACCAAATACTGCTGCGGGGGTTACCCTGGGGGAGAGGGAGTATGTAGGTTTATATGCCCAGTTAGGGGTTGTGGCAGGAGCAGATGGTATATTTATGGAAGTGCATCCACGCCCCCAAGAGTCGCCCAGTGATGCAGCTACGCTCCTTTCCATAGAAGAGGCTCAGCGACTCCTTTATACCCTACGCCGGCTTTACGATGTATCTCAAGGTTTGGAGCCTACCTGAACCGGAAAGCATTCTAAAAGAGTCTGCTGAGTGGGCATTTATCAACTCCAGACCTGTATACTCTTTGTCCGAAGTGATGGGGGATGCCCGCGCTGTGCAACTTCTCATGAGTCTGGCTGAAAAATACGCAGCAGAAATACGCCGATTTTCTCCTTCTGCGGCATACATAGGCTCTTCCCGTGGGGAGATAGCTTTATTAGTGCAGGGGATACGCTCCTGGGAAGGGACGGGGAAGGTTTCCCCGACATTATCTCCAGAAACCAGTATGGGCACTTTGGCAAGTCAAGTGGCGCGCTATTTGGGGATTACTGGTTCAGCTGCCACGATTAGTCAGACCTGTCTCAGTGGTCTGAGTGCCCTTCATATGGCAGCGCTGCATGTACGTGCGGGCGAAGGGCGATGTGTTTTGTTTGGAGCGGTAGATGCCCCGCTTACGCCTTTTTTTGTAGAGACGATGGCGGCTTTGCGCATTTATACTCGGGAAACTACCCCTCCCTACGTCCGTCCTGGACATGTTACCTCAAAAAATACTTTTGCTTTGGGAGAAGGAGCAGTACTTGGTCTTTTATCCAGTGAGCGTTTTAGTCCTTTCAAGCTTGTGCAAATACGCCTTCATACTGCGCCTGTACGGCATGGAGTTTCTTTTACTGCGGTGGATACTGAAGCTCTAACTGCTCTCTTATCTCAAATGGAGGGGGAGAAACCAGACTTTGTGCTACTTCATGCGCCTGGCACAGCTCAGGGAGATGCTGCGGAATGGGAAGCCGTATATCGTGTGTGGGGTGATATTCCCGTGCTATCTATCAAACGCTTCATCGGGCATACTTTGGGGGCTGCACCTCTGCTCAGTTTATCGGCTGCTTTATTCCTTCTCCAAACTCGCAAATGGGTCTCTATGCCCTATGCCACATTCTGGAAGGGGTCTTTGTCTCCTGTGCGCTGGCGGGAAGTGATAGTCATCGGTTTGGGATATGGTGGCGTCATGGGGGCTCTGCGGATTCAATATGAGCCTTAGGCAGAGACTTTCCAAGGTCCTTCAGAGTCTTCCTGAACGTTCGTTTTGGCAGGTCGCGCCTGATTTACCGGATTTTACTACGAATGATTACTTAGGGCTTATTCGGGATGGGGTTATTGCAGAGCTACTCCAACAAGTGCCTTCTAAATACCTTCGGGGTAGTGGGGCCTCTCGGTATTTGGGAGGTGATAGTGAAGCGTTTCATGAGGTAGAAGCTCAAATAGAGCTTCTGTGGGGGCGGGCAGGGGAAAAAGCCTTATTTTTCCCAAGTGGTCTCACAGCGAATTTATCCTTTTGGAGTTCAGTGGTGGGTCGGGATGATGTTGTGATTTTTGACCGAGAGATACATGCTTCTATACGACAAGCGCTGAGACTCAGTGGTGCCAGAGCGTGGGGCTTTCCTCATAATGACTGGGAGGCAGCAGAGCGAAAACTGCGTCAATCCCCTCGTCCTGCTTTTCTCGTCATAGAGTCGCTGTATTCCATGCGGGGCACGGTCCCTGATGTGGCGGCCATTCAGGCCTTAGCGAGCCGATATGAGTTTTATCTCGTCGTGGATGAAGCGCACACTACCCTTGCTTGGCACGGGGGGCGGTCTTGGAGCTTAGATGTAGGGCTCAATCCCCTCGCTCGGCTTTTTACTTTTGGAAAAGCCGGAGGACTCATAGGGGCTGCATGGGTCGCTCCAAGCTGGCTCATAGAGTATCTCAGACGAGTGGGCTTTGCAGGCATCTATACTACGGCTTTGCCTCCTTTCGTAGCTTGGGTAGTAGGAGAGCTGCTCAGACGAAATAGCGGCTGGGAGTCCCGACGAGAAAAATTATGGCACATTATCTCGGTGGCGCGCTCCGTTTTGGGCTCTGCTGGGATTTTATACGAAGGGCTTGATGGACCGATTGCGCTGCTGTATGAGGAGAGTTTATCTCTTCCTATGAAGAAGCTCTATCCGCCTACGGTTCATAGACCTGCATATCGGCTCAGTTTGCATGCCCACAATAGCGAAGAAGAGCTGGAGCTGCTTTTGCGAAAAAGATAGGCTATTTCTTGTCTGGGTACGCGCCTTCTGCTTGTTTATGCGGGAACATGTGGGCGTCTGGGAAGATGGGCGTGAGGCTAGGGTGGAAGGCTTCTTGGATGGGATGTGTTTTGGGCGCGCCAGCGCCTTCGGCGCTGGCGCGCCCAAAAATCCAAAACCTATTTCCCTTCACCCCGCTCGCTCATCTCTCGGCTGACCTACTTCGTCTCCTGTACCTGCGCACCTAAACCCCGCAGAACTTCCCAGTAGTGTGGAAAAGACTTTCGCACACAATCGGCCTCTCTAATCCGAATCGGCTCTGCACTGCGAGCAGCAATGAGACTCAGAGCCATAGCCACTCGGTGGTCCCCATAGCTGTCTAACACGGGCATCTTCTTAGGCATTTTGCGCACAGGCTCTACAATCAGGTCTGTGCCAGTCGTGTAAAGAGTAGCGCCTACCTTGTTCAGTTCCGTGGAGAGTGCATAAAGGCGATCGCTTTCTTTATGAGGAAGGGTTTGAATGCCCCTAAAGCAGGAGGGCGACTCAGCAAAAGCTGCCACAACCGCCAGCACGAGAACCGCATCTGGATAGTTTTCTATATCGCACTCTATGCCTGCCAGCTTTTCATGCGTCGGGGACACTTTCAATCCTTGGAAATCCGGCGTCACCTTGTATCCCCAACAAAGGGTGGTGAATAGCTCTCTCTCTGGTAGGAGACTCTCTGAGGAGAGAGCCAAGACGCCTTCAAATGCCCCTAATGCAGCCCAGCCAAAGAAATAGCTCGCTGCGCTCCAGTCGGCCTCTCCTACAAGTAGAGGGAGCGATTGACGAAATGGCTTGTTGCGGAGGTACCAGATTTTTTCTCTGGCTTGCCAATCATACCCTGCATCTCGTAGGAGCTGATGGGTCATGTTGCGATAGGCAGGTGTGGCAGGGTGTAGAGAGAGTTCAGTAATGGTACTTCCAGTGGCTAAGTGTGGAGCGAGAAGGAGTAAAGCCGAAAGAAACTGGCTACTCAGGGTACTATCTATGAATAAATGTTGAGGGCGCCAGTCTGGGTTTCCGACTACTTTCAGAGGGTAGACATCAGATGATGGTTCTATTTTAGCCCCAGACTGAATGAGGCTATGGAGTAAAGGATGAAGAGGGCGTCGGCGCAAAGAAGGGGCAGCCTCTATTTGCGTTGTAACGGGAAGGTGTGCCAAGAGAGGAAGTAGAAAGCGTAAGGTGGTCCCCCCCTCTCCCACAAATAGTTGAGCAGAAGGTGGAAAAGCAGTGGGTGGACAAAGTCGCCATTCATTAGTAGCCTCGTGGATTTCATAGCCGATTTGACGGAGTGCATGTAGTAGATTTTGCGTATCTTCCGCTTCGGATAAGCCCTGTATTGTGAAGGGATGTCCGCTATGTGCTCCCAAGATGAGCTGGCGATTGCTTATGCTTTTACTGAAAGGTAGCGGAACGAATCCCTGTAAGCCGTATTGCGGTATGCTAAGGGATACCATCAGGCTACCCGCTCTGGAGGGTTCTGTAAGCTTTCACACTTCGTTTCACCTCATGAATCTCCACAGAGAGGAGTTGAACGCTACCAACCTCAGTCAGTAGGGGCAAAAACAGTTGTCTATTCCGAATCTTTTTATCCTGTAAGAGTACTCTTTCCCACTTTTCCCAAGTAAAGGGTGGAAGGGGTAGAAGTAGCCCTTCGGTCCGCAGCTTGTGAAGGATTTTCTGCCAAGACTGTTCGGATAGAAGATTGGCTTGCATGCTGATGAAAGTTTCCTGAATGATCCCGATAGCGACAGCTTCACCGTGGAGGAGGGGGGTGGAAGTGTCCTGAGATAGGGTTTCCCAGAGGTGGCCGAGGGTATGTCCAAGGTTGAGTTGCTGCCGGATACCGTGCAATTCGTAGGGGTCTCGCTCTACGATTCGGAGTTTGACTTCTACCAATGAGCGGAGGAGGTCTAAGGAAGGGAGCTGGCTGAATGATGTTGCTTGGAGTTTTTCCCAAAGTTCTCCGCCTGCTATCAGGGCATGCTTGTAAGCTTCCACCCAGCCTGACCGTAAGAGGCGCGGGGATAGGGTGTGTAGAAAGTCTGGGAAAATCCATACAGCTTCGGCTTCGGCGAAGGTGCCGATGAGGTTTTTGCCTTTGCGAAAGTTGAGACCTACCTTACCTCCAAATGCCGCATCTATCTGAGCGATCAGACTGGTTGGCAAGCTGACGAATGGTACCCCTCGTTTCCATGTCGCTGCGGCGAAGCCCCCTATATCCAGAGTACTGCCACCTCCTATAAGTAATACCCGTTGCCCCCTATCTACTTTGTACTGCCAGAGCTTTTTCCAGAGACGGCGCAGCGTTGGTAAATCTTTACTTTCCTCTCCACCTGCAATCGTAATGACCGGCGACTCACCGCGTACAGCATCTATCGTAGATTTCCACAAACCATACACTGTGCCATCACATACCGTGAGAGCAAATTTCTCCTGCTTCGCCGCCTGTATTAGCGCTTCCGGAGAAGCGAAATACTCAGTGCGCGTGCTGTTCTTTATATCGGCGTATGGCTTCGGTTAGTCGCGGTACGACTTCGAATGCATCCCCCACGATGCCGTAGTCGGCCGCTTTGAAGAAAGGCGCTTCGGGGTCATTATTGATGACCACTATATTCTTAGACGAGGCGACGCCTGCCAGATGCTGTATAGCCCCAGAAATGCCGATAGCAATGTACAGATTAGGTGAAATCTGAATACCCGTCTGCCCGACGTGCTCATGGTGAGGGCGCCATCCGACGTCAGCTACCGGTTTAGAGCAGGCAGTAGCAGCGCCGAGCACTTTCGCTAAATCTTCTACCAATCCCCAGTTCTCTGGACCTTTGAGCCCGCGTCCCGCCGATACGACGATTTCTGCCTCAGTAAGGGGTATTTTATCAGAAGCGATTTTCTCTACGTGTGTGACCTTCGCTTGCCAGTCTTTCGCTTCGGGGGTGAATGAAAAATCCTCTTCGGTAAAATCCCGAGGGGACTTTTCTGGAACGAAGGAGTTGGGCTTCAAAGTGACTATGAGAGGCAAGTGCGCAGAGAAAACCCATTCTATCCCCTTATTAGAGTAGGCTATTCGGCGGGCAGTGAAGCCACTGTCCGTTTTCTCTGGGGTGCTAATTACGCCTGAGAGTAAAGCCGCGTCTGTCCATATGCTCAGCATCGGGGCAATAGCCCGCCCATCGTAGGTCTGTGGAAGTATGGCGTAGGAGATATTTTTCTCTTTCATCAGGGCTGCTAAGGCTCGGGCATATCCTGCTGATGAAAACTGTCCAAATTCTTTTGACACAATCCGGAGCACCCGCTCCGCGCCATACTCACCCAAGGTAGGTATAGCCTCGGGAAGTTTATCTCCTATCACTACGGCCCACATGGGAAGCCCTAACGCATCTGCCCATTTACGAGCGGCAGTCAGGGCTTCAAAGACAGGTTTTTTGAACCTGCCTTCGGTAAGCTCAGCCCAAACTATTACAGCACTCATACGAGTCCTTTATTGGCAAGTTCCTTGACTAACTCTTCTACTTTGTCGGGGTCTATTTTCTTGAAGCTGCCTTTTGGTGGTGGGGGTTCATGACGCACAGTTTGTACTCTTGGCTTGGCTTCCACGGGAGCAAGCACGTGTAGCGGCTTAGATTTTGCCTGCATAATACCCCGGACATTTGGAATCCGCCACTCAGCTAATCCCTTCTGAGCACTAAGCACCAAAGGAAGCGGACACTCAATATGCTCTTTACCCCCAGTGATTTCGCGAGTGAGCTTGGCTACGCCATTCTGAGGCTCTATGCTGGTGGCGTATGAAATAAATGGTAGGTCCAACATCGCAGCAACCATGCCTGCGACCTGAGAACCATTGTAGTCAATAGACTCTTTACCAAACATGAGCAGGTCAAAGCCTTCACCCTTGGCATAAGCAGCTATTTGTGAGGCGACAAAAAACGCATCACTCGCCTCAGCGTCAATCCGTACGGCTTCATCCAGTCCAAGGGCCAAAGCTTTACGGAGATTCGCATCTACACTGTCAGTGGAGGAGGTGCCATTTTTCCCCACACATAGCACAGTGACGTGAACACCAGAAGGGTTTTTTTCCTTGAGCTCCGCAGCTCGGGCTAAGATGAAATCGTCGTACGGATTAATGATAAAAGTTACGCCCGTTCGGTCTAATGCTTTGCCATCTGCTGTGAATTGGATGCGGGTCGTAGTATCGGGTACGTGGCTGATGCAGCAGAGGATTTTCATCTCAGCACAAATAAACAAAAACTCGCTTGTTCATGGCATATTGAAACGCTCACAGCAGATAGGCCAGGCGGGCTATCCCCGGAGAAAGTTTTCAGATATATTTGCTACATGCTGTGGGGGATGATGGGGGTATTCTTGCTTTTATGGAGTCAGCTCACTGGCACCTATTTCATCAATGGCACAACTAATCCCTCCCTTCGCACTTACGAGACCATTCAACTTGCTTTGGATCACTTGAGTGCGCAAGGGGCCCAGGATACGGTGATCTTTCGGGTAGTGTATCCGTACGATCCAGCCCTTGAGCCTTTTACCATCCGAGTAAAGCCATATACCTGCACCAACTGCGAGGTTATGATTCTTGTAGATACGCCCGTTACTATCGCTAAGGCACCGCCTGCTGAGTGGTGGGTAGGGCAGTTTGTACTGCGAATTCAAGGTGGGGTACAACGCTTCACTCTAAATGGGCGCGGCAATCTCACTCTGAAATGTCTCACTGATACGACGGCTTTTACAGGGGTCGTGGGAATACTGCCCTCTAATGCTGGGGGGATAACGCGCATTCGCATAGATAGCTGCCTTATTGAAGGTTCAGGGCGGGAGAAAACTTGGACTGCTATCTACATCGGCGATAGTGTAAGTAATGTCATGCGTCCAGTGCCTGCGGCTGTGAGTCAGATTACTTTTTCCGCCTGTACGCTGCGGCGCGCGCGTTATGGAGCAGCTTTGATTGCGGGGGGATGGGGCGCAGTCAATCAAATAACTTTCAGTCGGTGCGCAATCGGCTATCCCACAAATACCCTCAGTCAAGCGGAGAATGCCTGGAGAGATGCAGCGATTTTCGCCCAGCTTGTGACTAACCTTTTAGTAGATTCTTCACTTGTGGAGGGTTGCTGGTATGCAGGTCCGCGCTCTTTGGTGGGATTGCATTTAGACCGATGCCACAATGTAACTCTGAGAAAAAACATCATCCGCAATATACACAGCCTATCAGACGAGGGATTTGGCGCCGTAGGGGTATTGTGCATAAGGAATCCGAACTTCGGTGCCGCTCCCCATCTGTTTGAGAATAACTTTATCAGCGATATTATCGCCTCAACGGATGAGGGCATACCAGGGAGCAGTAGTTATATCGCCGCAGGGATAATCTTAGAAAGCCAACTGCCGGACAATGCTGCCACCTTCACAATCAGACATAACACCATAAATCTCTACGGAACTGCTGAGAGTCGGGTTCCATGGGCGCGGGATGGCTTCACGGCTGGGATAGTCATAGGACGCTTCATCCGGGGCGGGGTGGAGCTCACCAATAACCTGATTCAAAACACTCTCCACTTGCGTAGCTCTATCCCGCCAGACAGAAAAGAAACCTGTGCCTTGGCTTTTTGGGAGCCCGCAGAACTTATGCAGTGGGGTTCTTTTGTCCTGAGGAATAATTTCTACTTTGTGGCGGGGGAGGCGCCAGAGCGCACTTATATCGCTCGTTTGGGTGCTGGGAGCGCTAAACGCACCGTAGGTAGCCTTGCGGAATGGCGTAGCCTGAGTGGTACAGACCTAAATAGTCAGTGGGGACTGACTGGGGGCGCTCCCTTTGTCTCTGGGAGCGATTTCCATCTCAATCCCACTGTGCCCTGGATAGGTATAAATGCTGGTCATACTTCTACCGCATCTTCCCAAGACGTAGATGGGGATATCCGCCCTCTGGGTGGAGCCGATGACCCAGGTACAGCTCCGGATATAGGGGCCGATGAGGTGGCAGGTAATGTATTTCCCTGTCCGACTCCGTCTGCACACGCTCTCAGTGCCTCAGCGACCGCTGGTTTGGTGGGCAGTCATATAACCCTCTCTGTGTCAAATCCTTCTATCCTCTCAGGAGAGCTGCTTCTGGCATGGTCAGTGGATAATGGGCTGACATGGCGTACTCAGGCGGTTCTGCCGATGAGTTTTCCTTTATCTTTTCCACTGCCTGAGCCCCCAAGCTTTCCTGGAAGCGTTGAGCTCAAGCTAATAGCCCTTTCGCCGCCCGGCTGCCCTGCTTCGGCAGATACTTCTCCATCCCTATATCTTAGCGTATATGACCGTATCGGTAACCGACCTTCAACAGCTATTCCTCTGACACTCTCGCCTGCGGGCACTGGTATATGGGCAGTAGTGCATAGTGACTCTCTACTTCCTCCGGGTCTGACGAATGCATATCATGGCGTTTTTGGGGCCAGTTCTTCGGCTGAGTTGTTTTTTACTCTTAGCTTGCCCGATTGTATGGACTCTCTTGAGATTGACCTGTGTAGCGAGGAGACCGACTTTGATACCCGCCTTCACTTGATAGAAAGTTTGGATACCATAACGGATCGGGATCAAGGGTATCATCCTACTTGTACTCCTGGGTCCGTACCGGCGAGCCTTACTTCTCGGATTATTGCGCTTGGCTATACGATGAGGGACATTCCTTCGGGAGAAGATTTTTCTCAACCAGCCCGTCCAAAACTCCCCCTCCCCGGCGGCGCCAACTTTCTCGTGGTAGTAGAAGGTGAAACTCCCCTTGACCTTGGTCATTTCAAGCTCACCGCTCGGGCATATAACCTTCCTCTCTCTAAGCCAGATTTGGGACCTGATAGAAATGTATGCCTCAGTCCCACTGGCTTTCGGCTGAGTGGTTTTGTCCCGGGGGCAAATGCTTATCAATGGTATCTGAATGGTCAGCTACTTTCTCATGAAACCGACTCTGTGGCTAACCTTCTCCTACCCCTGGGCACACATGTGATAGTGGTAGAGGCTCGTCGTGAGCCTACTCAGTTGTGTGCTCCGCTACGCTCGGCTCGGGATACAGTCCGATTGACGATTATCCCTTCCATAGATGCGCGAATAGCTTATGATACGCTGACCCTCCAGAATGGAGATACCTTAGGGCTCATATTTGGCACCCATACCCTCTCAGCGCAGGCTGCCGCCAGCGGGGCCACTTTCTCATGGCGGCTTTGGAATCGTCAAGGTATCCTCATAGATTGGACGAGCGGCTCCGACTATACCCGAGAATGGGGGGAAAGAGGGCTATTTCTCTTAGAGCTACAGAGCCAAACTAACGACTGCAATGAGGCAGACTCCATATGGGTAAGCGTTCAGCCCCCATCAGACCCTTCTTCTCTCCTTATGGAGATGGGGATGCCCGTAGTTTATCCCAATCCGACGCAAGGTGAGCTCTTTATTAGAGCGCCCGAAACAAGCGAGGTCTTCATTTTTGACCTGAGCGGTAGAGTCGTCACTCAGGCTACATTACAGCCGTACCAGCCTACCCGGCTAACCTTAGCTGTGCCAGCTGGGGCATACAGAATATGCTTCCTACCCAGTGGGGCCCAGAAACTCCTCCTCGTGCAGCCGTAAAAGCCGTAAATAGAAAAATCCCAGAGTAAGGGCTCGGAGCTCTCGAGACCCGTCAGTATGGTATTTATGTATGGCTTTTAGCTTTCAGTAAGTACTGCATGTCGTACCTCGGAAAGGGCTTGACGGAAGCGCTCCCGCAGCCCTTCAGAGGCAGGGAGAAGCGGAAGGCGCGTCCATGGCTCTATGATGCCTAACTCCGATAGAAGGCCTTTAATCCCTGTCGGATTGCCCTCAGCAAAACACAGTCTCATTAGAGGAAGTAATGCAGACTCTAACTGCCGCACGCTTTCTATTTCTCCTTGGTGAGCGGCTTGTACCAAGCGCCGCATGGTAGCTGGTAGAGCATTTCCTAAAACAGAAATCACCCCTACATAGCCCATCAGTATGGCAGGCGCAGCTAATACATCATCGCCTGAAATAAGCTGAAAACCTGACGGAACCTGGGCATACAGCTCCATGCCTTGTATAAGGTCCAGAGAAGCGTCTTTCAAGCCGATTATCTGCTGAGGGAAATCACGAGCGAGCTTTAGAGTGATAGCAGGCGGCAAATGTACCCCTGTTCGTACAGGCACGTTATAGAGAATGATGGGGCGCGGGCTGCGCTCTGCGAGGTAGGCATAATGAGCGTAGAGACCATCTGGGGTGGGTTTATTATAATACGGGGTTACGGAAAGGAAAGCCTCTACGGGAAAGTGGCGAGCATACGTGTTCATTTCTTCGGCGATAGCGTGAGAGTCATACCCCCCCGCCCCTACCACAACGGGCGACTTTCCACCTACCTCGTCAAATACAATTTCCAATAATCTGAGCCTTTCGCTGAGCGTCTGTGTAACGGCTTCTCCTGTCGTGCCCAGAGCTACTACATAGTCGGCGCCATTATCTATCACATACCGAATCAGCCGCCTAACCCCTGACTCATCTAAGGAGCCATCGGCTTTGAAGGGCGTAGCCATAGCTACGCCTAAACCCGAGCAGTCCATACACTGGTACTAAGATACGGCATCGGCTCCGAAACTTACAGCAGGTCTATCCAAACGCCGACATACACGAGCCGTCCGATAAATGGCGCTCCGTACGCTTGGAAAAATCTCTGCCCGAGCAGGTTAGTCCCTCCGACTTTATAGGTGACTTCCGGGGTAGATGCTGGCCGCCAGCTCAGCTGGGCATCGAGGGTTCCGTACGAAGGCACATATCCCGTAAATTGAGGGGAACCCTCAAACCAAAATCCATGCACCCACCGCCAGGTGACCGCAAAGCCTAAATACCGAATATCCCTGCCGGCTACAGGGATTATCAGGTCACGAGCGCTGAGCCCGAAGTTGTATTTATGAGGAGGAGTATTGAAAGCGGGAATGATTGGGTCATCATGGGGGGGGATTTCTCTCAATACCCGCCGCCCGAAAAGCCTATTAACGCTTCTGGCGAAATCGTCCATCCATGAGCCGCCTTTATTCAGCACCGCCCAAGTATAGCTGCCAGAAAAGGTGTATTTTTTAGCAAAATAGTAATACACGCCCAAAGCAAACCCCTGCGTGGTAACTATATCTGACGCATTTGCAGAAAGACGATAAATCTGTACTGGGCGGCCTGTCAGCAGATCAGGTACCGTAGAGACCAGCCGAAATCCCAAAAAGTCCCAATACCAACTGAAAAAGTAGCCGGCATCAATGAACAACCGTTCCTTCCAGATGCCCTTATAGCCTATCTCAAAGGTTCGTAGCCGCTCTGGACGAACTCCGGGGACGAAGATAGGATTCAGCAACTGCATATCGCCAGTAGCAAGGAAATCGTATAGGTTTTCCAGAGGAATGATATTGCCCATGCCTGTGGCGTTCCCAAGAAGAATGGCTCGCCCGACATTGTAGTATAGATACTGGTCCTGCAGGGTGGGGTAGCGTAGGGCGGAGGTGTAAGCCGCTCGTAAAATGTGAAACTGCTTTACAGTATAGCTCACTGTGACAGCCGGGGAATAAATGAAGTTGCGTCGGAGGGCTCGTATGACACGCTCTAAGGAGAAGCGCTGGAGGATATTGCGTTCTCGCACGAAATTCTGCTGAACGTCGGCTCGCAGAGCTATGCCGACACGCAAGCGATCATCTTTGAGCCAGCTACTTTCCAAGTGGCCAAAAGCGCCCCATTCGTATAGGGTGATGCGTCTGTATCCCAGCTCGGGCTTAGATGGGTCTATGAGAGTATCTGCGAATATAGTTCCATAGGACTTTGGTAAGTATCTGCGATAGTTGGCGCCCCAGTGGAGATGAAATCGTTTGGCGAACTTCCATTCATGCCCTCCTTGGACATGCACCAGGGCAGAATTGTCTACAAATCGGCTACCTCCACCTAAGAAACTGGGATTAGAAATAATCCGCTGAAATACTGTCGTAAATTCTGGTGTTCCAGGCTCCAGACGACTTCGGCAAGTATCACAGGAAAAGGGATTTCCGATACCATCTGCATACGCCCGTGCTCTTTGATGCCATATCAGCAGAGAGTCTCGGTACTTTTGAAGGATGTATTGATACTGGGGGTAAAAGTTAGGGTTGTTGACAAAGCTAGAGGGGAACTCCGGGTCATTCCGAATCTGCTGGCTGTAAGGGATAAAGGCTCTCTGATAATCTAACGCCCATTTGTCCGAAGGTTTGGCATACCGCTGGAGCAGAAGCGCAGTGAAGACGATGTCATATGATTTGCCTGCATCCTCTGTGGTATGATAGCTGCGAATGTAAAAGTTTTTTCCTTTGATTTCCGCCTTATGCTGGAAAAATAAAATGTCCCTGATGCTGTAGCGGTTGTCCCCTTGATAGACTGTGGTTCCTGTGCCGAAGTTAGCGGTGTATTCTAAGCGTAGGTCTGGATTTAGCTTGTAGTATAGCCCGCCTGAGAGTTTGAGGCTTTTGACAGCGTAATCTACCAGTTCGCGTTCCCAGTAGCCCGTACGATGGTAAATGCCTAATCCAGGAAAGAAGAAGCGGCTGTAGTTAGAGTTATCATAGTTATTGGAACGGGGGTCAGGGTTTTCATCGCCGTAGCGATTGACCGCATCGTAGCCCCCGGGATTATTTTGATTTACGAGAGACTGGGTGGTAGGGGCGTCATTTTCAGCGGGCCAATCTTGGGCTTGCATGAAAGAGCCGCTTAGTTTGAAAGCGAAGCGCTCAGACGCTCCTACCACCTGCGCCAGCCGAAAGCCTGTTTCTATCAGACCGCGATTACCTATTTTGAAATTTGCACTTGTTCCAGTATGGAGAAAGGGGTCTTTGAGGTTCATGAGGATGACACCATTGAAGGCATTCGGACCATAGAGAGCGGATTGGGCACCCACTACCAGCTCTACCGACTGGATGTCTAGTTCCGAAGCCCCGACAAAGTTTCCTAAGGAAAAATTCAGTCCGGGAGCTTGATTATCCATGCCATCTACAATCTGGAGGGTGCGGACTGGTCGCGTGCTATTGAAGCCGCGAGTATTGATGATTTTGAAGCCAAGGCTTGCCGTAGTAATATCTACCCCTTTCAGATTGGCAAGGTTTTCGTAGAAGTCTGGCGATGCACTCTCGCGTACAGCGATGGCATCCATCGTCTCTATCGTGAGGGGAGATTCCTGCTGTTTCTGACTGATACGGATATCTACGATTTCTACAGTCTGTTGGAGGACCTCTTTTTCTCCGAGCGCAATCCGCACTGGCTTGAAACTGGACACAGGCACTTTGGCGGTGTCATACCCTACATAGCTGACTATGAGAAATACGGGCAACTTTTCTTTCAGGGGGAGGGCAAAAGCGCCTTTTTCATCGGTGAGCGTACCGGTAGTCGTCCCTTGAATGCGTACTGTGGCTCCGGGGAGAGGTTCGCCCGTTGTCCCATCATATACTGTGCCCGTGATCACCTGCGAGAAGATATATCCCCCCCATGCCAGTAGCCCAAAAAGCCGCATAAGACAAAAAAAGCAAAATACATTTATTGAACTCCGGGGCCGTATAGATGCCAGGGAAGAGAGCGACGCTTCACCTGTACCTTTGTCCAGTGGAAGCGACCTCGTATCGTACACATGGATGTGGAGCCCTAAGGCTATCCGAAGTGGGTCAGCGAGTCAGAGTCGCAGGTTGGGTGCGGCGAGTGCGGGACCTGGGTAGGTTCGTATTCGTAGACTTGCGTGATAGGAGCGGCCTACTTCAACTTGTAGCTCTGGAAGAGTCTCCGATGTATGCGAAATTGCGTGAGCTCGGTCGTGAGTGGGTCATACAAGCTGAGGGCATCCTCCGCCGGCGCGAGAGCCCTAATCCCACCCTTCCTACTGGTGAAGTAGAGCTCCTCGTAGAAGAGGTTCGTGTGCTGAATCACTCCGCAGTCCCGCCTTTTCTCATAGAAGATGAGACGGATGGGCAGGAGGAACTTCGGTTGCGTTATCGGTATTTAGACCTTCGGCGACCGATACAGCAGCGCCGTTTAGAGCTGCGCGCACGAATGATTTCTATTATCCGGAGCTATTTGAGTCAGCGTTACTTTTTAGAGGTAGAAACGCCTATGCTCATTCGTTCTACACCAGAAGGGGCGAGGGATTTCGTCGTGCCTTCCCGTCTGAAGCCTGGTACTTTCTACGCTTTACCGCAATCTCCCCAGCTTCTCAAGCAGCTTCTCATGGTGGCAGGATACGATAGGTATTTCCAGATAGCGCGCTGTTTCCGTGATGAAGATTACAGAGGAGACCGGCAGGCAGAATTTACCCAACTGGATTGTGAGATGAGCTTCGTGACCCGAGAGGAGGTTTTAGAAACCTTTGAGGGGTTGGTAAAAACTGTATTCAGCGAGCTTATCGGTGTGCAGTTGCCGGATTTTCCTCGGCTGACTTATGCGGAGGCGATGCGATGGTACGGTTCAGATAAGCCCGATTTGCGTTATAGCTTTCGCTGGGAAGAGGTGTCTGAATGGGCGCGCCAGCAGCCCGTACCATTCTGGAAAGATAAGGCGACTTTCTGGCTATGGGTGCCGCAGGTCAAAGCCTCCCGCAAAATCCAAGACACTCTACAAACTATCGCCAAAGATAATGGTGCGAGCAGTATCGCCTTCATTCAGCAGGAGAGAGGGCATCGGACCTCTTCTCTTAGCAAATTTTTGTCCATAGAAGAGCTGCCTCTGCCGGGTGACGGTATGGGGATTTGGCTTACGACGGAAAAGCTATCAGCGCTTGGTGCTGTGCGTCAAGGAATTATTCAGCATCTGAACATTCCTCCTGAGACGCCATGGGCGGTGCTTTGGGTGATTGATTTTCCGCTGTTTGAGGCTGATGATAATGGACGCTTGTCTGCGGCTCATCATCCCTTCGTGCATCCACATCCCGAAGACCTACACCTCATAGAAGAGGCTCCTTTGTCAGTTCGCGCTTTGGCCTATGATTTAGTAGTTAATGGAAATGAGCTTATGAGTGGAAGCTTGCGCTGTCACACGCCAGAGCTACAAATGCGCGTATTCCGAGCTTTGGGGCTGTCAGAGGCTGAGGCGAAAGAGAAATTTGGGTTTCTCTTAGAGGCGCTTAGTTATGGAGCCCCTCCCCATGGTGGATGTGCTTTTGGGATTGATCGTTGGGTGATGCTTATGGCTGGGGCGCAGAGCCTGCGGGAAGTTATAGCTTTTCCTAAGACAGCCAGTGGAGCTGACCTAATGCTCGGGGCACCAGCGCCTTTGGAGCCAGAGCAAAAAGCCGAAATCCTCTCATGGCTATCTGAATGACTGACATAAGTCCTGTATTTTTGAGTCGCTGTATGCGAGTCGGTTCCAAAGCCCTTGCGGAGCTGGAAGCCTTATTTCGTCGCAACGGCTATACTCTCAGATACCTCAAAGGCGCATTTCACGGAGGCCCTTGTCGTCTATACGAGAACAAAATGGTGGTCATTAACGCTGTCTATCCGCCGGCGGGGCGAGTGCGAGCACTCGCTGCCATCGCTGAGCAGCTCGGCGATAAGTTAGATTTGACCCCTGCGGAGCGCGCACTAATCCACCGATTGGCAGGTTGAAGGTGCGATTTTTGGGAACAGGTACTTCACAAGGGGTGCCTGTTCTCGGGTGCTCTTGTACGGTTTGTCGGTCTCTTGACCCACGAGATAAGCGCCTCAGGACTTCTATTGCTATTCTCCTGCAAGAAAAGGTGTGGGTCATAGATACGGGTCCGGATTTCCGCCAGCAAGTTCTAAATGCGCGCCTGGCCACCGTGGATGCCGTTCTTTTTACACATGCTCATAAAGATCATACGGCGGGCCTTGACGATGTGCGTCCTTTCAACTACCTCCAGAATAAACGCATTCCCATTTATGGAGATGCAGCTACCATCCAGCAGATCAAAATGGAGTTTGCTTATGCATTTGATGGACCGCCGTATCCGGGCGTGCCACAGCTCACTCCCTGGGAGATAGAACCCCTTGTTCCATTTAGTTTGCATGGGATAGAGGTGCTTCCCTTGCCCGTTCTGCATTATAAGCTGCCCGTATTGGCGTTTCGTATAGGGGGGTTGGTGTATATTACGGATGCCAGTTTTATTCCCGAGGAGACTTGGGAATATCTGTACGATGTGGAAGTGCTCATTCTGAATGCTCTGAGAAAGGAGCCTCACATTTCACACTTTCATTTAGAGGCGGCCTTGGCTGTCGTAGAGAGAGTTCGTCCAAGGCGGGCCTATTTTACTCATATTAGTCATCTGATGGGCCTACATCGGGAAGTAGAGAAGACACTGCCCTCTCATGTGCGCTTGGCATATGATGGCTTGGAAATAGAGGTTTCACAGAGAGTACCTTAGCTTCGGAGCCCACCTGGCGAAGTGCTTGCCACGCAGAGCGCCAGAGAGTGGTTTTTTCTGCATCATTCAATGGCTTATTCATGAAATGCATTTGATAGTCGGCTTCCCACAGAGCCTGTAGTACTTGACTTAGCGGAGAGTGAGGGGTAAGGGTGCGTACTTCGGCCAGTGTCCAACTTCCTGGGTTACTTTCAGTGTAAGGTGTCAGGAGAGTCTTTACGGCTGTAATGAAATCTGGAAACCTTTGAGGCATAGGGCGACGCCAGCGCCAGAGCCAAACTTGCCAGCGCAAATGCAAATACAGCTTTTTAGCTCCCCGAAGTAAATGGGGTCTGAAAAGAGGATACACCCCGAGGATAACCAGCCCTCCGCCCAACAAAAGCCATAGAAGCCCCAGTGGAAACGCCTCCGCACCTGTACTTTCAGAAGGCGTGATAGGCACAGAAAAGTCAGCCAGAGGCATGACACTATCCGGGGGTAGAGGGGGGACTTGAATGATGCCTCGAAAAGTGTCCCTTCCCCATTTCCACTGGATACCTTCGGGGGGAGCCTCCCAAAATCGTGTCCAAACGAAAAGTGTATCGCCGCGTTCTATACTGCTCAGGCGTTCTATGCCGCTTGGTAGGGTTCTAACCCCTGTGCGAAAGAGTAGTACAGGTTCGGCTAAGGGGAAGGTATCAGTATGGTGCTGAGCAGATAAGATTCCGACCCCGAATAACAAGGCATGAAGGCAAAGGTGGTAAAATGCCATAACCCCCATATAGCGTTTCGCTTACGCGTTTTGAGTATGCCTTGGCCCCATCTTCCGGTCAGCAGCTCATACAGTGCATTTTGTATTTCCTTGGGAGGCAGGCAGAGGGGTAATATGCTGACGTATGAACTTCTCTGTCGGATTGAAGTAGCCGAATTTCAAACGGGGAAAATCTCGCTTTAGCTGGCGCATAAGCGCATAAATCCCGATAGGCGGCTGGAGGTTCCCCATACAAAGCTGCATTCTTTCTATGTACCAGTCGGGGTCTATGTTGAAGTTTCTCCACTGAATCATATGCAAGCCTGTCTCCTGGATAAGTTGATAGAGAGCGGAGACTTCTGTAGGCTGGTCTGTGAAGCCAGGCAGGATGAAATAGTTGATAGAGACCCATTTTCCCATACTGGTGGCTCGTCTTATAGATTCCTTGACCATGGCGAAGCTATAGTTTCGGGGGCGGTAATAACGCTCATACCACGCTGGCTGGGCACTATTCATGCTGATTCGGAAGCTGTCTATGCCGGCATGAGCGAGGCGCTCAATGATGTCAGGCCATGCTCCGTTTGTATTCAGATTGATGATACCCCGAGGAGTCTTACGGCGGATGAGGCGTACCGCTTCTTCGATGGTGCGCCAGACGAGGAGAGGTTCGCCTTCGCAGCCTTGCCCGAAGCTCACGATGGGAGCTGGTGCATGATTTAGGTGATAAACGGCGAGTTCAGCGATTTCTTCGGGGGTAGGAATGAATGACAGCCGCTCTTGTGAGCTGGGGATGGGGGATTCATGCTTCTCTTGTAAAGAAATACACCCAATGCAGGCGGCATTGCAAGCGGGCGAAGTTGGCAAGGGACATTCCCACCGTCCAAGCGCAAGATTGCGGGCGGCGGGACAGCAGTACCGTTCTACGCAGTTATCCAAGAGGTGGGCTACGAGACGATTACTGGGGAAGCGCTTGCGTAGCTTTTCAGCGCCCCTATTTATGGCCAGAGGGTCAAAGTGCCTTATGTCCTGACGGGGCTGGGGGTCTATCCTCACAGCTGGTACATAGAAGCGTCCATTTTTCCAACCCACAGCGGTGTAAGCGTACAGAGGCAAAGTAGGCGCATTACTGACTTTCTCATAGGCGGCTGATGCCAGCTGGGTGTGAGCTGGAGCGATGAAAGCCGCTACTGCCCAACCTTTTTCATATACGCGAAGCTCACCTTTGGGAGATATACCTATGGGATGCCTTCCCACGAGATGGAATAATGTACTTCCTTCGGGAAGGGGTATCCATGACGGGTAGGAACTCCAAGGATACTTCCAAAAGCCGCTCCGTCCGACAGCCTGCCAAGTCGGAGCGTCGTATATGACTCCCCGCTCGTCGCTCCACACCAAGTGCATCCTTACAAAAGTATCAGGCTTCGGCATTAGGTTTGCAAGGTCAGAAGTATGCGGATATTAGCTGTCATTCCAGCGCGGTATCATTCTCAGAGATTGCCGGGGAAGGTTCTCCTTCCTCTGCGTCATAAACCTATCATCCAGCATGTCTATGAACGAGCGCGTCAAGTCTTTGGTGATGAATGTATTGTAGCAACCGATGACATGCGTGTCGTCCGAGTCGTCGAGGATTTCGGCGGTAGAGCGATAATGACACGTTCCACACACACATCAGGTACAGAGCGTATCGGTGAGGTAGCGGAGAAGCTGATATATGACGCCTACGTAAATATCCAGGCGGATGAACCCTTCATAGAGCCCGACCAAATTCGGCTGATTGTGGAGCTTCTCCGGAAATATAATCTCGTCAGCCTCATGACACGAATACATCGGTTAGAGGAGCTTTTATCCCCTTCGGTTGTCAAAGTGGTAACTGCTAAGGATGGAAGGGCTTTATATTTTTCCCGTTCGCTCATTCCTCATCCGCGTGACCTTCCGCTTACAAGTACCGAAGTCTTTGCTCGTCATGGGTATTTTCGCCACATAGGTCTGTATGGCTACTACCGGTCAGTCCTAATGGAAATCTGCGGTTTATCCACCGCCCCACCTGAGGAAGCCGAGCAGTTAGAACAGCTACGCTGGTTATATCATGGGTATTCTGTATGGTTGGGAGAGACATCCTATCGGGGGATAGGCATAGACACGCCGGAAGATTATGAAGCTGCGGAACAGCTTGCCCAGACTCTTTTATAGAGCCGCTGGTTTCTTTTTGCTCTTAGGCTGTAGTAGCCTTTCTCCCTCTACGGAACAGAGCGGCTCTCAGGCAATAGTTCAGCTAATCCCCGATACCGGAGTCAAACTTAGTTGCACAGAGGAGAAAAATATTCTCAGAAATAGGCTTTATTCTTCGCTCAGGCCGCTTGTGTATCGTATAGAAGTTTCCGTGCCGCTTCTTTATCGTGTAGAAAAGTATCAGGGAACAGGATGGGCTTGGGCGGATAAATACCTCTGGACGTGCAAGCACCTGATACCATCAGCCAAAAACTTGCATATAGAAGTGTGGGACGCAAGTGGCACATGCCATGAAGCTCGGGTGGTATGGAGAGATTCTATCGCAGATGTAGCTCTGCTGGTGATGGATACCATGCATGCATCCGTAGGGATAAGCCTTCGTGACGAGAGCTTTCCTAAGGTGGGGGAGAGTGTGTTTAGTTTAGGAGCTCCTCTGGGCCTGTTAGGTACTTTTCAGGAGGGATTTGTCGCTTCGGAACCTCGCATTTTAGATGAGAAAAAAAGTCAGCCTCGCCAGCTTCTTCTGCAGCTTTCTATACCCGCTCAGATTGGGAGCTCAGGCAGTCCTGTCGTGGACAGTCAGGGAAATCTTATAGGAATGATTTCAGATATTGCTACTTTATCGGGGGGATATGAAGGCATTTGCTTTGCCATACCTGCGCAAGTATTAAGCCAAGTATGGGAAAAGTACCGTAAGTTTGCTGCTAATGACACGGAAAGACCTCGCCCGAGCTATTAGTGAAAAGACAGGCCTCTCCCGCAAAGATGCAGAGGCGGCTGTATCGGTAGTATTTGCGACGATTGAGGAGAGTCTCCTCCGAGGTGAAGCCGTAACTATTCGGGGGTTTGGCACTTTTGGTCTTAAGTACCAAAGAGCGCGCAAAGGGCGCATCATCCACAGTGGGCAGATTGTCCCAATACCCCCCCGACTTAGGGCAAGCTTTGAGCCCTCTCCTCAACTCCAAAAATCTATTTTCCAAAAAAAGGAGCTGCTTGAGCGTTATACGTCTGAGTGAAAGGCAGCGCTTGATTATTTGGGCTGGCTCAGCCTTGCTGATTGGCGCGGGGCTCCTACTCTTGGGGAAGCGTCGCTCAGCACTCTCTACGCTGTCGCCTCAGGAGGTGATAGCTGATGCCTTCTGGCGCTTAGAGGCAGGTAAATCTCTCTCCGCCGAGGAGATCAAAAATGCGGCTTCTTTCGTTGCACAGGTCCCGGATACCATTCCAGAAGCGTATGCTCTGGCTGTGGCTTTTCTTCTCATTTATGGTACGGATGCCCTCTCTGCTCCGCCGATGGTCTATATCCAGCGCTTACAGCAGCTTAAGTCAGACCCAGTGGTATTATCTTATCTGGGGCGCTTGGCTTATCATACCAATCAAGCGGAAAAAGCAGAAAGTTACCTGCGAGAAGCGATACGCATGGATTCCACCTGCGGCGTAGCGTACCTTTTTCTGTCCCGTATAAGAACAGACTCTGCGTGTGTATGGTTGAAACGCGCTAACAGGGCTATCTACAAGCCTGCTGAGCAGGTTTTCCTCAGAGAGCTTATGGAACGCCTGGGGTGTTGAGCGGTTCGCTTTCACTACTCCATGTCTCTTCGCGAAGCTTCTCACCCTTAGAGTTGAAGTAAATCCACTTTCCAACTTTCTGCCCCTGCTCATAAAACCCCCGAACTTTGACGATGCCATTTGGGTGATATTCTGTGTATTCGCCCTCCATTTGCCCATCAATAAGTGTAAATCGTCGTTTGACTACGCCATTTGGGTAGTACTCTTCTTGCGGACCATCTGAGGTGCTGTCTTTTTTGGGTGTAAAAGTTATGTTGAGCTTTTTAGGTAAAGAGGTGTCCTGTGCGATGGTATTTTCTTCTTCTCCACGCCAAGTGGCCCGCAGGTCTATCTTTATGTGAAGGGAATCCTCTTCTTCTATCGTCACATACAGAGCGGAGAATGGTTCGAAGTCCTTCTGCCAGCGAGCGACAGCTTTGGGAGGTGCCCATGTTTCTATCCATGAGCTCTTCTTGGCATCTATAAAGGCATAAACAATCGCTCTGGCTGGTACGTCTATGGAGAAATCTGAACGATTATAAAGGCTTTGACGGTTAACCAGGGCGTCAAGCCAAGAGTATAAAGGAGCTGGACTTTGGGCGAAAAGTACCCATTCACCGACCTGGACCATATACGGAGAGGTCCATTTAGAGAAAGCCTCTCCATGCAACCAGCGAAAAAGGCCTTCGGCGCGCACCTGCTTTATCGTATAACCGTGATGGTATAGAACCTTTTCTTGGGGTAGGACAGTAAATGGTGCATTTTGGCGTAGGTGGTAAATCACATACGGCTCTTTTTCCTGGATGAGTCCGACTTCTCCCGTAATCTGCGAGAAAAAGCTTTCTGAAAAAGATATGCCGAGGCTCTTTTCTGCCTGGCGAATTTCAGCTTGATAATGAGGCTGAATCAGGCTATTGAAGAACATCACAGGGTCTTTGATTCTAAAGCTTACAAAAGCAGAAACTGATGGAGGGCATAAATCGGCTAACTGAGGGGGAGACACAGTGAGATAAGGCCATGTTCCAGATGAGATGACGCCCCGTCCTCTAATCTGGAGTGCCTCTTCACTCAGGTGAACCTCCGCTTGGATAGTGTCTATTTGAAGGAGAGGGGTTAGTAGAGGGTGAGGAAAAAGTTGATGTAGCCCCTGTCCAGTGGTGAGAATTAGCCAGCTGGATTGTCCTTCTATAATAGCATTTCCCCAGCTTTCAGGGAGTATAGATATATTCTCCCCGAGTAGAAACCGAGAGAGAAGTTTAGGCTCCTCGGAGTACGCTAGAATCTTTCCTGCAGGGGCTAAATACCCTCGTCCAATCTTCCAGAGGCTGTAGCCATTATATTCTACTATTTCGACTTTCCATCCATTTTTTGTGGCTATTTTTTCCATTGTGCCGCGCCAGTCGCCAATATCTTCCAAAAAAGGGGCATCCATAAGGAAAAGGGTGCCTTCTGGATAAATGGCAATAAGCAGGGCATGACCAGTGAGCCAGTGTTTGATCTCCTCAGAAGTATGAATGACAGAGTCCCACTGGTGTGCCATGGCGAAAGGCACACTGAACTGGGGGGTACGAGCGAGCTTTTCTGTAAAGGAGTTGCGCCTGAGGCTTCGCCACATTTGGCTAAAGGAAGGAGTGTAGGCTACAAAGAGATAGTTCATAGGGAGATTTTGCCAGAGAGAAGGACGCTTGGGAGCATACATAAAGTGCTTGTACATCCACCAGCTCCCCAGAGAGATGATTAGGAGAAGGGATAGTCCTATTGAGAGACGGCGCATAAATGGCTATCCCAGCAGCGTCTCTACATATTCCCAGTTTAGTCTTTGCCAGAGATTTGCGAGGTACTCTGAACGGCGGTTTTGGTACTTCAGATAGTATGCATGCTCCCAGACATCTATGCCTAAAATTGGTTTGCCACGCACGTCTGAGTAGGGCATGAGAGGATTGTCTTGATTAGGCGTGGTAACGATACGGAGTTTGCCTGCTGGTGTCAGTACGACCCATGCCCAGCCAGAACCGAAGTGTTTTACCGCCGCTTCTAATAGCTGTGCCCGAAATGAAGTCCAGCTCTCAAATTCTAAGGCGATGCGTTTCTGTAAGCTTACGGAGGGTTCTTGTGGTTTAGGAGCGAGGAGCTTCCACCAGAATGTATGATTCCAGTGTCCCCCCCCATTATTCCTGATAGCTGTACGCTGTGGCATGGGTACCTTCTCTAAATTACTGAGCAAGTCTTCTAAGGGTTGCGTTTGAAAGGAGGGGAGCTCTTCGAGGGCTTTATTGAGGTTATTCACATAGGTAGCATGGTGTCCTTGATGATGAACCTTCATCGTCTGAGTATCTATGGCAGGCTCTATGGCTTCGTAGGGGTAGGGTAGGTCGGGAAGGGTATAAGGGTAGCTGCCTGTCAGGGAAGCTTCCATCCATACATAAGGTTTAGTGCGGCGACGAGCCCAACTAACACCACCCAGAGCCAAAGCTGCAAAGGTCATCAGAAAACTCCTGCGGTCCATACCTGGCAAAAATAGCTGTTTCATGATTAGCTGGCAGCAAGTTATGCAGATAAAGCCTCCGTCTGTGGTATTAGGAGTTTTTTCTGGCTAATACTTCTCGCCGGGTACGGGATAGCGTTTATCTTTTGTCCGAGCGAAGCCTCCCCGAGCTTTTTGGACCACCCCTGTACGGCCTGTTTCTATGGCTATTTTTTCGGCTTCTTTGTAATAGAGGCGAGCATTGTGCCAATCTGCTATGCGCTCGTACAGCTGAGCTAAATAAAGAGCGGCGTACGCCTGCATCCATCGGTTCTGTCGAGCGACTTGGCGGGTCGCCTGATAATAGGCGAAGCGTGCGGGCTCATCGCGATTGGAGCGGTGGTAGAGCCTTCCATAGGTGTAATACAATGCCGTTCGTTGGTCACTGGTTAGTTGAGTTATGCGAACTCGGAGAGGTTCTAAGGTATCCAAAGCGGCCTGGTACTCTCGGGCGTGGAGCAGCCACTTAGCGGCCCACAGAGTGCGTTCTATGGGGTCAGGTGGGTGCGCAGTCCACTGCCGAGCTAAACTCTGCGCTAAAAGGTCCTCCTCCCAGAGCAGTCCCTCTAAGTTGATTGCCCGTTGCCAGTAGGCTTGGGCATGCAGTGAATCTCCTTTTGCCCACAAGACGTACCCGGTCCATGCATACTGTGCTGCGCGACCAAAAGGTTGCGTTTGAATCTCCATAAAAGCATTCCATGCCGTCAGAGCGGCATCCCATTTACCCTGATATAGGTAGAGCTTCCCCAGCCAGTAGTATGGATAAGGGAATCGGCTGATCTGAGGCTGCTGGGTGAGGTTTTTCAGGATAGTCTCTGCTTTGGTAAGCTGTCCTTCCTCTATTGCGTGGAGAGCGATGGAAAATCGCCATAGGTAGGGTGGTGGTTTTCGGAGAAAGAGTGTCCGTTCGTGAGTATCTAACCATGCCGAAGCCAGGGTATCTAAGTTTCGCAAAACATAAAAGTAAAGCAAACTGGATTCCCATACTGTGTAGCTCTCAGCAGCACTAGCCATGCGCATGGAGTTGAGAGCTTGCTGCCACCTACTCTCGGGAGAACCGGGGAGCCAGTCGCTATATGGCGGAGGTAAAGTAGCGAAAATGATTTGCCATAGACCGAGCCACTGATGGGTTAGAGGGTCTGTCTTCAGGCCTTTTTGGAGGAGCCGCCAACTTTTCCATGCCGAATAACCAGCGGATAACCAGTTTCTTTCCAAAACATGAATAATCGCCCGCTGCGCATACATGTCAGCGACCAGCTCTGGCAGGGCTGGTGCGATTTGCCGTTCAAATAGCCTTTCACTTAGATTAGTTTTCTCCCAGAAAGCCTCACGCTCAGAAGGATGAATCGGAAAGAGTGCTTTGAAAAAGGCTATGCGGTGCTGATCCCATGCAATGTAGGAGCCGTTCCATTCGCCGGTGACTTCTTTTTCCGCAGTCTCAAAGTCTAAATCCCATAGGGCATATAAAAAGGAGGCTCTCTGTGGCCAAGCGAGACTAAGGAATAGACTTAGCCACCTCAGTGTAAAACTCCTCATCTATGAGAAAACGCCCGCAGCTTTCACAGATGATAATTTTATTTCGTTGGAGGATCTCCAAGTGGAGCTGGCGAGGGAGGAGGGTATAGCACCCGCTACAAGCATAGCGTCCCTCTTGTCGTTCGATAGGGATGACGGGAACCGCCGCTTTACCTCCCCGTAAGGAGCGTCTGCGTCGCTCAAATAGTTGAAATAGGCGCGCATCGTGTTTTCGCAGCTCTTGACTCAGGGCTTCTATTTTTTCAAGCAAATAGACCTCTTGTTCAGTGGTGTGTAGCTTGATGATCTCCAATCGCTTTTCTTTTTCCGCTACCCGCTCATGAAGCTCGTTCAGATGGGTTTCATCTTCGGCATGTTTCTGGCGCAGAGCATCGGCTCTATGCTGGAGGCGGCGGATATCTTGGAGGTTTTTCTCTATGGTCAAACGGGTCTCCTTTATCTCCGTCTCAATCTCAAAGTACTCCTGATTTGTGCGGACAGCTTCCAGTTTTTTCCTGAGTTTTTGTTCATGGTCACGCAGACTATCATTGCTTACGTGAAGGGACCTGATTTCACTCTCAATCTGCCGAATCTGCTCTGAGAGCTCAGAAAGTGTGTGCTGGACGGTGCTTATTTTGTCTTTCAGGTCATCTATTTGTTGGGGCAAGTCTCCTTGCCGAGACCTTACGGCGTTGAGCCTGTCGTATAATACTTGTAACTGTATCAGCTCTACGAGCCGTTCACGGATTTGAGTGGTATCTGTCGTCGTCATATCCAGTATTCAATTGGATTGGTATGGATGCGGGTAGAAAAGGTAGATAGGTTAGGAAAGCGTCTGCGCAGATAGTGCGCTATCTGGTCTGCTATCCAGACTTCGGACTCATAATGTCCAATATCTATGAGCCATAAATGCCCCTGGGCTTCAAAGAAACGATGGTAGGGAATGTCTGCGGTCAAAAAGGCATCCGCCTCTGCCCGGATAGCTTCTGGCAAAAGAAAGCTTCCAGCTCCTCCACACACAGCGACTTTTCGTATAGTAACCTGCTTTCCTCTGCTGTATCGCAAACTCGGGACTTTCAGAGTGCTTTGTACATGGCGGAGAAAACTTTCTATTGGCAGTTCAGTTGAGCCGATCCCCACATAGCCCGCTCCGTAGGTATCATGGGAACGAAGGAAAGCAATCGGCTCCAATCCTAAGGTTCGGCATAATATGTAGCTGACACCATCTTTTGCATGGTCTAAGTTGGTGTGCATGGCATAGACAGCTATATCTGCCCGAATGAGCCCATAAATCACTCTATCTGCGAAGTTGTCCCACGAAAGGCGTTGCTTCTGTCCAAACCAGATGGGATGGTGTGAAATGATGAGATTGGCGCCTATGGCTTGGGCCTCCTGAATGGTGTCGTGGGTAATGTCCAGGGTGGTGAGGATACCTGACACAGGCCGAGTGAGCTCTCCCCACAGCAGTCCAACTGTATCATATGACTCAGCCCACTGTGGGGGAGCCCACTCTTCTAATGCTTGAATGACCTCTTTCAGAGTAGTCACTTACTAGCGGTGCCTTTTTCTTTCTTTCTTCGGGTAGTGGTGGCTTTAGTTTTGGTGGGCTTGGGCTCGGCTTTTTGTACGCTGACCGGTTCCAAGAGTTCGGGAACAGGAAGTTTATATTCTGTCTGCTCTCGGAGCCGTTCTATGTAGCCTGTGCCTGCGGGTATCTTTTGCCCTGTGATTACGTTTTCTTTCAGTCCGACGAGTTCATCTGTCCGAGCGGTAACGGCAGCATCTATCAAGACGCGGATTGTCTCCTGGAATGAAGCCGCTGATAGCCAGCTTCGGGTAGTGGCTGCCGCTTTGGATATGCCGAGGAGCTTGGGTTGGGCGATGGCTGGACGCGCTGGACGGGCTTGTATCTCTTGTCGCCCTTGGGTACGCAGTGTTTCGTTCATTTCCTCTAACTGGGTCTGAGTAATCAATGCCCCCACTTGGACCTCTACCGAGTCTCCTGGATCAGTGACGATGTATTTACCACTGAGTAGAGCATTTTCTTGGAAGTACTCGGATTTGTCGATTACCTCCTCGGGTAAAAAGATGGTGTCGCCGGGTTCTACGATTTCCACTTTTTGGAGCATTTGGCGGAGGATGATTTCTAAATGCTTTGTACTAATCCGCACAGCTTGTGGCGCATAAATGAGTTGGATGCTGCGTAGGAGATACTCAGCGACGGCAGAGACTCCCAATATACGCAGAATGTCGTGAGGACTAATCGGACCGTCACAGAGAGGCTGCCCAGCTCGCACTTTATCCCCGTCCTGGACGAGCAAGAGGCGAGCTGTCGGGACCTGGTGACTGACCGTTACCTTCCCGTCAGCTGAGACAATATCTATCTCTTGACGGGTGGAGCGGCGTCGGCTTCGCATTCGGACAATGCCATCTATTTCTGCCAGGACGGCTGCTCCATTCGGAGAACGAGCCTCAAAGAGTTCAGTAACCCTCGGCAATCCACCAGTGATATCTGCTGTTTTAGCGGCTTGAACGGGGGTTCGAGCTAAGATTGTACCTGCCGCTACATTCTCGCCGTCCTTCACCATCAGACGGGCTCCTACGGGGAGGGTGAATGCTTCTATCGGTTCGCCGTAGGGGTTCAATACCTCAATCGTGGGCGTGAGGAAGCGATCCGCCGATTCTGTGACGATGTATTCATCCTGCTGAGACTCTTCAATGTGCTCTTTCTTGTAAGTTTTGCCTTCTACAAGGTTCTGCCAGCGAATGGTGCCCCCCTCGCTGCTGAGGATGTGTCGTGCGTATGGGTCCCAGGAACAGATTTCCTGTCCTTTAGAGACGATTTCGCCTGCGGCGACGCGCAATACAGAAGCATATGGCAGGTCTGCCCGCCAGATTATTTGACCAGTTTGGGGATGCCGTATGAATACTTCTGATGTACGGCTCAAAATGACGACTTCTTTTTCTCCACGATAAATGCGCTCTACGGTACGAAGGTCATCGCTGAACTCTATAACTCCGTCGTATTTAGCTTTCAGGGCACTTTGACCGGCGATACGCTGGGCGGCACCACCAGTGTGGAAGGTCCGGAGAGTGAGCTGAGTGCCTGGCTCCCCGATAGATTGGGCAGCGATAATGCCGACAGCTTCTCCGATTTCTACTAAACGTCCGATAGCTAAATGTCGTCCGTAGCACTTCTGACATATGCCGCGTTCAGCTTCGCAAGTCAAAGGCGATCGGACATCTACCGCTTCAATGCCGGCTTTCTCTATTGCCTTGGCTATTTCGTCGGTGATTTCTTCGGCGGCTCCACAGAGCTTTTCGCCTGTGAGCGGATGATATATGTCGTTCAGAGAGAAGCGTCCTGCAATGCGAGATGAGAGGGATTCTATGAGCTCTTCATTTTCATCGTAGAGGGCAGTTATACGAAGGCCGCGTAGAGTGCCGCAGTCATGCTCGGTGATGACGACATCCTGAGCTACATCTACGAGCTTACGGGTGAGATAGCCGGCATCTGCGGTTTTCAGTGCAGTGTCAGCCAGCCCTTTTCTGGCGCCGTGAGTAGAGATGAAGTATTCAATCACATTTAATCCTTCTCTCAGGCTGGAGAGGATTGGGGTCTCTATGATTTCACGGGCTCCAAGGCGGCGCTGAGGCTTGTTCATGAGACCACGAAGGGCGCAGAGCTGACGTACCTGCTCCCGCGAGCCACGAGCTCCTGAATGCATCATCATATAAATCGGATTGAAGCCGCCCTCATGTCCTTTGAGTTCTCGGATGAGTTGATCCGTAATCTCGTTAGAAGTCCGCGTCCAGAGGTCTATTATCTTATTGTAGCGCTCGCCATCGCTAATGAGCCCCATGCTATACTCCTGCCGAATCTCTTCCCTCTTTTCAAAAGCCTCTTGAATCAACCTTTCTCTATTGGAGGGGACTATCACATCGTGTAGGGTAAAGGATAGCCCACCTTTGAAGGCAGAGCTGAAGCCTAACTCTTTGATTTTATCCAGGAACTCTGCGGTTCGGCGATGGTCGGTTCGGCGGAAAACTTCCATAATCACATCGCGTATGGCGCCCTTCGTGAGGAGACCATTCACATATGGCATTTCGGGGGGGAGGGTCTGATTAAAAATGACCCGACCAGCTGTGGTGGTTATGCGTTTCCATTTCCCTACCACTTCTTGATATTTGTCTTCGGGCTCATCACCGAGCACCCATACATCTTTATCGGCAGGGATGCGCACGGTGATGATGGCATGCATGTCTATTTGCCCAGCGTGATAAGCCTGCAAGGCGTCTGTGGTGTCAGCAAAAGTCGCTCTTTCGCCCTTAGCGCCGCGACGGAGTTTTGTGATGTAATACAGTCCCAAGACCATGTCTTGTGAGGGCACAGCTATAGGAGCCCCATTGGCGGGATGGAGAATATTATGGCTGGATAAAAGGAGGATTTGCGCTTCTGCGATAGCTGCTTGACTGAGCGGGACGTGGACGGCCATTTGGTCTCCATCAAAGTCTGCATTATATCCGGTGCAAACGAGGGGGTGTAGCTGAATCGCTTTTCCTTCTACGAGACGCGGCTGAAATGCCTGGATCCCGAGTCTGTGCAGGGTAGGGGCTCGGTTCAGCAAAACGGGGTGCCCTCGCAGAACGTTTTCCAAAATGGGCCAAATGCGGGGGTCTTTTCGCTCTACAAGGCGGCGACCGCTTTTTTCAGTGCGGGCTATGCGCTGGGCGAGTAGGTCTCTGATGATGAATGGCTTGAAGAGTTCTACGGCCATGTCCTTGGGCAGCCCACACTCGTGGAGTTTCAAGTGGGGACCGACGACGATTACGGAGCGTCCAGAATAATCCACGCGCTTGCCGAGGAGATTTTGGCGGAAGCGTCCTTGTTTTCCTTTGATGTTTTCACTGAGAGAACGCAAAATGCGTCCGGAGGCGCTTTCTGCGGATGCTCTGGTCTGATTTCGTTTGCGGGCGCTGTCTAAAAGGGCATCTACGGATTCTTGGAGCATTCGCCGCTCGTTATTCAGGAGGATTTCGGGGGTGCGGTTTTCCATCATGCGCTTGAGGCGGTTGTTGCGCTGAATGAGCCTGCGGTATAGGTCATTCAAGTCAGCGGCAGTAAATCGTCCTCCGGGGAGAGGTATCAGCGGACGCAGCTCTGGGGGCACCACAGGAATTACCCGCAGAATCATCCATTCAGGGCGGTTTTCTACTCGGCGATTGGCTGAGCGAAACTCCTCAACGATTTTGAGACGGCGTAGAATGTCGCTTCGTCGCTGAATGGAGATTTCATTAGCCAGCTGGGCACGCAGTTCTATGGCTAACTTGTCTAAGTCCAGTCGGCTTAGGAGGATATCTAAGGCTTGCGCCCCCATTTTCACGACGAAAGACTCCGGACGAATGTTAGGATTTTCCTTAGCAAGATTGCGCAGATGGCGCATGAAATCTTGATACTCCTCGGCGGTGAGCAGGTCCCCTGGCTCCAAGGATTTCGGGTCCCGAGCTTCCTTGCTTCGGCGGACTTGCCTGAGAACATGGACTGCATCGCCGACCTCTATGACGACATAACGGTCGTAATAAACTACCTGTTCCAGTCGCTTAGAGTTGTAGTTGAGGAGGGCGCCGAGTTTGGGGGGATTGTGGCGGAAATACCATGGATGCACCACTGGCTCTTGTAAGGCTATGTGGCCCATGCGGACGCGTCTCCACTTTTTCTCAATTACTTCTACGCCGCAGCGGTCACAGCGAATCCCTTTGTACCGAGCGCCTTTATATTTGCCGCAAGCGCATTCGTAATCTTTCACGGGTCCGAAGATGCGCTCGCAAAACAACCCGCCCATTTCAGGTTTATGCGTCCGGTAGTCTATGGTTTCCGCCCGAACCACTTCGCCGCGACTCCATTCTAAGATGCGGTTCGGAGAGGCTAATGCGAGAGTTACCCGACGGATCGGTACGGGTATCGTTACTACGGATAACCGAGAGGCAAGTTGGCTTTTCGTCTGTTCCATAGGTTAGTTGCAGATTAGTCAAACTTTACATCTAAGCCCAGACCCCTTAGTTCATTCACGAGAACTTGGAAGGAGTCTGGCACACCGAAGTAGGTGATATTTTCACCTTTGATGATAGCTTCGTGGGCCTTCATGCGCCCTTCTATATCATCGGACTTGATAGTCAGCATTTCTTGAAGCAGCGTAGCTGCACCGAAAGCTTCCAGAGCCCAGACTTCCATTTCACCGAAGCGCTGCCCACCAAAATGAGAGCGTCCTCCCAGAGGCTGTGAGGTGACCACGCCATACGGACCGACGGAGCGCGCATGCATTTTATCATCGACCATGTGGTCCAGCTTGAGCATGTAGATGACACCCACTGTGGCTGGCTGGTCAAACCTTTCACCTGTCTGTCCGTCGTACAGATAGACTCGCCCGTCTCTTGGGAGCCCTGCTTTCTCAAGCCAGCTGTTTACTTCTTCATAGCTGGCCCCGGCGAAGGGAGGTACCTCGAACTTTACTCCAAGTTTCTGACCTGCCCAGCCTAAAATAGCTTCATAAATCTGTCCGATATTCATTCGTGAGGGCACGCCTAATGGGTTCAATACGATATCCACGGGGGTTCCGTCCTCCAAATACGGCATGTCTTCTATTGGAGCGACCTTAGCTATGACTCCCTTATTACCGTGGCGTCCAGCCATTTTGTCGCCTACTTTGATTTTCCGCTTGGAGGCGACATATACTTTGGCCATTTTGAGTACGCCGTTGGGCAGCTCATCTCCGGAAGCTAAATACTGCTTCTCCCGCTGAGCATCGGCTTGATAACGGCTGTATAGAGCGATGTAGTTCTGAAACAGCCGCTCAATCAAAAGATTCGTATGTTGATCTGTGGTCCACCCCGTCGGATTCAGGTCTTCAAACTTGAGCGAGAGTAGCCATTTTTCACTGGGCTTTTTAGATGAAGGCAAGACATCTCGTCCGAGCTTGTCCTTAACCTCCACCAGTTTTTTTCCTTCTATTAGTCGGGTGAGCTTCTGGACCATCTGATGACGCAGGGCGCTTACCTGTTGATTGAAGCGTTCATCTATCTCTTTTTCTCTCTGTCGGCGCTCTTCGGGAGTGGCTGCTCGGCGGTCTTTGCGATATAGGTAGGTGGCGATTACATAACCGCTGGAAGCGGGAGGCATGACCAGGGAGGTACTTTTGACCTCTGCGCTCCGCTCGCCGAATATCTGCCGCAAAAGTTTTTCCTCGGGACTCAATTCTGAACTTTGCCCTTTCGGCGTGACTTTGCCGACCAAAATATCCCCTTCTCGAACCTCTGTACCGATAGCGACAATGCCGTTTTCATCCAAGAATTTTACTCGGTCTTCGCCTTCGTTGGGCAGCTCCCGGGTCAGCTCTTCGGGTCCGGCCTTAGTTTCTCGCACTTCTACCTCAAACTCTTGAATGTTGATGCTGGTAAGCACATCATCCTGCACAAGCCGCTGGGAAATCACTATGGCATCTTCGAAGTTGTAGCCTTGCCAAGGCATGAATGCCACGAGAAGGTTTTTACCCAAAGCAAGCTCCCCATCTTGAATAGAGAATCCTTCTACCAGTGGCTGCCCTTTTTCTATGCGTTGTCCCTTGCGGACGATGGGGCGAAGGTTGAGGCATGTGCTTTCATTAGTTCGGCGGAACTTGGGAATCTCATAGGTGACGACATCCGATGAGAAACTCACGAGCTCTTCTTCGGGAGGGCGCTCATAGCGCACGCGGATTTGCTTGGCATCCACATATTCCACTACGCCCGGATATTCTGCGTAAATCAGCACTCGGCTGTCTCTGGCGACATGCTTTTCCATTCCAGTTCCGACAATAGGGGCTTCGGGGTGGAGGAGAGGCACAGCCTGGCGCTGCATGTTAGAGCCCATGAGAGCACGGTTTGCGTCATCGTGCTCTAAGAAGGGTATCAAGCTGGCGGAGAGCCCTAAAAGTTGATCGGGAGCTACGTCTGTGTAGGCGACTTTTTCTACGGATATCTCGGGATACTCTCCCTCGTACCGCACTTGGATTTCGGAAGGTGTATGTCCATTCAGGAATGGGCGTAAAGGAGCGATAGGATATTTCTCCTCTTTGTCGGGGGAGAAATACACGACCTCTTCTAAGAGGGGGGTACCGTTTTTGACGGGATGATAGGGGGTCTCTAAAAAGCCCAGCTCATTTACCCGGGCATAGATAGCCAGGGAGTTGATGAGACCGATATTGGCGCCTTCTGGGGTTTCTATGGGGCATATGCGCCCATAGTGAGAATAATGCACATCCCGTGCTTCAAATCCTGCATGCTCTCGTGAGAGCCCGCCTGGGCCGAGAGCGGTGATTCGGCGTTTGTGAGCCAGCTCAGAAAGGGGGTTGGTTTGGTCAAGGAGCTGACTTAGTTGCCCCTGAGAAAAGAAGCTATTGATAACCCCAGTAAAGGGTCTCTGACTGATAATGTCAGATGGCTGAAAGTTTTCTGACTCATAGGTGCTCATTTTTTCCCGTATAGTACGGGCGAGCCGACTAAGGCCTGTGGAGACTTGGAGATAGATTTGCTCACCTACGGTGCGGACACGACGATGGCTGAGGTGGTCTTCTTCGTCCCCTTCTACTTCGCCTTGAAGCAAGCGTTGGAGATGCTGAAGGATTGCAGCTACATCCTCAAGTCGGAGGGTGGAGTCGGTGTAGATTTGTTCTCCGTATAGCTTACGATTGATCTGAAAACGTCCTACTACGCCGAGGTCATATCGCTTGTCTGAGAGGACCTGTTTCTCTACGAAAGCACGCGCTGCTTCTTCATCCGAGGCGTTCTCAATCCCGCGCAAGAGTTTGTAAATCTCCACGCACGCCGAGGAAAGAGAATGACTCGGGTCCTTAGCCAGCGTGGCGAAAATGACGTGCTTTTGGTCTAAGTATTCGGGTTTGAAAAGATAAATCGTATCTACCAAGGGCAGCTTGCGCAGCTGTTCCCAGTCTTCCGCTGTGAGAACATGTCCTATTTCAAAGACGGTGTTGACGCGTGAAACTCGAGAGGTTTCACCTGTTTCAGGGTCTGTGTATTCCTGTTGGTCAATGGTGGAGATGCGAGTGGCGAGTTTGCGCCCAATATATTGAGCGAATTGCTTCTCGGAGCGAATCTGACTGAGCTTCACCTCATCAGCTAACTTGAAGTAGCTCACAATATCTCCATCTGAGCTGAGCCCCATGGCTCTGAGGAGTAATGTGGCAGGTACAGACTTCTTTCTATCAAAATACACTCGGGTGTAGCCTGTGGAGTCTGTCGCAAATTCTATCCATGTGCCCTTCTGAGGAATCACTCGTGCCCCGTAGGTCATCTCTGAGGTTCCAGAGCGAGAAGTCGCTGAGAATAGAATACCAGGGGAGCGGTGGAGCTGATTAATCACGACACGCTCGACGCCATTTACGATGAAGGTGCCTTGCGGTGTCATGTATGGAATGATGCCGAGAAATACCCATTCTTCTTTTGGGGTAAAGACGGTATTGTCGGGTTTGAGGGCCACTAAGGTAAAGCGTACTTTGAGTTGGACGCCGTAGGTCAGGCCACGGATTTTACATTCCTCAGGTGTGTAACGCGGGGGCTCTAATAGATAGCCCGCAAAGTCCATCTCATACTCCTCCCGACTATCACGGACAGGAAAGTGTTCCTTGAAGGCTTTATATAGCCCTTCGGACTCCTGCTTTTCAGGAGGGGTAGAGAGGTCTACGAACTTCTTGAATGAGTCCAGCTGAATGGACAGGAGATCTGGTACAGGTACGATAGCTTCGTGCTTAGAAAAGCGAATACGCTCTTGTTTCATAGGAGAGTGTGTAAGTTCTGTGACAAAAGAGGAAAAACAAAAGTCTCCCGCTCTCAGTCTGTTTCAGACCAAGTGCGGGTATATACAAATCAGTAGGGCGACGCACTTACTTAACTTCAACGTCAGCCCCCAGTTCGGCGAGTTGCTGGCGGATTTGCTCGGCTTCTTCTTTGGAGATTTTTTCCTTTATCGGTTGCGGGGCTTTATCCACGAGTTCCTTGGCTTCTTTGAGCCCAAGTCCAGTGATATTTTTGACTACTTTGACTACATCCAGTTTTCTTTCGCCTGGGGCTTTGAGTATAACGTCAAATTCAGTCTTAGCTGGGGCTTGGGCTTCCTGAGCGGGGGCGGCAGGTCCAGCTGCGACCATCACAGGGGCAGCGGCTGCGGGCTTGATACCATACTCCTGCTCCAGAATAGAGGCAAGCTCGTTTACTTCTTTCACGGTGAGATTCACCAGAGTTTCTGCAAGTGCTTTCAAGTCAGCCATATGTGTATGGGATGAGGTTAGTTGTTTCGTTCAGAGAGGGTTTTAAGAATTCCAGCGAGTGTATGTCCAGCTCCTTGTAGAGCACTGACGACCTGTTGAATGGGGGCTTGTAAGCGGCCCACAAGCTCTGCAAGGAGATCGCTTTTGGACTTAAGACGCGTGAGGGCTTCCAAATGTTGCTCACCTACGAAGAGCGTATCTTCTACATAAGCGGCTTTGAGAGTAGGGTAGTCCTTTTTCGTCTCCTTGCGAAAACTTTCTAATACCTGGGCTGGGGCCTTTGGATCATTTGTACAAAGGACGATACCACTCATTTCTTTCAAGGCAGGCTCGAAGTTATGAGTTTCGGGGATGCCAGCATTTTCCAAAGCTTTCAAGAGGAGGGAGTTTTTGACGACTCGGAGGCGGAGCCCCTTCTCATATAGCCGCCGGCGGAAAGTTACGGTTTCTTCGGCATTCATCGGGCCTGGATTGAGTATATAGAAAGCCCGGTTGTTCTTTATAGTTTGGGTCAGCTCCTCAATAAGCTGAGTTTTCTGCTCCTTATTCATAAGCGATTACGATCTAATAGGATTGCGGGACTCATCGTGGTAGAGATGTAAGCGGAAAGGATATATGTCCCTTTCACTCCTGCGGGGCGCAGACTTTCTATGGCTTTCAGAGCTTCTATGGCATTTTCTCGCAGCTTTTGGGTATCAAAGGAGGCTTTACCGATGGGCAAATGAACGACACCAGTTTTGTCATTACGAATTTCTATTTTGCCAGCCTTGAGCTCCTTGATAGCGCGAGTAATGTCAGGCGTAACTGTGCCGCTTTTTGGATTAGGCATCAATCCGCGCGGACCGAGGATTTTCCCGAGGCGAGCTACCTTGGGCATCACATCTGGCGTACAGACTACAGCGTCAAAATCTAACCAGCCTTGCTCGATTTTCGGGATATACTCATCCAATCCCGCATAGTCTGCCCCAGCGTTCAGGGCGTCTTTCTCCTTATCAGGCGCTACAAGAGCCAATACTCGTACAGAGCGACCAGTTCCATGGGGTAGGGAAACGGTACCGCGCACTAGCTGATTGGCTTGACGAGGGTCTATATTGAGGTCCACTGATAGTTCAAAAGTCGCATCAAACCGCTCATAGCGCACCTTTTTCAGAGTCTCTATCGCTTCCGTAAGCGCATAAGGGCGAGACTCTATGGATTTCAGAGCGGTGAGGTATTTTTTTCCGTGCCGTGCCATGTTATCTTTCGCCTTGGATAATCAGTCCCATGCTACGAGCTGTACCTGCGATCATATTCATCGCCGCATCTATCGTGTAACAGTTGAGGTCAGGCATCTTTTTCTCGGCGATTTCCCTGATTTGAGCCCAAGTAACTGTGCCCACCTTTTTGCGGTTAGGTTCTGCCGAGCCTCGCTCCACTTTTGCAGCTTTTTTGAGAAGTTCAGCGGCAGGTGGGGTCTTTATGACAAACTCAAAACTTTTGTCTTTGTAAATAGTGATGAGGACGGGGAGTACTTCTCCGGCTTTGTCCTGAGTCCGGGCGTTGAACTGCTTGCAAAATTCCATGATATTCACGCCCTTAGAGCCGAGAGCAGGACCGATGGGAGGGGCGGGATTCGCTTGTCCTCCTTTGATTTGGAGTTTCACTATGGCAGCTATCTCTTTCATATCTTTTCAGCGTGGGAATATGGAAGTTCTACGGGAGTTTCTCGGTTGAAGATTTTCACACGAACTTGTATGCGCTGCTTTTCGGGATACACCTCGGCAACATAACCTTCAAACCCAGAAAAAGGCCCTTCGGAAATACGCACTAACTGTCCAACTTCAAAAGTTTGGTCAGATTCCGAAGTGGTGGAAATAGAACGTGCCCGTGAGAGTATGGGAGTAATCTCGTGGTCAGCCATGGGCATCGGCGGAGCTCCACGAGCTGGGGAGACGAAATATAAAACATCAGGCACCCCTTTGAGGGTCTGAATGAGTTCTGGCAGATACTCTTCGGCGGTAACTTCTAAGAACAAATACCCTGGAAGAAACACGCGTTCCCGTTCTTTCTTTTTAGCGCCTTTGCGTTCTTCTAACACCCTCTCAGCTGGGACTAGAATGTCCTTGACTTGGTATTCTATTCCCAGCCTTGCGAGTTCGTTCCGAATGCGGTCGGAGACTTTTTTCTCCTGTGTAGCCCGCACTTTTAGCGCATACCATGCCATCGCTTCAAAAAATAGAGTATAATCCACGCATCACAGTACTAAAGATCAAATCTATCAGCCCTATCACGATAGCAAGCAGTAGGCTACCCACCAACACCGCTACCGTCGTGCTGAAGAGCTGTGGGAGGGCTGGCCACTCTACTTTAGTGCGCCACTCCAGAGAGTAATCCTTCCACAGCTTAGTCAGCTTTTCACGCATCGCACGGGTGGCAGGACTCGAACCCGCAACCTGCGGTTTTGGAGACCGCTGCTCTACCAGTTGAGCTACACCCGTAGGAGAAAGTTTTAGTCTAAAATTTCAGTTACTTGACCGGCGCCGATGGTACGCCCACCTTCTCGGATGGCGAAGCGGAGCCCTTTTTCCATAGCTATGGGGTAGATTAGCTCTACCTCTATGCTCACATTGTCGCCAGGCATAACCATCGGAACGTCGGCAGGCAGCTTTATAGTGCCAGTTATATCGGCTGTACGGAAGAAGAATTGAGGCCGATAGTTATTCGTAAATGGCGTGTGTCGTCCCCCCTCCTCTTTTGTGAGGATATAGACTTCGGCTTTGAAATGTTTGTGAGGGGTGATGCTATTTGGAGCACATACTACCATCCCCCTGCGAACCTGATCCTTATCAATACCTCGTAGGAGTAAGCCCACATTATCACCTGCTTGTCCCTCATCCAGGAGCTTACGGAACATTTCTATCCCTGTGACGACTGAGGTCATTTTCTCTTCTCTGAGCCCCACGATATCTACTGGCTCATTCAGTTTGATGCGACCACGCTCTATTCGGCCGGTAACTACCGTACCCCGTCCTGTAATAGAGACGACATCCTCCACAGGCATCAAAAATGGCTTATCAACAATGCGCTGGGGGGTAGGTATGTATGAGTCTAATGTTTCTATGAGCTCTAAAACTTTCTGCTCCCATTTAGGGTCTCCATTGAGAGCACCAAGGGCAGAACCTCGGATGATAGGCGTCGTATCTCCGGGATAACCGTAAAAGTTTAGGAGATCGCGGATTTCCATTTCGGCAAGCTCCAAGAGCTCTTCGTCATCTACCATGTCTACTTTGTTGAGAAAGACAACAATGTATGGAACGCCGACTTGCCGAGCCAAGAGAATGTGCTCCCGAGTTTGAGCTTTGGGACCATCAGTAGCAGCTACCACGAGGATGGCTGCGTCCATCTGAGCAGCTCCCGTAACCATGTTTTTCACATAATCTGCATGGCCAGGGCAGTCAATATGGGCGTAATGCCGTTTTTCACTATTGTATTCTACATGTGCAGTATTGATGGTAATCCCACGTTCTCGCTCCTCTGGCGCGTTGTCTATAGAGTCGTAACTGCGCTCTTGAGCGAGCCCTTTTCTAGAAAGTACTCGCGTAATAGCCGCCGTAAGCGTGGTCTTGCCGTGGTCTACGTGGCCTATGGTGCCAACGTTGACATGTTCTTTATCGCGGACGAAAACCTCTTTTGCCATATAGTGCTGTCTCCGGAGTCGAACCGGCCTATCCTATAAAGGTAGCTCCCCGAGCTGTGACAGCTGAAAGCGGTGCAAAGGTACAAAAAAGATCAAACATCCAAATGCTCCGTCACTGCCCGAAGTAGAAAGCTACGCGCAGCATGAACCATGCAGGATTTATTCGGCCGCCTTTGTTTCGCTTGAGATTGATAAAGCTATAAGCACTTCGTACATCTACCGAAAAGGCATAGTCGCCCTCATATGAGAAGCCTATTCCACCGAGGAGAGAGCCTGCGAACCGACTATATTCAGACACATTTTTGCTAAACCTTGCCCCTTCCAATCGGCTCCGAGCACCCAATAACACGTCAGACTGAACGCCCAGTACTGCGCTCAACCCAGCCCCTTCTTCTCCTAACTCTAACCACTGGGCGCGCACATAGACAGGTACCTGTAAGGTCGTGAGGCGATGCTCTGATTTGATGAAACTGTTGCCACTTCTTTCTTCCTCTCGCCAGCCAGCGAAAGAACCGAGTAAGTCTATGCCTACTGCTGCGCGTTCGGTAAATAAAACCTCGCCAGATAGCCCGCCTGCAAAGCCTAACACAAAGTAGTCTTTATCCATTTGACCTTTTGCGGTAGTTGCCTGGGGGGCTAATACTATACCGACTCTTGCTTGTGCATTCAGTATGCCTAACGCAAACCAGAAAACTACAGGCAACACCCGCATAGAGCCATCGGCCGGGATTGAACCGGCGACCTCTTCCTTACCAAGGAAGTGCTCTGCCACTGAGCTACGATGGCTTAGCCACTGCAAAGCTACGATTTCTGCACATATCCAAATCAAATACTCGCTACCTTTGACCTATGTATCGCAGCATACTCTGCCTAAGCCTTGTGTGGGCACAGGTGGACCCAAAAGCAGATAATCTCATACGCAGTTCTAGAAAAAAGCTGAAAGCCATGGATCATATGACTGTGGTGTTTTCTTACATGGTTGAAAATAGGGCGGATACGACCCAGAAGCGCATCGCTCGCAGCGGTACCTTCCGTTATCGCCCCAAACAGAATAAGTTTTCCGTGGACATTGGAGACATCGTAGTTCTGTCAGATGGAAAGACCGTCTGGCAGTTCCTCAAGAAAGAAAATGAAGTAAATGTCTCAAAGTACGACCCCAAAGAAGGCTTCAGCATAGAGCGGATTTTTCGGATTTATGAGGAAGACATGAAGGTTCGGCTGGATAAAACGGAGACATATAAGGGCCGGACGACTCACAAAATATCTCTTTTCCCGATTAGTGATGGTACGGATTATTTCCGTGTGGAGGTGTGGATAGACGCACAGTCTCAGCTTCCCCAGCGAATGCGCATATCTAATAGAGATGGCACCATCGTAGAGTACGAACTCAAGAGCTACGATACTCAGCCGATACCAGACTCCATGTTTGTGTTTGATAGTACAAAGCATCCGGGGGTCAAAGTCATAGACCTAAGGTGACTCCTCAGGAGTTAGAACAGGCTGCTCGGGGCAAGAATAGCCTGCTGTGTGTGGCTTTAGACCCTTCAGAAGCGGCTCTTGGGTATGAGGATGGCTCATCCCCAGAGCGCGCAGAGGCTCGGCTGCATTCAATCATTGAATACACGGCTCCCTATGCGATAGCTTACAAGCTCAATACGGCCTTTTACGAACGATGGGGAGCAGCCGGATGGACACTGATGAAACGGCTCAGGTCCTTACTGCCCACCGACACCCTAAGTATAGCCGATGCGAAACGCGGTGACATCGCCCACACGAATCGCTACTACGCCCAGGCTCTGTATGAAGACTTGGGGTTTGATGCTGTAACCCTCCACCCTTATATGGGCTGGCATGCCTTAGAGCCTTTTTGGTCTTATCAGGGAAAGTGGGCTTTCATTCTATTGCGGACGACAGAGGCGCCGGCTTGGCAGAGGGTTATTTGGCGACAGATTTTATTAGAGGAGCCCAAAACGCTACCTGCGAATATTGGGTGGGTATGGGCTGCTCATCATACGGATGCCGAACTTTTGGAGCTGAGACAAAATCGCCCTACGGATTGGCTTCTTATGCCGGGTTTAGGCGCACAAGGAGCTCAGCTCCCTTCTACCAATCTTCTATATCCCGCTCTCTTGGTGGTGGGTAGGGCTTTACTTCAAAGGCCCGAGGAGGCTCAAACTTGGGCAAGCCTGACAGCCAGGTATCTACCGCAGAGTTAGAGGCGACGGGGAGATTCGAACTCCCGTAGAGGGTTTTGCAGACCCGTGCCTAACCGCTCGGCCACGTCGCCGCTAAGGCAAATATACAGGGCTTCACTCATACGCAAGTAGCTTAAGGGGGTCTACTGGAAAGCTTCCTAACCATGTCTCTATGTGTAAGTGTGGTGCAGTAGAATAAGCTCCAAGCCCCCCAGCCAGAGCTATTACATCCCCGCCACGTACTTTTTCACCCACCCTTCGCATGAGGCGGGAGTTGTGCTTGTATAGCGAAACAAGTCCATTTGGGTGTTGAATACCAATCACATATCCCGATTCATAAGAGTACTCCGAAAAAATCACCACGCCCTCGGCGATAGCCAAAACTGGATCTCCTGCGTTGCAGGTGATATCCAGTCCCCAGTGGTCCCTGGAGGGTTGAAAGCGTCGGGATATTTGACCCTCTGCAGGGAGCATATACTGCCCGGATTGTAAGGTAGGGATGAGGGGTAAGGTTGGAGGTTGAGGGTTAGCCCGCATGACGGCGTTCAGCGTGCGCAGCTCTTCTATGGTTGCTGTCTGCTGGGCGAGCTTCTGTTCTATCGCTTGTAGCCGCTGGACGAGCTGGTTGTACTTCTGTCGGAAGCTTCGGGTAGGATACCCTGGTACAGTGTAGCGCAGAGGAGTATAAGCGAATATCGCCCATAGTATCAATAAAAAGGTAATCAGAGCCGCAACCCAGCTCCACAGAGGAAGGCGTACCTCTATTCTTCTCGTCCCCTCATCTGCTATCCAGATGAGACGATACTGATTTTTCCACATAGACCGCAAATCTATACGGCTCTCAGAGCATCTACCAGTTTGTCCAGCTCTTCAAATGTCGTATAGACGTGCGGAGTAACGCGAATGCCTTGCATGCCAGCCCAGTCTATACCTACTACGAAAATGCGGTGCTTCTCTAAAAGGTGGTCGGCTAACTTTTGGGGAGACCAGCCGTCTACCTGTATTGTGGCGAGGGCACCCGCGAGCTTGTCGGGAGTCAGGGATTTGATTTTTGGGAGTTGGATGGCTTTGGACAGCCAGTACTGGCGCAATTTTTTGAGCCGTTCAAACTTGCGTTGGGAACCGATGCGTTCATGAAAGTCTATGGCTGCGGCTATGGCTTGTTCAGTCGGAATGGATCGCGTGCCGAGATGTTCAAACTTTCGGATATCATCCGCTCTTCTATCCGCTGCCGGGGCAAATAGCGGCCAGATGTCCCGAATGCGCTCTTTTTTCACATACAGAAGCCCAGTTCCGAAAGGAGCGCATAGCCACTTGTGGAGGCTGACGCCAGCCGCATCGCATCCCATAGCATGAAAATCCAGTGGTATGTGAGCATAGCTATGTGCCGCATCCACTATGGTAAAAATCCCCCTTTTCCGAGCCTCAGCGGTGACTTTTTCCACGGGAACTATCTGTCCAGTCCAATTGATGAGATGAGTGAGGTGAATTACACGAGTGCGGGGAGTGATAGCCTCTAAGTACGGAGCGACCAGCTTATCTTCATCCTCTGAGGGGAGAGGCAGGCGTAACCAGCGTACTTTTATACCGTCTCGGGCTTCCCGCTGCTTCCATGCCGCTATCATGCTGGGATAATCACTCTCAGCCGCTATGACTTCGTCTCCGGCTTTGAGATTGAGACCGAAGATTACGGTTTCCAGAGCTTCGGTAGAGTTGCGAACTATGGCGATTTCTTCGGGGTCTGCACCGCCGATAGCCGCTAATCGCTGGCGAATAGGTTCCTTTTGATCCTGGATCCGCCACATCACATAAGCAGGGGCTTCATTTGCTGTCAGCTCCATGCGAAAAAGCGCTTCCACGACACTGCGGGGATGGGGGGAGACGCCCCCATTATTGAGGTTGATGATAGAAGGATGCAGCATAAACTCCCCCCGAATACTCCGCCAGAAATCTTCTTCCTCCTCTGCTGAGTCGGGACGATTTTCCAGAGCAGGGGTCAAAGCTGGCAAGAAGTTGAAGGCCAAAATGCTCTCCAAGAAGGTTCGTCTATCCACGAAGCGAAGCTACTCAGAAGTTCTGATATATGAATCTCAGCATGAAGAGGCTTTTGAGTCATTCTGAGCGAGCGGCTTGTCGCATCATCTCAAATACATGGTAGAGGGTTTCTCGGTCTGTGATTTGGGCGAGATAGTTGAACATTGCTCCCTGGAGCCGCTCTGCCCCATCAATCGGTATTACAGCCCCTGTTATATAGGGAGCTAAATCAGAAAGCAGAAAGGCTGCGAGAGCGCCGAGTTCTGCGTAGTTGCCATATCGGCGTGTAGGTAACCTTTGGAGATATTTTTCCTCAAAATCGCTTCCGGGCATGAGGCGGGACCAGGCTCCCTGTGTCGGAAAAGGCCCTGGAGCTATGGCATTTGCGCGTATGCCGTACGGAGCCCATTCATAGGCTAAGGATAGAGTAAGGGCCTGTACGCCTGCTTTGGCAGCAGCTGAGGGAAGCACAAATGCACATCCAGTGTCAGTGTAAGTCGTGACGATATTGAGAATATGGCCGGGGCGGCGATTGTCTATCCAGTAAGCGCCAGCCCAACGACTCATGTGGAAAGTTCCCATTAGTACAATATCCACCACTGCCCGAAAGCCTTTGGGAGAAAGCCTTTCTGAGGCATAGAGAAAGTTACCTGCGGCATTATTGACTACGGCGTCTATCGTGCCCAAGTCAAGAATGACTTGCTTCAAAAAAGTATCCACACTTTCCCAACTGCGAACATCGCAGGTGTAGGGTCGTACAGCTGGACCTATGGATTGAGCGGCTTCTTCCACGATATGGCTGCGGCGGCCGCATATGGCGACTCGGGCCCCACACTTTACAAAAGTTTCTGTCATAGCTCGTCCCAGGCCAGTGCCACCGCCCGTTACGACGATTACTTTACCGCTTAAGTCTATGGATAGCATAGTTAGAAGTTATATTCTGGATTGTCTCTGGAAAAGTCCTTGTTCGTGAGGGGAGGGTCTACCTCTACTTTGTAGTATTCGTACCTTTCATAAAGCCCTTTCTCATCCTCCACCTCCAAGACTAAGGGAATATACCGTTCGGCATCTATGATGAGCCGGATCACCTTGCCGTAATCAGAGGGTATCTGAAGGGTTTGTCCTATTTTGAGTGTAGCGTTGGGTGACTTTATACCGTTGAGTTCCATAATCTTGTACCAACCTACATGAAACTTTTCTGCGATGGAGAAAAGGTTGTCGCCACTTTTCACAGTGTAAGTTTGAATATGGTAAGCTGGCGGCTGGAGGGTCAGTTTATGACACTTTCTTCCATCCCAGATGAGCGTTCCCTCATACTTGACGAGGCGGGGTAAGTCACTTCTGTATTTCTCTCGGGCTGTGATGAGAAGGTTTCGGGCTTGGTCATATCCTGCAGCCTTTACGGTTTGATGTTGATTTTCTAAGATCACATCCCCATAGGGATCAAGGGTGATGGATACATAAGGAAAGGAGTTGGGTTTGACGAGGAGTCGTGTGCTACCAGGCTCTGCGGGAAATAAAACCTCAACGCCTTTACGGGGACTGATTTGATAGCCATAAACGGCGAAGGGCTGCCTCCGAAGTTTGAAGCGCATTTGCTCTAATATGAGCTTACCTTGGATACGTTCGTATTTTTTGAGTTCATACCTGAGCCCCTGAATGGTGCCCGTGCGTTCTATCATAGTGTTCAAAATCTGAAGTGGCTCAGGAGATTGTGCCAGGAGCAGGGAGACCCAGAGAATCCCCTTACCTGCCCAAGTGATGAGGTAAAAGTGCTTCACTCCTTGCCATAGGATTGTGGTACGTTTGCTGGTAGCATGGGTTGGATGGGTATGTGCTTTTTCATGCGGCATACTCTTTCAAGTTTAGAATTCTTGGGAAGAGAGCGGCTTCGTTAGGATCATTTGTAGCACACACTACCAATAGCTCAGGATTTGTCATCCGAGATACGATTTCTGATTGAATTTGCTTTCGGTAGTCCTCGTCTAAATGAGCTGTCGGCTCGTCTAAGAGGATAATCCCTGTTGTGAGGCTGAGAGTTAGCCCGACCAAGAGCCGCTGACGCATACCGGAGGAGAGCATGTGCAGTGGTTTGTGGGCGGGTAGTTTCCATCGGTCGTAAAAGTCAGAATTAATTTCCGATGGTTTGTATCGCTGCCAATCTCGCACTATATCGCGTACGTGAAGGTCTGCGGGGGGATGGACATGCGGAGACTGCCAGGCAAACGCAACTGATGCGGGCTCATAAGTCAGTTTCCCTTCTGATGGGATGCGGTATTTAGCGATTATAGACAGCAAACTGCTTTTTCCGATGCCGTTGGGTCCGGTGATAGCCCAACTCTCACCTCCCCGAGCAGAAAAGGTTACGTCTCTGAACACGAAGTGCCTTTCATATCTAAGACCGACTCTCTCCAGATGGAGCTTTGGCGGCATAAGCGCTCTTTAGAGAACTTTTGGGTACGAGACTTGCCGTCAATTCGGCTTCGCAGACCAGTTTTTCATCCACATAAGCTTTACCGGCCATTTTACAGATACCTCGCCGAAGTTGGAGCATGTCTAACTTGAAAACGAGCTGATCCCCGGGGACGACAGGCTTTTTGAATCGTGCCCCATCTATTGCTAGAAAATAAACCCAATAATCCTGTGGATTTTCAACGATGTTTAGAAACAAAATGCCGCCTACCTGAGCCATCGCTTCTAAGATGAGCACGCCTGGCATGATGGGATTGTCCTCAAAATGTCCTACGAAAAAAGGCTCATTGATGGTTACATTTTTTATGCCGATGATGCTATCTTCACTAAAGTGTGTGATGCGATCCACCAGTAGGAATGGGTATCGGTGGGGGAGAATTTGTCGGATGGCGTGAATATCAAAGACCACTCCGCCTTGTGTGGGGGTTTTTTGGAAGCGTTGGATGATGCGCCGCTTTTGGATAAACTTATGCAGGGTCCTGATAAACTCTATGTTTGCTGCATGACCTGGGCGCATGGCGACTATCTGACCTCGGAGAGGCGCTCCTAAAAGAGCTAAGTCACCTATCAAGTCCAGAAGTTTATGACGCGCTGGCTCGTTGTCAAAGCGAAGTGGGGTATTATTCAAAACCCCTTCTTCTACGACCTGTACATTAGGGTATCCGAATAGGGAGCCTATCCGATGAAGCTCCTCTGGGGAATATTGACGGTCTACGATTACTATGGCATTTTCAAGCGTACCGCCTCGGATGAGCCCGAGCCGATGCAGCTCTTCAAGCTCATATAGGAGGCAAAATGTACGAGCGGGGGCGATGTCTTTAGCGAAGTCTTCCCACCGGACCAAGGTAGCAGGCTGAATGCCGAGCACTTGAGAGTTATAGTCCACGATTACAGTGGCTCGGAAGCCATCAAATGGGAAAGCCGCTATATCAACGCCGCGTTCTTTATTTTGATAATGTACAGGCTCTTCTATGTGGTAGAAATGCTGGGGTTCCTTCTGAGGTTGGAGCCCTACTTGTTGAATACTCTCCACGAAGGGCAGAGCACTACCATCCATGATGGGAATCTCTGGCCCCCAGACTTCTATTTTAGCGTTGGAGACTCCTGTACCCATGAGAGCAGCGAGCAGATGTTCTACGGTATGCACGCGTATATTCTCTTTACCCAGCGTGGTGGAGCGCATTAGATCAACCACATGTTCTACACGAGCTGGGATTTCAACGGGGGTCGGAGTATCCATTCGGATGAAGACATAACCAGTGTTTTCTGGAGCAGGGGTCAGATGTACGCGTACGCTCTCTCCCGTATGGAGTCCTGTCCCTTCAAAAGTCAGCGACTCTCGCAGAGTGTGCTGTTTCTGAAACATAGGTTAGGGATGCCGAATGATTTTTTCAATCTCTCGGAGCTTTGGATACAGCTCAGGTAATCGCCGCATTAGGGCTTCCATGAGGAGCTGCTGGCGCACTTCTTGGGCTGGGGCGCCGCGCCAAGACTTGCCTGGGGTGGTAATAGAGCGCGAAACGCCACTCTGGGCTGCTATGGAGCTCCCTTCAGCGATGCTCAAATGATCCGCAATACCGACCTGACCACCTAAGCGGCAGTAGGCTCCGATGGTGGTGCTGCCAGCGATACCTGTCTGAGCTGCTATGGCTGTATGAGGTCCTATCTGGACATTATGAGCGATTTGGATAAGGTTGTCTAACTTGACGCCTTTACCTAAGCGTGTCTCTCCAAGTGTGGCGCGATCCACGCAGGTATTGGCTCCAACCTCTACCTCATCTTCAATTACGACGCGCCCGATCTGCGGGATTCTTTCATAGAGACGCGTATCACCTTTGTAAAATCCAAATCCATCTGCGCCAATCACAGCCCCGGGATGGATGATGCACCAGCTACCGATTTTAGTCCTCGGCATGATGACAGCATGTGGGTAGACCACGGTACCCTCGCCAATTTCCACTTCTGCTCCCACATATGCGAAGGGGAATATCCGAGCTTGCGATCCTATCTTTACCCGTTCCCCAATGTACGCAAATGCCCCAATATATGTGTCTTCTGGAATCTCCGCCGAAGGGTGAATAAAGCTATTCGGCTCTCTCCCCCACTCAGGTAGGGGAGGAGCTTTATATTTCTGTACGAGAGTGTAGAACGCCTGATCTGGGCGACGGACGTAAATCTGAGTGAGGTAAGATGGCAGAGGGCGTTTTGCCTGAAAGTCCAGAGGAAGTAGCACAGCCCCTGCCTTAGTGGTATAGAGATGATTTTCGTATCTGGGGTCTGAGAAAAATGAGAGGTCCGTGTTATGCGCCTCAGTGAGGCTTGCGAACCCCCGCAAGGGCTTACTCTCATCACCTACGATGCGTTCTACTGATACTATTTCGGCAATAGCTGATGGAGTCAAGGTCATATGCGCACGCGCTTGAATATTTCTTCTCGGAAAAATCGCCCCTGCAACTCTATGTCGTGGCGTTCTTGTGCAATCTCAGGATTGTTACTTTGGTGAGAGATAAGGGCGGCTGCCAAACTATCAACGGCACAGCTAAAAAGCTGCCCAAGTAGGACAAGCTGCTCTTTTTGGTCAGCAGAAAGAGTCTCACTGATTTGGCGGAGAAGGGCAAATCCCCTCAACGCTTTTTTGCCCAAGGTGCGCAGAGCTTCTATATTCATTTTAGAGTCCTGCAAAAATAAAAGCGTATCCTGCAAAAGTTGAACAAACTCGGCATGAGCGAAGGCATGCCGGGCAGGCAGTCCAGCTACGGCTCGTGCAGCAAATCCAAGGGCAGTAGCGACTTGGAGAACGACCGCTACTTCATGGGCTATTGGCTGTTGCTTGTCTGCCATGCGCCAGAGAAGCTCTCGGAGCGATAACTCGCCTAAATCCTGTCCTCCCACAGCCTCTCCGAAAACACGCTCTGGACATCTTGACTCCGGGTCAAAATCTTTGAGCATTAGAGAGCGTATAGCAGTGAGAATAAGCTCATCACGAGAAAACTTCTCTACAGACTCTCCTGCTTTTTGAGCGAAGTAGCGTCCCGCATCTATAAGCGCCCATTCAGGTAAAATGCCTACAATCTCAGTTTCCGATACTCGAGCGCCTAACTGCCTTGCGGCTTCTTCTACGGCTTCAAAAGCCTTATGTAACGGCGTTGCTCGCAAGTCAGTGATGTTGAGACTCACTTGTACGAAACCTACCTCGGGTAAAAACCAGCTAATCGCCTGCACATTAGGTAATCCCCCTGAACTTTCTCTTACAGATTCGGCTATGCGTTTTCCTATCGTCTCAGATCGTGTGTTGAGTGTGAGATTAAATGCAGCGATGAAATCTCTGACGCCTATGGCTGTCGCCCCAGACCGGGCATTGACAGCTATAGGACCGAAGTCTGGGGACCAAAAAGGGTCCCTTAGTTTCTCAGGCAGCTTTTCGTAGCCACCTTTTCGGATGTTAGGGAGAGAGCGGCGTTCGGGAGAGCGGGCTGACTCAGCATATAAATACACCGGTAGGCGAAAGGTATCACCTATTTCTTGGGCAAAACTCTCCACTCGCCGAAGCAGCCATGCTTTTTCCACACCTCTATAAGGAGTGAAGGGGCATACATCCACCGCTCCTATGCGTGGATGGACTCCCCTGTGGTGACGCATATCTATATGCTTCAAAGCCACTTCGTATGCTGAACGTGCCGCATTGAATACCGCTTCGGGCTCTCCTCCAAAGGCTATTACGGTGCGATTCACGGTACTTCCTTTATCTACAACCATCAGCTTTACGCCGGGAGTAGCCTTTATGGGTTGCAATATAGCTTGGATAACCTCTTCACGCAGGCCTTCGCTAAAGTTGGGTGTGCATAGAAGCACAGGCTCCATGTAGGCAAACTTACAAAATCACAAGCGCACACCGACGACGAGAATGTCATCTATTTGTGGATGTTGGCTGCCCATCCAGTTTTCCAATTCTACTCGGAGGGCTTCTGCTTGGGCATCAGGCGATAGAGAGCCAAGCTGGGATAAAAATCTTTTGAAGCGTTTGCCCATATACTTGCGTCCCTCGGGACCACCAAACTGATCCCCATATCCGTCTGAGGACATGTATATCCAGCTACCCTTGGGAGGCTCAATTACATGTAAAGTGAAAATCTGCTGAGCTGGGGCAGAGGCGCCACCAATGCCCTTGCGGTCAGCGGCATACTCCTTGACTTCCTGAGCGTCAGGTTCAAGTATCCAGAGGGGGCGATTGGCTCCGGCGTATAAGACTCGGGAGCCTTCAAAGCACAAAAGCGCAATATCCATGCCGTCTTGTGAAGTAGCTCCGGGCACATCCTGCCGGAGAGCTCGTCTGAGGATACGATGCGCTGCACTTAGAATTTCATCCGGGCTGCGCAATCCCTCTCCGAGCACTGCCTGGGTAAGAGTAGAGGAAGCTATCATCGTCATAAGTGCGCCTGGTACCCCATGTCCTGTGCAGTCGGCCGCAGCGATGTAAATCTTCTCACCTACGGCAGCAAACCAGTAGAAATCTCCACTTACTATATCCCGAGGCCTCCAGAAAATGAAGCTCTCGGGTAGGTATTCCCTTATCAAGCTAATCGGCGCTGCCATGCCCTGCTGTATGCGGGCTGCATATTGAAGACTTTCCTCTATTTCCTGATTTTTAGATTCTATAATCTTGTACGCTTCTTCAAGTTGCCGGCGACTTTGTTCAATTAGCTGTTTCTCATATTCAGCGCGCTCGCGTTCCACGGCGAGTCGGAGGGCTGCGGCTTCTTTCTCTCGGCGTTGAGCTTCCTCGCGCTTGCGGTCTGTGACATCCCGAAGGGTGAGAAGGTATCCCTGGATAATCGGATCAGTGTAAAGGGGCTGTCCAATTGCATCAAAATATCGCCAGTAACCCTCTCGGTGTTGCAGGCGTACGGTGAAGGCTGCTGAACTTTGCCTTTGTACGGCGCTGCCCACGAGCGGCATATCTTCTGAATGGACGATTTCGGCTAAATCGTGCTTTTCTATGTCATGGGGGGCATAGCCCAGTGTCCGCTGTAAAGATGGACTTGCATAAGTTACCCATCCGTTTTTATCCAAGATTAGGAATATATCCGAGGCATACTGAATGAGAGCTTTATATCGTCCCTCTATGCGAAGTATAGTTTCCCGTGCTTCTAAGGCAGCGGATTCTTTGTAACGCCGAGCGGATCGCCATACATTCCAACCTAAGGAGCTTCCAAAGCCTATTACACCGAGCCATAAAGCACCTATTACATACCCCCGCCAGTCAGCCGACACCCAGAAAATCAGTACCAAGCCTAAAATGCTAAGTGAAATAACCGCACTGCCGAAAATTATGACTTCACGACGCCCAGAAAGACTCCGGTTTTGAGAGCGCATCGCAGATAAGACTGCCGCCATTTCTCTCGCCATATCAGAAAATAGGGAATGGATACACGGTGCCTCTCTCGCGGTAGCTGTATCCTATCTGGTAATGCATCATAAGTTGTAATCCTCCAAAAGCCGTAGGGGTCGTCGCCCTTCGTGTCAGCAGGCTATATGACAGTCCGAAAGAAAGTCCCTTCTGCAGGGTGAAGCCTGCGGTCAGGGCGTATTGGTCCCGAGCTCGTAAAGTCCCCCCTGCTATGACGGAGCCCAGAGGGCGAGTGTGCCAGTATCCCCCCTCGTAGATGACAAACTCTGCTAACAAGCTCCCTCCTATCCAAGAGCTTTGATTAGAACGATTGAGAAGCACACTTCCGACCAACTGAAGCGGCGCACGCGTAAATAATCGCGCCCCCCCGTGTATAGACCACAAGAGAGAAAGACGAGCGGCATCTTGTACAAGTATCCCAATACTCGGGCGATTGAGACGAGCGACAGAGAAGCCAGCAAAAGGGACCAGCTCTACATTACCGGGCACTTTTTGCGTTCTATAATACAGTACCCCAAGCCCCATGTCTGCGTGCCATAGCGTCGTGCGGTCAAAGGTTTCCGTAGTCGGACGAGAAAAGGTGATTCCATCAAACTGGTCTTCAAAATATAGGTCTGTGGATTGTATAGACCGATTGACAAAACCTGCGTAGAGGCCTCCTCGTAAATGATCATATCGGGCGCGACTGCCCAGAGGAGCTTCGTAAGCGAAGCTGAGTACAGCCTTTATCGTTCGCCATCCTCCTGCCGCATCGGAAAGTAGTAAGCCCCCCACACCAGCGGGGAGTTCTCCTAACTGAAAAGGAGCTTCTATACCCATCCATGTCGTGCTGAAGTTTGTAAAACCAGTCGGAGGGCGAAACTGATGTGTTAGACTTAATCGTGCTTTACCATCTATCAACCCTACCATCGCAGGACTCAGAGCTTGCGGCTGCGACCATAATCCTATGGGTAGGAGCTCCTGAGCGGCTAATCTACCGCACAATATGCACCACCCCAGTATAAGTGAATAGGCCTTCATCAGGAATCAAGATTATTGCTCTGTACGAATAGCTTCCTGCATCCAAAGGGCGTCCGTCTCTGCCTTCACCTTTCCATTCGGCAATATCATCCCCTGAGAAAACTATTTGCCCCCATCTATCAAAAACTTCCAGTCTAGTGAAGCGGAACCTCTCTTCCAAAGGTAGTATGCGGAAGGAATCATTCTTTCCGTCTCCGTTGGGGGAAAAGGCATTTGGTAGATAGACCCTGCGTGGAAGGATTTGAATACAATCCGTGCATACATAGAAGTCAGAACACCCCAGCCGATTTTGCACATAAAGCACCACAGAATAGGTGCCCGGCGCAGCATAAGCGTGTTCTACGACGGTTTGTGTGCTATCTACGGTTATTCTATTGAGGTCCCCAAAATCCCAAGTGTAGGAGTTGGCCCCTTGTGATTGAGAGGTGAAGGTGATTTGTGGATTGTTCATGGTAGTGATTCTTGGAGAGGCGTCGAAGGCTGCACGAGGAGATGAGGCTACACGCACAGGAAACTCATCCACGCTTTCACATACGCCTTGCCGCATATACACACAGAAAGTATCGGTACCAGCAGGTAGAACCCCTGCATCATACGAAGGGCCACTCGTGAGAAAGCGTGGATTACTCCTTGTGAAACCACCATTTGCTAGGACAGAAGCTACGCTACCGCGGAACCATAATAAGCTATCCATGGGGGGGATGGCTGATAAACTGAGAGCTACATTGTCACATACGGCATTCGGAGCGAGTATTTTGACCGGTGTGCCTGCGTCTACATATACAGAGTCTATGTAAGCAGCTACTCCACAGGCATTCCCACCTACTACCCATGCTATGCGAATCCACCTTCCTACATCACCTGCTCCAGGTATGTAGTAAGCTTGCTGGCTGAAAATATCTGGATAAAATCCTCCCGAAGCACTATCAGCTACCCAGAATCCGCCCGCCCCAGAAAATATCTGTCCAAATAGAGCCACGCGTCCGCCTAAGCAGATGGTATCTTCACCAGGCGGTATTGAGAAGTCCCCACTGGCATCTGAAGGGGTGACTGTTGCATAGAGACATAAGGTGTCTTTACGAGTATCACGGCACTGATTCGTATCCTGCGGGAGGATAACCCAGCATATTTGGATTTGTCCGGTGTCAGACGGGGCGGGGATGTATTCGCCTTTTGGGTCATTAGGAGAGGAGAAAACACCCTGACCGTTTGGCGTGTACCATACGCCCGGACCTTCTGCATATAACTGGATAGTATCTCCGACGCAGACAGGCGTTTGGAGGCCATAAAACTCCCGAACAAGTAAGCTACCCGATACATTGATTGTGATGTCCGCACTTATCGCTCTACATCCACCGTAGTATAAAATAGCCCTGTACTGATGGCTACCTGCGGTGAGAGGGGGAGTAATGTAGGTAGGTTGCGTCATGCCAGTGCCCTGAGTGGTAATGAAGTTCCACGCAGAGCCATCATATATCTGCCAGCGCAGGCTATCATAACCAGGTGGCGCACCGGCGAGAGTGAGCTCAGCGCGCTGTCCTGGACACAAGTTGGTGGCGGTAGTTGTTATCGTACCACCGTTTGTGGGGCAGGGTAGGACGACTACATACTTGATAGCTTTTTTTGCACAGGGCGTTCCAGAAAGAGTATAACTCACTAAAATCGTATCAATCCTCGGAGGAGCAGGAGTTGAGGGAAATGTAATAGAGCAGGAGGGGGCATTTGTGCAGGAAAGCGTGGTACTGCCTCCGCTATTTGTCATAGACCAGGAAGCGGTCTGAGGCGATTGAGAAAGTGTATAAGCTGCTGTGCCGCCTGCGTATATCGTGTCGCGGCCGTAGATATTGAGCTGAGCGGGCTCAGGCGAAACGATTACACTCGTACTTGCGATTGGACTGCTGCATAAGCACTTTTTGTATATCCCCACTACTTGCACAGCGTATGTGCCACTTGAGGGGAAGCTGAGAGAAAATTGATATGCTCCCCCAGATTGGGTGACTATATTCGGATAAATAATCGGTGTAGAGGTGGAGGGCGCCGTCTGCTGCACTACTACGATAAAGCTGTCTGGTAAAAACAAGCCAGACATGCCCAGTGTAAAGGAGATATATCTATTCGGACAGATAGGGGATACGGAAGTAGAGATACTCGGTGCAGAGGTAATCGAAAAGTTAGGACATAAGTAGAGCGTATCATTGCGCCATGTCATTCGGGGCTTGAGGCTTTGCAGCTGGGAATTGAGCACGGCTGCAGGGGCACTATTCCATACGAGAGGGCTCGTAAGGTTCTGCCCACAAGCGTATAGCGGCACTCGCAACCCCATCAAAGTATCCAAAGTATCAAGGATATCTCCCGGCGGAGCGTATCCTATTTTCCGCTGAACGGTTACATTGACCTGTCCGCCAGAAACTGAATAGCTCAGGGGAGCGTAATAGTTGTTATCGTGAAACTTATTTCGGTATAAAATACGAGCACCGCTAAAGTTTAGGGCCGTGGTATTGTAAAAAAACGGAAAGTTAGAGGATGCCAACGTATCATTATTTCCAGTGCCACTGCGCCTTATGCAAATATAAATATCCAGAGAGTCGGGTGTAGTTAGATTGCCACTGGGCTGGTATATCTGGATGAAAAAGGCATTGTAAGTATACTGGGCGGACAATAGCCCAGTTAGAAGATATATTAGCCATCCTCTATGGCGCATAGGATATAGGCAAAGAGATGGTCTCCTGTTCCGTACGAATATTCAAATAGTAAAGCCCAGTTGGTAGGCTTGGGAGATTGATGGATTGAGCTTGGCTGGACTTGAAGGTTTCAGAATGCATGTATATTGTGCGTCCTACACCATCTCGGAGTTGGATTTCTGCCCAGCAAGTTTTAGGAGACTCTATCCATACCAACCCGTTGGTGGGATTGGGATAAATTCTCCAACCTCCCTGCACGGTCGCGCTTACACTGGTGGAGCTCCATGTGATTGTATCGGTTCTGGTTACACTTCCGCAGACATGTTGCACTTCGGCATGGTAGGAGCCGGCGATGAGTGGAATGCATGATATGCCCTCATGAACGAGTACGCCGTCTCTATACCAGCGAATAGATAAGTTCTCTGAGCGAAAGTGTTCCAATCCTACGATGCCAAGCTGCTCGTCTTGTCTAATGAGGTGGAGGCGAGGGAAGTCAGGGCACAGCCTAAGGGGCAGTGGGGCGACATAGGTAAAGTATGACTTTGCTCGTACGAAAGGAGCGAGCACAATTTCCCCCGTCTCCATACTCCAAGCTAAATGCAAAGTATCATTGAAACGCATCACAGGAGCTCGCCAAGTACCTATCAGGGACCAGGTATCCGAGAGGGGAATGCCAGTAGGTGGGTTTTGTGTGAGTAAGTTCATACTTATACGAAACGCATGGCTGCTTTCCTCCCGAGCTGTGAGGTAAAGGGGACGATAGACGGTAGAGTGTGGCGCGCTCCACTGTCCGGTGGTATATAGATTCGCTTCGCGCCATGCGAGTGCGGCCGCTGGCCTGCCCACTAAGACGAAGTTGGCGCCGATAGGTACATGCGCAGGGGCTCCGCGCCAGTAAAAAGCTACTTCTACAAAATCTCCTACCATGCGGCTCACAGCACGAATGCTATCTTGTGCCCATGAAAGCCCCAGGAAGGATATACAAAAGAGCCTTTTCATAGTTCGGTCTGTAAGAGGCGATTTTGATTTTTGACCAAAAGGTGAAAGTCTCCTTCATCCACGCGACCATCATCGTTGAAGTCGGCTCGCAGGTCTTGCTGCTTTTGGGCGATGAGAAACATTTCTACATCATATGCATTTATGATTGGATTTGGCTGCTCAGGTAGCTGTCCTAACTCGCCCGCAGCTAAATAAGCGCGCCCCTGACGGAGAATATACCCACTATTTGGATGTAGATTTTTGGGGTCAGTGAAATCTAACTCTCGTTTCGTATGCGAAATTTTCATCAGCCTGACAGGTAAATGTCCCACTCCATACGCTACTACTTCTTTCAGAGATTCGCTCAGAGACATGGATATTTGAGCTTGTCCTTGAGAAACAAAGGCTCGGATGACTTTTTTCTCCGAGGGATAAATGAAATGCAGCTCTACTTCGCCCTTATCCTTCCCCTCAAAGAGTACTCGCACTACCCATACTTCCGCTAAGTTTGAAGTTTGGGAGGAAGACTCGTACTCTGGAAGGGGAGATACATGGGTTTTCCACAAAAAACTTAGCCAACCGATAGCAAACCCCAAGATGACCCGATGCATGGTGAGACAAATATACGCACCATCCAGCTTTCGGACTGGATTGTAAATAAAAGTTTGGATTTGACTGCACAAATAGACCACTCAGCGGTATAATCCACAAGTCAGACCGTATCTCTAACCTGGGGCAGTTCTCGGACCCAAAATGGCTGTAATACCTGTGGGAGGGTGCCCCTGCTGATCCACTCAGCGACGCCCTCTCCGATTAGGGGTAGGAGTAATATGCCATTTCTGTAAAGACCATTTACGAAATATAAGGAGGCGTCAGGGGATTGATACAGGAGGGGCAGGCGTGAGGCGGTGGCAGGACGCAAGCCAGCCCAGAAGCGGAGGATTCGGCGCTCGTACAAGTCCGGGAATACATGATAAGCCCGACGCAGGATATCCAGCACACCGCCAAACGTGAGAGAAAAATCTATCCCCTTCTCTTCCACGGTGCCGCCTAATATAATGTAGCCCCGTTTAGGTACAGCGTATCCATAGCCAGCCAGTTTGTTGAAGTACCGAACTGGGGCAGGCAGCCATTCAGGGCTGGGATTTTCAATGGCGAGCATTTGTCCCCGAATAGGATAAACCTTGAAGGGAAGCTCTAAGCCTCCCAAAGGCACACCTGTGCAGACCAGAAGCCTTTGAGCCGTATAAGTACCTCTGGGCGTGTGCAGACGGAAGCCTGTTCCGAGGGGTTCTATGAGAGATACTGGTGTCTGGGTCAGGATGGTTCCGCCTGCGTGATGAATCGCCTCCACAAGGCGATCACGCAGAAGCTCTGGGATGACGTGGCCTTCGTCTGGGGCGTAGCTGCCTCCCTGTATCCGCGGCGAGAGCATTGGCAGTCGCTTTCTCAGATTTTGACCCTCCAGCCATTCTACTTTTAGCCCCTGAGCTTGCTCAAACGCTACACGCCGTTGCACATACGGAACATCCTCTGGCAAAATAGCGAGTTCGTAGGTGCCTGACTCGGCGTACCCAATATCGCCGAGTTGTGCAGCCCAGTGGCGGTACATTTCCCGACTTTGCATCATGGCATGCAGGAGCGGGAGCTCCTCATACTCAGCTTCATAGGCAGGAGAGAGCATGCCTCCGGAGGCGGTCATGGCACCGCTTCCGGGTTGGTTAGCTTCAAAAACTACGGGAGGATGCCCTCGCAGAGCCAGCTGCCAAGCTATGCCCAAGCCGGCAGCCCCCGCACCAATAATCCCTATTTCAACCGCCTTGTCGGGCATACACCAGCTCTATCTGGTCGCCATCGGACAAGATGGTATGCTTCCATTGAGGGCGTGGGATGACGCGACGGTTCACAGCCACGGCGATGCCGACTTGTTGAGGGTCTATGTTCAGTTGCCGAAGGAGCGTCTCAATGTTTATGCCCTGCGATAGTACGATGGACTCACCGTTGAGCTGTACGCGCATGTTGTAAAAACATTTTGGCTGTCTCCTGAATGACGCTTTTAATCGGAGTATATTGAAACTCTGGATAAGTGCGGGTGATTTTGCTCCCATCGTATAAAAAGTCCGAGCTAGAGGTACGGGCTGTTTCTCTGGTCACCGCAGCGGGTAGCCCGAACCATCGTCCTACTTTTTCCATCATCCAGCCTACCCCCACCGCCAACTCCTTAGGTATTGGAAAGCGGGGTGGAGCTTTTTTTACAGCATGGGCTATTTCTGCGAAAATTTTTTGGTATTTCCAGTTTTCTGCTACGAGTATATATCGTTCTCCCCATCCATGCGGATGCTTATCTAAGCTCAGAAATATCGCCTGAACGACATCTTGCACGCCGACGAAACCGTTAGTTCCTACGGGATAGGCTAAAAGTCCTTGCGACACCATGCGAAAGAAAGCCGGAGAGCCTTTACGCCAGTCTATGTAAGGTCCTAAGATGATGCCGGGATTGAAGACTATGACAGATAAGCCTTCCTCACCTCCTCGCCACACTTCTTTTTCGCCGAGGTACTTTGTGTAGCCGTAGAAAGTATTGTAAGGGGAGTCTTGCCAAAGTGTGTCTTCGGTGATTAGCCCGTCGGGTGAGGCAGGGCGCCCCAGTGCAGCTATGGAGCTGAGATAGACAAATCTTTGGACTCCTGCCTCAATCGCAGCATTGACTAAGTTTCTGGTCCCTTCTACATTCGTTTTGTGCATCCATGTTCGGCTGCGGGGTGAAAAACTGATGGTCGCTGCAGCATGTATGATTGCATTTGCGCCGCGACAGTATTCTATCAATACCTCTGTGTCAGTGAGGGTGCCATGGACGAGCTCAACTTTCCCGAGGTAGGGCTTGAGGACAGGATGTTTCGGATTGCGGACCAAGAGGCGCAGAGGTACAGGATACTCGCGCCGTTCCCACTCCTTTAAAAAGCTGTATCCTACAAATCCTGTCGCTCCTGTGACGAACCACATAGGCAAAAGATACAGACTTTCAGCGAAATACCTCTAATTGGCTTTCGTCTTGGATGAGGACTTCTCGGGGTTTGCTTCCCCGTGCGGGTCCTACTATGCCTGCTCGCTCTAACTGGTCCATGAGTCGTCCAGCCCGATTAAAGCCGACTCCCAGCTTCCGTTGGAGTAGGGAAGTGGAGCCGTATTGATTGCGTACTATGAGAAGAGCGGCTTCATAGAAGAGGGGGTCTCGTTCTCCGATGTCTTCGGGGGACTCCTCTTCACTGGCTTCCTGGGCTGGCGGTTCGGGTAGCTCATAAGGGACGGGGATGGGTTGTCGTTGGATGTATTCTACGACACTTTCAATTTCGCTCGTGCTAACGAAGCCGCTCTGCAACCGAATCATTTCTGTACCCATAGCGAAAAGCATATCTCCCCGTCCGATTAGCCTCTCTGCTCCATCATCATCTAATATGACTCTGGAGTCCACCCGAGACACTACTCGGAAAGAGATGCGTACTGGAAAGTTAGCTTTGATGAGACCTGTGATGACGTTCACAGAGGGGCGTTGAGTAGCCACTATCAGATGAATGCCCACAGCACGAGCCAGCTGCGCTAATCGGCAGATGGGGGTTTCTACTTCTTTGCCAGCAGTCATCATCAGGTCTGCCAGCTCATCAATAATCAATACGATGTACGGTAGTGGGTGATGACCTTCGGGGACCTGCCCTTCTCTGCAGCGGCGATTATACTCTGTAATGTTGCGGACACGGAGTTCTTTTAGGAGCTCATATCGCATTTCCATTTCTTGCACGAGACTTTGGAGGGCAGGGAGGGCATGTTTTACCTCGGTGATGATTCTTTCGGGTAGTCCAGGTATCCGAGCTAAGTAATGCTCCTCCAAGCCTTGATAAAGGCTCATCTCTACTTTTTTCGGATCAATCAAGACAAGCCGTACCTCGTCTGGTGAGCGCTTATAGAGCAGGGAGAGGATCATGCAGTTGAGAGCGACAGATTTGCCCTGGCCAGTGGCGCCAGCGATAAGGAGGTGGGGCATCTGTGCGAGGTCCCGTACAAAGGCTTCACCTGTGATAGTTTTTCCGATAGCTAAGGGCAGCTGGGCGGAGGTTTTTTGGTACTCAGGGGCTTCCAAAAGTTCTGAAAGAGGCACGGTTCTGGGACGAGCATTAGGAACTTCTATTCCTATGGTGCCTTTTCCGGGCATAGGAGCAATAATCCGTATCCCCAAAGCGGCTAAGCTCAGGGCAATATCATCCTCCAAGCTCTTAATCCGACTGATACGAATGCCTGGGGCTGGCACCACTTCAAAAAGTGTGACGGTCGGTCCGACCGTCGCTGTAATACGGGTCAGTTCTATCCCGTATTGCCTCAGCGTGCGGACGATTTGCTCTTTATGGGCTTCTAACTCTTCGGGGGAGATGGGCGGGGTGATGCTGCGTTCAGTTTGACTGAGAAGGTAGAGAGGAGGGAATGTATGCTGCGGCGAAGCCGCTGTAATAGCGGGTTTTCTTTCTCTGGGCTCCTCTGTGCGTGGAAGTCCTGTCGCCCTGAGTTCGGTATTGGTATCTCTCACGGGGTTTTCTGCTGCATCATACTCAGAGGAATGCACCTGCTCGGAGGGAGTAGGTGTATCGGTATGGATAATCTCTAAATCCAGCTCACTCTCCGTAGGATTGAGAGGCTCCTCTTCTGCTGGAGGTGTCAAAATAGCGACCTGACTGTCAGTCTCCGAAGGGCTATCCTTTTTTCTGAAAGGAGGTGTTGGTGGTTGTATCGGGTTGTGTACGACTTCATACCATAGGGAAGAGGGGTTGGGCGCTTGTTCTTCGGCTTCGGGGCTGGAGGAAGCTGTCTGATAGTTTATAGGTGGGGGCTGCGCTTCTCGGTTTCTCAGGCGGATGTAGGGGTAGATAAAAGCGACCCCAGCTGCACCCAGCAACGCAAGCCAGGTGATAAAAAGTCCTACGCTACCTATGTATAAGCTGAGCCATGCAGCAAAAGCAGCTCCGACACTTCCGCACCAGATGAGGTCCTCTACCCATCCCGCTTGCACCAGCCAGCCGCCAAAGGTAGCAGCTAAATAAATCACAGCAGCTCCCCAGCCCAGAGCCCTTAGAGGAACTGGTCGCCGCTGAGACCACTTGAAAGCTATATACAGAAGCCCGATGGGGAACAGGATACCTACCCATCCGAATCCCCTATAAACGAGACGATGGGCGATTTTGGCTCCAAGCCAGCCAGTGGGATTTTGCAAGGGTACAGCTGTGGGTGCGCCTTCTAGGGCAGGCAGGTCCTCGGTATAACTCGCAAAATACGCAAGCACAGCAGTCAGGATATACAGCCCCGCTATTCCAACCCCAAGGCTGAGGAGCATCCTACGACGAGAAAGCACATCCGTGCCTGCCATGGAACGAAGATAGGACACTCGGACTTAGAGTTCGGTTTTCTGTATGCCATCAACCGTCCATACCTTCGGCAGACATGGCGAAATTACTTTGTACTACCTTTAAAGCTAAGCGTTCAAACTATGGCTCGTGAGGTGCGTTTGACTTTACTGGGGGTATTCATTGGCCTCTTCTTGGCTGCGCTGGATCAGACTGTTACGGCTACCGCCCTTCCGCGTATCCTTGCAGACCTTGGTGGGGAGGCGTGGTATGGATGGGTGGGCGCTTTATATTTACTTGGGAGCACGATTGCGGCGCCCGTAGCGGGTCGGCTTACAGAGATTATCTCCCGTCGGAAGGTTTTGATTGGGGCTTTGAGCCTTTTTGGACTGGGTTCATTTTTGTGTGGGAGTGCCATTCACTTTTCGCAGTTGTTAGCATTTCGTTTTGTCCAAGGGTTGGGAGGTGGGGCTCTTTTTTCGCTGGCATTTACAACGCTGGCTTGGTTTTTTCCTCCAAGAGAGCGCAGTCGTTGGGCAGGTCTGATTGGAGCTTTATTTGGCATGGCAGGTGCTTTGGGGCCTGTCATAGGTGGGGTCATAGCCGAGAATCTCAGCTGGCGGTGGGCATTCTGGGGAAATCTCCCTTTTCTGGTTCTTGCGGTCGTCTTTGTTTTCCGCTATCTCCCTGCCCATGGCACTTTAGAGAGCGAGCCTATGGACATCAAAGGAGCGTTCCTCATGGCTTTGTGGGCAGCTCCGCTCTTGTTGGCGTTTTCGTTTTGGGGTCCAGAAAGGTTAGGTTCCCCTGTGTGGGGCATAGGGCTTTTCATGGGCAGCCTTCTTATGCTATGGGTATGGATTCGTGCTGAGAGGTTTCATCCAGCTCCTCTGTTTGACCTTCGCCTTGTCCAAATACCGACTTTTCGGTATGCCGCTCTGGCGGGCTTTTTCTTCGGGGCGATATTTATGGCGGGCGTGACTTTTCTGCCGCTGTATCTTCAAGGAGTACTGGGGTATTCTCCGAGGCAGAGCGGGCTACTACTCCTTGCATTCACGGTAGGGGCTGTTTTTAGTACTGGGGCGGTCGGAGCCTGGGTGAGTCGTCATGGGCGATACAAGCCCATTCTGCTTATCTGCGGAATAGCTTTGACGGTGATTTTTGGTGTGGCGAGAGTGGCTTTGCCTTCTCAGATTTCTATGGGATGGCTACTGCTGGCGATGGTGAGCGCAGCTTCTTTACTCGGACCTTTTCAGGCGCTACTGAGTGTCGTAGGGCAAAATGATATTCCTCAAACTCGTGTTGGTTCTGCCACGAGCGCTTTACAGTTTATGCGTCAGGTAGGCTCTACCCTTGGGCTCGCCGTGGTGAATATCCTGTATCTGACTAATATGGACAAGGGCACCGCTTCACCTGAAATCTTGCTCAGGGGTATTCAGGGGGTGATGGGAGGGATGATGGGATTTGGGGTGTTTCTGTGTGGGTTTGTACTTCTTTTGCCGGATAGGTATCTGAGCCGAAGGCATTCTTCGGGCAGGGCATAACTTTGTGCCCGTGCTTGCCCTCTGGCGAAAAGAAGTTTTTGCCCTTCTCCATTCGCTTATTGCCTATCTTACCTGGGCTATATTTCTGGTCGGTACGGGGTTATTTTTGTGGGTTTTTTCTGGTGGGGTGATTCAAACCGGTGCAGCTGAAATGGATGCATTTTTTAGTATAGCTCCGTGGTTTTTACTCTTCTTAGCCCCCGCTCTCACCATGCGGAGTTTTTCGGAGGAGTTTCGGACGGGATCATATGAGCTATTAGCTACTGCTCCCATCTCGCGCTGGGGTATCCTTCTGGCAAAGTATCTCGCTGTGGCTGCGGTGATTGGATTTGCGCTGGTTCCTACGGGGGTATTTTACATCTCCATTTCTTGGCTGGCGCAACCTCGCGGAAATATAGACCATGGAGCCATTCAGGGGGCGTACGTTGGACTTTTTGCTCTGGGACTTAGCCTCTCCGCCCTGGGTATATGGGCATCTACGCTTACTGTGCATACGATTATCGCCTTTTTGCTTGGGCTCCTATTGGGCTTTGTATGGCTGATTGGGTTTGAGTTTGCCTCAGAACTCCCTGTGGGGCGGTTTTTTCAGGAAATGCTTGCTCAGCTTAGCTTGATGGAGCATTACCGCAGCTTGAGTCGGGGGGTTTTAGACAGCCGGGATATTTTATATTATCTGAGCGTGATTGCTTTCAGTCTTGGTTTAGCGCACTTTCAACTCAGTCGTCGCCATCCATGAAAAATCTCCTGCAGCTACTCATTTTAGTCGCCGCGCTAATACTACTATACCTTCTGGGGGGGAGATACTTTCTGCGAGTAGATTTGACGGAGGAAAAGCGCTACACCCTCTCCGAAGGGACGCGGGAAATCCTCAAGCGAATGCCTCAGAGCACCTATGTGACGGTGTATTTAGAGGGGGATTTTCCGTATCCTATCCAAAGATACAAACGGGCTGTGGAGACTATGCTAGCAGAGATGCGCGCTGTGGCTCCTAAGCCTTTCAACTATACATTTGTCAACCCCTCTAAAAATCCACAGGTTCTGCGCCTCTTCAAGCAGCACGGCATCCAGCCGATACCTATCAATGTACGGGTTTCTCAGACTGAGACGCGCCGTCAGTACATGTATCCTGTGGCGACGATTCATGCGGGACAGCAGGATATCTGGGTGGATTTGGTCAAAGGCCATTTTCGTCCTACTGGGGAAATAGACCTATTAGAAGCTGAGCAGGAGGTAGAATACAAAATCGCTGCGGCCCTCCGCCAAATCGCTACGCACGGTAGTAAGCCAATTTTGGGCTTTCTGAGCGGTCATGGGGAATACAGCCTGTCGCAGATGCCTCAGTTAGAGGCTGAATTGGGAAAGTTCTACCGTTTGGTGCCTGTGCGCGTTCGAGAAGGGCAAGCCCTCGCGCCTGCCAAAGCCTACCTACCTGAGACCCTCCAGAAAAAACTTTCAGGGGATGGCTTTGCGGCGATAGTAGTGATTGGACCGGATAGTGCCTTTACCGAGCGGGAAAAGTATGAGTTGGAGCAGTATCTTCTGCGGGGCGGGCGTTTGCTCTGGCTTTTAGACCATCATCGTATCAATTTATCGGAGGGGAGTGCGCTGGTACTTCTGCGTGAGCTAAACTTAGATGATCTATTTTTCCGCTGGGGATGGCGGCCAGGATATGACCTTGTTCAAGACTTCTCCTGTGGATATATTGAGCTCATAAAGGGGTACTATGACGGTCCGGTCTGGGGAGCAGAAAAATGGCTATATTATCCGATCGTGTATATCTTTCCTGCTCATCCCGTTACCCGCACGGTGGATGCTGTTTTATACCGATACGCAGGGAGCGTAGATACTATTTCCCGCCCAGGGATTAAGCACACGATTTTAGCGCTTAGCTCTCCCATAAGCCGGTCCGTCAAGGGCACGCAAATGATAGATATAAACCTCACAGTCAAGAATCCTCCCAATCCTGAGACCTTCAAAGGAAAGGGCTTCCGACCAATGGCGGTGCTGAGCGAAGGGCGATTTACTTCGGTATTCGTAGACAGAGAACCACCTACGGATGCATATGCTCCCAATCCCCCCACAGCGAGGTTTCTACCTGAATCTGGCCTTCCGGGCAAAGCCATTTTTATTACTGACGGAGAGTTTGCTTTGCCCTCGGAGGTGCAGGGGCGCGCTGCGGACTACACTCCGTTGGACAATTTGACCTTCCTACTGAACTGCATAGATTACCTCACAGGAGAAACGACCCTCACTCAAGTGCGTAGTAGGAGTGTGCAGCTGCGCCGACTGAATCCGGATATTGTGCGCCGTAATCCCCTGCTTATACAGGCGTTTAACTTGGGATTACCCGTAGTTGTGATGGTGGTTTTTGGTGTGGGGCTATACCTTTGGCGGCGTCATAAATACAGGCGATCGCTGGTATGAAGGTCTCTTGGGCATCTATTGCACTATTAGTCGTACTGCTTGTAGCTATCGGCGTAGTAATATGGGGAGGGCAGATAGCCGCCCGGAGAGCCGAAGCTGAAAAACGATTCGCTTTTCCGGATACAGGCGCCATTGTTGAGATACACCTGGTAGAGAAGCACGCAGACACGATTTTTCGCCGCATAGATTTGCGCAGAACCCCAAAAGGATGGCTCATCGGGGATACTTTGCCTGTCTTTGAGCAGCCATTACAGACCCTTCTGCGCACACTTGTTGCGCAGACGCCCCGAGCTCCTGTGCCTCAGAATGCTCTGAAAAATGTGCTTTCCTTTTTGCGAGAGCATCGTATAGAGGTTACGCTGCGTTTTCGCGATGGCAGAGAAGAGGAGTTTTACGTAGGGGGACCGACGCCTGACCAATTTGCTACTTACATGCTGCGTCCTGGGAGTGACCAACCCTATGAAGTCTTTCTGCCAGGCTTGGAAGGCTATTTGACCTCTCGGTATTATCCTGACCTTGGCGTTTGGCAGTCCAATCAAATGTTTGATGCCCGAGTCGCAGACCTCTACGCTATACAGGTGGATTATACAGGCGAGCCAGAGAAGAGCTGGCGTTTAGAGCGCCCTCAGCCCAATGCTCCTTGGCGTTTAGCCACAGAAGAGCCGGTAGATTCCTTCGCGGTAGCTGAGTATCTCATGGCATATTCAGGGCCTTTTTATGCGGATGAGCTGACTTCGGCGGACTCTCTGGTGGGGCTTTCAACCATAGCTGAGGTTCAGCTGTTTTTATGGAAAGGGAAAAAGTACCACTGGAGCGTCTATCCGCATTCGAGCAGTGCCCTGCACTATTATGTGCGGCTCTGGCACTCCCCGTATTTTGTGTATATTATCTCCCGGCACACCTTGGATCGCTTGCTATATAAGAGAGAGCAGTTTGTGAAGCGTTCGGCCTGAGGGGCTTTTTTGTTAGCTTTGCCATATGCAATTCTCCTTTACAGCGGAGCAGGAGATGATTCGTCAGGCAGCTCGGGACTTTGCTCAGACCGAGCTGCTGCCGGGTGTCATAGAACGGGATGAGACACAGACCTTTCCTCCTGAGTTGGTTCGCCGGATGGGTGAATTGGGCTTCATGGGACTCATGGTTTCCCCAGAATATGGCGGAGGGGGCATGGACACCATAAGCTATGTCCTTTTGATGGAGGAGCTTTCCAAAGTAGATGCTTCTGCCAGTGTAATCGTCTCTGTCCAAAACTCTCTCGTCAACTGGGGTATTGAAACTTTCGGTACGGAAGAGCAAAAGCAGAAGTATCTCCCTAAACTAGCTCGGGGAGAGATTGTAGGCGCCTTTTGTCTCTCAGAACCCGAAGCAGGGAGCGATGCCACCCAGCAGCGTACGACCGCCGTACGGCGAGGTGACCATTACATCCTCAATGGCACTAAAAACTGGATAACAAACGCCGGCAGAGCAGGCCTGTACTTAGTAATAGCTCAAACAGACCATAGTCTGGGTAGTCGGGGCATCAGTGCATTCATCGTAGAGCGTGAATGGGACGGGGTAATCGTGGGCAAAAAGGAAGACAAACTTGGTATTCGTGGCTCGGACACTCACACGATGATATTCAACGATGTGCGGGTACCCGTAGAAAATCGCATCGGAGAGGAAGGTTTTGGCTTCAAGTTTGCCATGAAAACTCTGGATGGTGGGCGAATAGGAATAGCCGCTCAGGCCCTGGGGATTGCTTCTGGGGCTTTTGAACTGGCGCTTAGGTATAGCACACAGAGAAAAGCATTCGGCGTGCCCATTGCTAAGCATCAAGCTATCGCCGCCAAACTTGCCCGCATGGGGACTGAGGTAGAAGCGGCCCGTCTAATGTGTCTGAGAGCTGCAGAAGCAAAAGATAGACAGCAGCCTTATGGGTTTTTGGCCTCCATGGCTAAACTATTCGCTTCTCGTACTGCCATGTGGGTCACCACCGAGGCCGTACAGATTCATGGCGGCTATGGGTATGTCAAGGAGTACCATGTGGAGCGCCTGTTTCGTGACGCTAAAATCACCGAAATCTACGAGGGCACAAGCGAAGTGCAGCGTATCGTCCTTTCTCGGAGCTTAGCCCGAGCAGAAAAAGCTTTGCTTACGGCTTAGTCGGCTTCTGGCAAGGAATAGAGGGAGGCGTGCTTGAGGTGATATACTAACGGGGCGGCAGCCCAAGAAGGTAATTTTTGTTTTTTCGTGCGTGTCTGTCCCTCATTTTTCTGAAAAGCAAGCTTACTACACTTCGCTCGTGGCGCCGAAGCGCCTCCCCACCATAGAAGTGCCCATAGGAGAGATTCCTGTCGGCGGTTCGCATCCTATCCGTATCCAGACGATGACCACTACTGACACGCTGGATATTGAAGGGACGGTTTCTCAGGTCATTCGTCTTGCGGAAGCGGGGGCGGAATATGTCCGAATCACTGCTCCCAGTCAGAAGGAAGCCGAGGCTCTCGCGGAAATCAAAAAGCGCATTCGCCAGCAGGGATATAAAGTGCCTCTCGTGGCAGATATTCACTTTACCCCACGAGCCGCAGAAATAGCTGCCCGTATCGTGGAAAAAGTGCGCATAAACCCCGGCAACTACGCCGATAAAAAGCGATTTGAGCAGCGCACCTACACCGACGCAGAGTATGAGGCAGAACTCGTGAGGATATATGAAAAATTTGCCCCTTTGGTACGCATCTGTAAGGAGTATGGCACAGCGATGCGCATCGGGGTAAATCATGGCTCGCTTTCCGACCGCATCTTGAACCGTTACGGGGATACCCCAGAAGGGATGGTGGAGTCAGCGATGGAGTTTGTTCGTATATGTGAAGCGGAGGGCTTTTACCAAATCGTCATCTCCATGAAAGCCTCTAATCCTGCTGTAATGGTCAGTGCCTACCGTCAGCTGGTGGCACGATTGCGGGCTCATGGTCGTTTGTATCCTATCCACCTCGGAGTCACAGAAGCTGGAGATGGCAGTGATGGGCGCATCAAATCTGCCCTCGGCATAGAATCGCTTTTGCTGGATGGTATCGGCGATACTGTGCGCGTCTCGCTTACCGAACCCCCTGAAAATGAGCTGCCCACTTGTAAAGCGCTCGTTAGCTTTGCAGAAGCTTATAGAGATGCAGAACTGTCTCTACCTGAGCCTGTATGGATAGGAGGGGGACTTCGGCATGAGCGATTTTCTCGGCGGAGTGTGGCCCAGATCGGTGAGCTAAACCCGGCGATTGTGGTAGCGGACCACTCTCGGCAAGTTCAAGGCATAGATTTGTATGGAGGAGAGCAGACCCCAGATTTCATCTACGTGGGCGAGCAAGTGCCAGAGCGTCTGCCTTCCATTCGGCTTATTTATGACTATCCGATTTGGCAGAAAGTAGCCCGTCCTCAGGATGTGCCCTACTTTCCTTCGGTAGATAGTTGGCTTCAAGCTCGTTTTGTGCATCCTGAACTCAACTTCGTGAAATTAAGTCCCGATGACCTACTCAGAGGAAGGGGGGATTTTCTCGCATCGGAGCGGGTAGTTTGGGTATTGGAGGGTGAATCTCCCCTTCCGGGCCGGCTTATACGGTGGATGCGCTTATATTCAGCCAATCAAAGACAATTTCCCCCGATGATAGCTCGTCTCACCATATATCCGCCTGAAAACAGTCCTGAGCCCCGCCCTGCTCACGCGCTTGCCGTGGAAGCTGCCGCGCAGGTGAGTCCTTTTCTCGTGGACGGCATGGTGGATGGGCTATGGCTCTATGTAGAGACGCGTCCGCCAGCTGTGGGTGTGCGTTTAGCTTTTGATTTGTTGCAAAGTGCCCGATTGCGGATTATTCGTACAGATTACATTGCGTGCCCGTCCTGTGGACGTACTCTTTTTAGTTTGGAGGAGGTCACAGCACGGATTCGCGCTCGTACGAGTCATCTCAAGGGCCTCAAAATCGCTATAATGGGGTGTATTGTAAATGGTCCAGGCGAAATGGCGGATGCAGATTATGGCTATGTGGGAGCTGGACCTGGGACGATCCACCTATACAGGGGCAAGGACATCGTCCGTAAAAATGTCCGAGAAGAGGAAGCTCTGGAGGCACTTGTTGAGCTTATTCGGTCAGATGGTCGGTGGGTTGATCCGCCGGATACACCTCTCCCAGCCGCTGAGCCGCATTCTTAAGCATATCTACTGACCGAGCGAAGCACAGTCGCAGCCATCCGGGATCCGTCCCATCGCCATAGAAAGGACTGAGAGGTATAGAGGCTACTTTGGCTTCACGCGTGAGATGCTCGGCGAGCTGAATGTCCGGCAGTTGATTCTCGGTAGGTCGGATAAGCACAAAGTATCCCCCTTCGGGTGGGAGTATTTTCAAGCTCGTATATGTCCTTAGCAGCTCCACGAATAGTTTTCGCCGAGCCAGTAGCGTGTCATGGAAAAAGAATACTCGGTTCGGATTAGAGTGGAGGTATTTAGCGGCAGCTATCTGAAGAGGAGTCGGAGCGCAAAATGTGATGAACTGATGTACGGCGCGAATCCGTGCGGTCAGCTCCGCAGGAGCAGCGATATAACCGAGTCGCCACCCCGTAGTCCCGAGGATTTTTCCCAGAGACCCAATAATCACACTTTTCTCTCGCAGAATAGGGGATTGGCGCACGCTGAGAGGCGGAAGTGGCGTGGCTTGTGAGGGGTCTGGATGCCAGTACATGTACTCATACGCTTCATCGACAACGAGATAGAGCCGAGGATACCGTGCGACTAGTGTCTCCAAGATATGGACATCCTCCAAGTGCAAAGCCCGTCCAGTTGGATTGTGCGGAAAGTTTAGGAGAAGTATGCGCGTTTTCTCGCTCAGGCTCGCAGCGACGGCCTCCCAATCTAATCGTGCGCCTTTCTCACTGATCTCCATCGGCACTGCTCGGGCTTGGACATTACCACTCTGAAATGCGGGTAAATAGCTGTCATAAGCGGGTTCTATAAAGAGAGCCTCATCTCCGGGTAGCGTAAGGGCTTGAATCGCACTGAATATAGCTTCCGTAGCACCAGCAGTGATGGTAATTTCCCTATCAGGGTCATATGGTGTCTCAAAGAACTTTTCCGATAGCATAGCTATGGCGGTTCTTAAGGCAGGCACGCCAGCAGGGGAGCTGTACTGGTGCAAGGTATGATCCGTGAAAGCACTTCTGGCTTCTTCCAAAAGATGAGGGTCCGGGGGTAGCCACATAAGCCCTTGGGCGAGATTATAGGCACCGTGCTTCTCTGACAGCGCCGTCATACGCGAAAAAATGCTTTCCGTAATCGGTATGCGCACAGGAAAATTTACGAAACTCTTTTTCACGGACCTACGGCGTCATCCATGTATTCTGGAACGCCTGGGCGCTGGATGGCTTGACTGCTGAGATATTGGATGGTTTCTAACACGACGTAAGGGCCTTCTTTATCATGGTCCATCCGCAAAAGAAAGCTCCACTCGTGATATGGAAGCATGATAACTTCTCCGACGCTGCGAATAGCGGCTTGCTGGAGCAGCTTAGGGAAGACCTCGTTTTTGATGCGGAGAAATCGGGGATTATGGCGGTGTAGGAGGACCAGTATGGTATCCATGAGAGCCATAAGCCCCCGAGTAAATCCGCCCTGCAGAGGATAGGAAGGAGGCACTCTTACCTCATAACTGATATGGTGCCGAATGCATGCTCGCTGCTCTATACGGATTCTCAGGTGAGGAGAGAGCCACAGCGTTTCCAGCTTTTTCACAGGGTCCCATTCATAGCGATACAGATATGGAAAGAATGCTGGCGTTACAGGCACGAGCGAGTCCATAGATAGGCGGCAATCACCCGACACAGGATTCTGGCTGAGTCGTATCTGTGCCCAGCTCAGAGCGACAATCAGCAGTACCCCTCGCATAGAGTGTGATTGAGGAGTGTGGCTGCTTTTCCCAAATGCGGGGGGGCATCGCGCAGCGCCCGAAATACAAAGTCTAATCCTTTTTGCACTGCTTCAACCGCTGGGTAGCCGCGAGCTGTGTAGCCGGCGATAGCGGCTGATAGTGTGCATCCCGTGCCATGAGGAGGGCGGGAAAGAGGTAGCCGCTCTTGTATGAAGCGGTATATTAGCTTGCCATCGCGAAAAAGCACTGAGGTGAGCATATGACGCTCCCATGCAGAGTGTCCTCCTTTTAGGAGCCAGTAGGGTTTGGGGTAGCGTTCGGAGAGTAACTTTCCTAAGCTCAGGAGGTCTTTTTCGCCCTTAGGGAGCTCAGATATGTCGGCTAAAAGGACTGCTTCGGGTAAGTTAGGTGTGACGAGATAAGCTTCAGCAGCGAGCGCCTTGAGGCTTGCCTCTGCGCCTTCTGATAAAAGGCGGGCCCCTGAGGTCGCTACCAGTACAGGGTCCACTATCAAGGGAATGCCTTCTCCATGTGCTTTCAGAAAATATCGTATCGTCTCAATAATATGAGCTTCTGCCAGCATGCCTGTTTTTATCGCTTTCGGGGGAATGTCAGAAAAAACGGCGTTAAGTTGGGCTTCTATGAAGGTGGCGGGTGGAATATGAACTGCCTCTACCCCGAGTGTATTTTGAGCCGTGAGAGCCGTGATAACGCTCATGCCGTATGTGCCCACGGCAGTAAAAGTCTTCAAGTCTGCCTGAATCCCAGCCCCGCCGCTGCTATCTGATCCAGCTATAGTCAGTACAGGTGCAAGGGACATATGACGCTACCGCAGATTACAACTTTGGCACTTCCACCTTACACCCAATATAAGGAAGCTGGCTACTTCACTACTTTCAATATGGGGAGAAAACGCGTAGCTGAACATGTACCAGCGCTTTACAAGGTATGCTGACAGGATGGCAAATGCAACTAAGAGCTCTGCTGCAAAGCAGCTTGAACTTTCTGAGCCGCTTCCCACAGCTCCACAGCGGGGATAATAGCCAAGCCTGACTCTTTCAGGATTTTTGCGGCGATTTCTGCATTTGTACCTTGCAAACGGACGACCATCGGTACGGGTATATTGCCGATTTGCTGATATGCTTGCAGGATGCCATTAGCCACTCGGTCACACTGTACTATCCCGCCGAAGATATTCACGAGAATCACTCGTACGCCTGGATCGCGAAGGAGGATTTGAAAAGCTTTGGAAATGCGCTCTACATTTGCTCCGCCCCCTACATCTAAGAAGTTCGCTGGCCAGCCGCCCGCCAGCTTGATGATGTCCATCGTAGCCATGGCTAATCCCGCGCCATTTACCATGCACCCTACATTCCCCTCCAGCTTTACATAGCTAAGCCCAGCTTCTCGGGCTTCTGTTTCGAGGGGCTCCTCTTCGCGAATATCTCTCAAAGCTTCCAGCGCTTTATGTCGGACACCGAGGGCGTTATCTTCTATTTCCAGTTTGGCATCCAGAGCGATAATCTTGTCATCAGAGGTTTTGAGCATGGGGTTAATCTCCAATAGACTGGCGTCCAGGGCATCGTATGCCTTATATAGTTTTACAAGAAAATCCACGGCATTTTTGAAGGCTTCACCAGAAAGTCCAAGTTTGTAAGCGATTTGACGGGCTTGGTAGGGCATAAGTCCCATAAGGGGGTTGATGTGCAGTTTATGAATAGCATCTGGGCGAGTGATGGCGACTTCCTCTATTTCTACTCCCCCTTCTGCACTGGCGATGAGTACATCTCTGCCTGTGGCTCGGTCAAGAGTCAGGCTCACATAAAACTCGCGTATCTCTGATGGACCAGGATAGAATGCATCCCCTGTGATGTAGAGGGTATGTACGATTTTGCCTTGGGCACCTGTTTGGGGGGTTACGAGTTTCATTCCTATCATTTGTGTAGCCAAAGCACGCACATCCTCTATGGATTTGGCCAGCTTGACGCCGCCAGCTTTGCCGCGTCCCCCGGCATGCACCTGAGCTTTCAAAACCCAGGGCCCTTTGCCTGAGGGGTCTATTTTTTTAGCCGCTTCTACAGCCTGATCAGGGGTTTCGGCTACATATCCTCCTGCCACAGGAATTCCATGCTGGCTAAGAAGGTCTTTTGCCTGGTATTCGTGGAGTTTCATGCAGGGCAATTTTAGAGAAAAGCAGCCGATGAGACATCAACTCATCGCTTGATTAGGCGCATGATGCCGCGCATGCGTAAGAGCATGGCTTTCCATAGTTTGCGCATTATGGACTTTCGCTGTTGTATCGGTAAGCGAATCCGAATGGTTGTTCCTCGTCCTAAGCCGCTCTGCGCTACGAAGATTTCGCCATCGTGATATTCTTCAACGACGCGGCGAGCCAAAGTCAGCCCAATGCCCCATCCATGCCCTTTTGTAGAAAATCCCGGGCGAAAAATCTCCTCCCACTGGGTAGGAGGTATTCCCTTACCGGTATCCTCTACGTCTATCCAGACTTCGTTTTTGCGGTTTTGGACGCGCAGGGTTATTTCCCCACCTTCTGGTGGGAGGGCATCCAGGCTATTGCGTAGCAGATTTTCTATGACCCAGCGCAGCAGCGTATTATTTACAGGTAGAGTAATATCCTGCGGTGCAGGTATATATGTAAGCTTGACTCGGGAAGGGACACGCTTTTGAAAATACTGAACGATATCCTCGAGTATAGGGGACAGCTTTTGAGGTAGTAGTCGTGGTTCAGCGCCTATTTTAGAAAATCGATCAGCTATTTCGTTGAGTCGGCGGAGGTCGTCTTCCATGCGGGGTAGAAGACGCTCCAGCATCTCCGGGGCATCTCGGAGCAGCTCTATGCTTCCGACCAGTCCAGATAAAGGGGTGCCCAACTGATGTGCTGTTTCCCGAGCTAAGCCCACCCACAGCTTATCCTGACGGTAGCGATGAGCCGTGTATAAAAATCCTATCCATATGAGCCCAGCTATGATAAATAATCCTCCGCTAACTACGGGCATCCACCTAATCTGTCTCAGAATAATCGGCTCTCCATAGTATATCTTCCAATGCCTTCCCGTGCTAAATCTCACATTTATGGGCGGGAACTCTAATGTATCCGCTTGAAGATAGGGGAGGAAATCACTTATGTATTGTCCTTTTGGCGAGAAACGGAGCTCTTCTAAGTTGTGACTGATCACTTTACCCTTATCATTGGTCAGGACGAGGGGAACTATCAAAATGCGGGGGCTGCTTTGTTTCTCAGGGAATAAATAGTCCCAAAAAAAGTCTTTCAAACACTCTTCCGGCGCTTGTGTAGCGTAGCGAAGGGCAGCAGCGTATAGATGCACGATATTGAGCTGCTGTTGAAGGAGGCGCTTAGATAAGGTGCGCGCATATATCGTCATCGCCACTAAAAGAGCCAGTAGGAGGCTCGTCACTAAAAATAACCACCTAAGCCGCATCTACTATTCTAAGCTACAAGGAGTAGAGGGTTTGGGGGCATCATTGAGTCTAAGGAGATATTCAGAGCAGCTATCTATGCGAAAAAAACGCTCGGCTGTGGCAGCCGACCCGAAGACTCCCAGTCCGTTTTGTACATTGGAATATTCCGGTTTGATGGTCGTGAAGTCGGTGTTTGCTGGGTCATTTACTCGGAGATAGTTGTAGAGAGCGGTATCCAGAGCGGTGATTTGAAGTCGCCATGCCCGGCTGAATCGGCTATTGTCATATACATACGGATAGTTGAAGGGGGAAAGATTGGCATAGACGGTGGTGAGCAGTTCCTTTTCTTGGAGGATATAACTCTGAGCCCCGCTACCTGCGCCAGCGATGCGCCGAGGACCGATATTTAGGGTACGCCATATGGTATCGCCTCCTCGCACCTCCCCATAGGTGAAGGAGAAACGCAGCTCATATCCTGCCCCTAAGGCTGGGAGTTGGGTATTGGACTGTGGGAAAAACTGGATGGTATATCGCTTCATCAGGTCTATGACAGGGTGGGAGGTTAGAGAGCCGACAATCATAGTAGTCTCAGGACGAGCAATGTAAGGTATGGAGGGCATGACTGTTGTTGCTGTAACGTTCAAAGTGGGGTTGTCTGGTACAGTTACGGTTAGGGTATATCGGGTGCGTGGAGCTGGTCTCATCACAATCTTATACACAACATGGATAGGAAAAAATGGATTCTGGGGGGTTTTTATCACTGTTTCGGGCATGGCGAGCCATGTTCGCTGCCCATCTGTCAGTTGCACTTGGGCATGTACGCTCAAGTCGGTTCGGGCTGCATATGCGGCGGCATCCTCTCGTGTGACGAATAGCCGTCCTATGCGGACATACTGGGTATCTGATTCTGCCCTGAGAATTCCATATACCACTAACTTTTCGCGCGCTTCTGGCGCAATAAGCTCTACATCTGTTTTACATCCACCTAAAACCGCAAAAATGATTACCTTCGTGTAAAGCTGCCTAAGCACATGACAAATGTATCCTGAAAAAAATATATCCCTCACAGAGGCTCAGCGCCAGCTCATAGAGGTATGGGGTAAGCTGGCGTATTCTTGGGGAGTGGGGCCAACTATGGCTCAGATATTTGCACTGCTGTATGTTTATCCTGATCCTGTTGATACTGATGCAATCATAGAGGTTCTCGGGATCAGCCGCGGGAATGTCAGTATAAATCTGCGCAAACTCCTTGAATGGGGACTGATACATAAAATTGATATTCCGAGCAGTCGGCGGTCCCTTTACACAGCTGAACGGGATATATGGCTGATTGCAGCAAACATTGTTCGAAAGCGGTTTGAGAGAGAAATAGCTCCCATCAATGATCTGTTACGGGAGCTTTCTGAGCGGCCCGATGTTCAGTCGGACTCTCATACGATGAAATCACTGGCTCAGATTCAGGAAGTGCTCGCCGCTGTCAATCTCGTCACTCAACTGGCCCTGCCTGTGATGGTCACAGCCGATCGCGAGCACATGCTGAAAATTCTGGAGTACTGGCGCAGACGGCTCAATACGGAGGATGGAAATAGTTTATCAGGACAACTTTCTCGCAGTAATCAACAAGCCGGCGGGGATACCATCCCTGCCTAATCGTTCAGGGGTTGAGGGTAAAAACATACTAATGTGGGCTCGAACCCACTTACATCCAGAATCAAACTTACTGCACCGCTTAGATCAACCGACTTCTGGACTAATAACTCTCAGTTGGGACAAGGAAGTATTCCGCCTACTTTACGAGCAGTTTGCATCTCATACGGTTGAAAAAAAATACTGGGCACTTGTACAAGGAGAAGCTGAGTTTGATGCCGCTGAGCTCGTAGCACCTATTGCAACAAATCCCCCTCGGATAGACCCCTATCGTGGCAAGCCTGCCTTGACCATAGCCCATACCGTAGAGCGCTTTCGAGGATATTCTCTGGTAGTGTGTGTGCCTGCCACAGGGCGCATGCATCAAGTTCGGCTGCATCTATCGTATTACGGCTTTCCTATCGTAGGGGATGAAACTTATAGTGGAAAGCCCTTATACCTATCTGCTTTTCATCCAGCTTATAAGTCATCAAGCCGCCGTCCGGAGCGTCCCCTGCATTCTGGCGAGGTGATTTTTTTACATGCAGGTTACCTGAGCTTCATTCATCCTGAGAAAAATCAGAAATTGACCTTAGAAGCAGCGCTTCCCTCACATTTTCAGATAGCCCTCAGACAGCTGAGGAAATGGGCGGGTCGCACATTTCGGGGGTAATGTGGGACTTGCCACATGTGAGCCTCAGATGTATTCTCGGAATCCAGCACCGGAGGAGATGTGCGCCTTTCAGAGAGCCCATGCAGACCTTTATATCTGATACATTTATTTTGAAGTATGCCTGTCCTACAAGTCAGTGAGGGAGGCGAACTGGCAGTTTTCATTCTCTATGTGAGTTTAGGAATGCTTGTGGTGATTGGGGGGGTGGGTATGCATTATGTTTTGAGGCGCTCTTCGGCGCGGCCACCTCATAATCTGCCATATGAGTGTGGCGAACAGCCTATCGGGAGTGCTTATGCATCCTTTACGTGGCCATTTCTGCGCATTGTGGCGCTTCTTCTGGTTTTAGAAGCGGAGGTTGTACTTGTGCTTCCTTGGGTATGGGTGCAATCGTCAATAGCTTCGACCGTCTTCTGGGTAGAAATGGGAATACTACTACTCCCTGCGGTTGGTTTGTATGCGTATGCTATTCGTAGTGGATGGCTTAGCGTTTCGCAGGTGACGAAATCTAAGAGGTCCCTTCCGCCGGCTTACCGCCAGTTGAACGCTTACTTGCTTTCACAGGGGCGAGGACCATCGTCATATTCTTCCCGTCCATCCGAGGCGCTACCTCCACTTTCGCCACATGAGCCAAGCGCTCTGCAAACTCCTTGAGAAGCTTTTCTCCAAACTCTGGGTGGGCGATACTGCGTCCTCGGAAAAAGACTATGGCTCTAATCTTATTGCCCTCTAAAAGGAAATTTTCCGCATGTCGCAGCTTGAAGGCAAGATCATGATCATCTGTATGAGGGCGCAGACGAATCTCCTTCACTTCTATCTGGTGGAGTTTCTGTTTAGCTTCTTTGGCTTTCTTTTTCTGCTCAAAGCGTAGCCTAGAATATTCCACGACACGACAGACAGGGGGATTAGCCTGAGGAGCGATCTCGACAAGGTCCATACCGCGTTCTTCTGCGATGCGTAGCGCCTGTTCTAATGGATAAACGCCATTCAATTCACTTGGCTCCAAGCCAACAATTCGCACCTCTGGTGCGGTAATCTCACGATTGATGCGGTAGTTTATTTCCTTACTCACTGCCTGTGCAAATATAGACAGCTTTCAGTCCTCATAGAGAGAGCCAGCTTGTACCTCTCCCACTAAATAGAAGAGGGTGGGGGAGTTTTCTGCGTTGCTAACGATGCTAAAGCTTTTTCGTTGGCGTCCCACTTTACCTGCGGTATTGAAAGTAACCTCTAAGGACATAGAGTCCCCGGGGGCGATTGTCCGACGCTCCCAGGAAAGTACAGAACAGCTGCAACTGGGCTTGATTTCTTGAATCTGAAGGGGAGCTTTGCCTGAGTTCAGGAGAGTGAAACGGGCCTTGACTAAACTGCCTTGGGCTACCTGCCCAAAGTTTTGTTCTGGTGGATTGACGCTTACGCGAGGAGCCTGTGCCCAGCTCCATCCGACCGTAGCGAGTATTATACATCTGATAAGCATATCGTACATAGCAGGTGAGAAGTATGCAAAATTCATGCACAGGCAGGCAGAGCAAAAGTAAATACACTACCCTGACTGACCTGGCTCTGTACGGAGATGCGCTCTCCATGGGCTTCTATAAGCTCTTTCACTATGGATAGTCCCAATCCAGTGCCGCCGCTCTGGCGCGAGCGGCTTTTATCTACCCTATAAAATCGGTCAAAGATGTGTGGCAAATGCTCTTCGGGAATCCCTATTCCTTCGTCTCTGATGGATATTTTGACCTTCTTTCTATCTGGGGATAGTTCCCAACTCACGGTAATAGATTTACCCTCCGAGCTGTATTGGATAGCATTCTCCAAGAGATTTTTGAAGACCTTTTGCAAGGCGAAGGGGTCCGCTTCCACAGCGAGGTCCTGAACCTCCATAGAAGGTGTGCGTAAAGTGATATTTTTCCGCCGAGCCAAGGGTTCAAGTTCTGACCAGACATTTTCTAAGAGTGGGTATAGAGGCGTAGCTTCTGGCTGAATGAGCCATCCGCCGCTCTCTATCTGAGCCAGTAGCAGGATGTCTTGTACGAGCGATTCCATTCTATGGACCTGAGACAGGGCTTTTTGGAGAAAAGGTAAAGCTACGTTTTCGTCCTTCCATGCCCCTTGGGTAAGCGTGTCTAAATAGCCCAGTAATATATTGAGCGGCGTTTTTAGCTCGTGGGAAACCTCTGCCAGGAAAGCTTGTTGGGCTTGGGCTGCCTCTTCGTACTGCCTGAGCTTATGCAGAGATGTTCGGAGGGCATTTTCCCATGCTTTAGTTCCGAAGAGGGCATAGAGGGTGTGATGTACCTGATTACAGCGTCGCCAGTGATATGTACCCCAAATCAAAGCCAGTGCTGTTATTATGCCTGCCCCAGCGAGCAGCCACCACATTAGAGTCGGCTCAGTAGCTCTTTCTTTTTTGCTTCAAACTCCTCTTCGGTAAGTATGCCAGCGGTTTTCAGCTCTGCCAGCTCTTTGAGGGTCTGTAAGATTTGAGCACGCTCTTCGGCAGAGGCTTTTTGGGCTGAGCTTTTGTCTTGCTGCATTTGCTGGGCCATCTGCATGCCCAGGCTCAGCTCTAAAGCCGAACGAGCCAATCCTGCTCCTGCACCATCCCCCTTCTCCATGGCTTGACCGGCTTGAAACTGTAAGAACCTGTTCATGTCCTGCACCTCTTGCGAGAGCCCCACCTTCTTTCGCAGTCGGCGCACTTCCATGTCTTGTTCTATGAGCTGCTTTTGTATCTCTTCAGGGAGGGTCACGCTCTCTACGAGGAACCGCGTCAGCTCTATTCCTACTCTTTGAAACTCTGGTTGCAATACAGGGGACAGCACATCACCGAGCTGATTAGCTTGGGCATTAATCTCTGCGATGCTGCGTCCAGAGCTTTTCAGTGCGTGAGAGAAATGTGTGACAACCAGACTGCGAAATCCTCCTTCAAGAAATTCGTCTATCGTGACGACGGGGTCTGTCCCCGCAAACTCCCGAAAGAACAGCGCTGCATCCCGTACCCGAATAGCAAAGGTTCCAAACGCTCTGATCGGTACGAGACTCAGCTCTGGGTCCTCTACCATGACAGGCTGCTGCGTGCCCCAACGCAGATTTTGGAACTCCCGAGTGCTAACGAAATATACATCCACCTTGAAAGGTGATTCAAAACCATACTTCCAGCCCTTGAGGTTAGTGAGGATAGGCATATTCCGAGTAGTGAGTTCATGCCGCCCAGGCTGATATACATCGGCGATTTTTCCTTCATTTACGAGAATCGCTACTTGGGACTCCCGAACGGTGAGCTGCGCTCCCATCTTTATCTCTCGGTCTTCGTCAGGAAACTTCCATATCAGCGTGTTACGAGTTTCATCTACCCATTCAATAATGTCTATAAACTGCCGCTTCAGGAAGGAGAATACCATACGCCAAAGATACGATTTATGAGAAAACGGTGGAAGCTCACAGGATATTCTACGACTATCGTCAGGCTATTTCAGCCAAGCCTGCTTTCAGGGTCTCTCCCAGAGCCGATATTTGTCCCTCGGTCATTCCTACCCACAAAGGCAAGCTGAAAATCTCCTCATAAGCCCTGTCGGCGGTCGGGAAAGTTTGCCCTTTGTGAATGTAAGGTCTGTAAGCGGGATGTAGATGGAGCGGTTTGTAATGCACGTTGAGGGTAAAGCCTTTTCGGTGAAGGTACTGTAATAGGCGATTTTTTTTCTCCGCAGTAGCACCTGACCAAAAAACGGGATATAGATGCCAAGCGGCAGTTTCAGGGGAGGATACTGGGTATGGGGTGAGTTCTGGTATTCCTCGTAGCATATCGTCGTATAGTAGGGCGAGCCGGCGACGCTCTTTCCAGTTTTCTTCTAAACGGGCTACTTGGGCTAATCCTACTGCGGCCTGGAAATCCGAGAGCATGTAGTTCCAGCCGAGGGCTTTGACTTCATAGAGCCATGGCATTTCCGAGCTGCGTTGAAGCCCATTCCGGCGGAGTATACGGGCTCTTTCAGCTAAATCTGGATTTGAAAGCAAAACAGCCCCTCCCTGGCCAGCCGCTATGGGTTTGGTGGCATGAAAGCTCAACGTAGCCATTTCTCCGAATGTGCCGCATAATTGTCCTCCGTAGTAGGCAGGTACGGCGTGGCAAGCATCTTCTATCAACCAGAGGTTATACTTTCTGCATAGCTGGAGCAGTTCTGCCATCGGTGCAGCTACCCCGGCGTAATGCACGACTATAATCCCCCTTGTGCGGGAGGAAATGAGAGATTCTACCGTCTCTGGACTAATGTGCAGGCTTTCATTTACATCTGCGAGTACAGGTATGCCTCCTGCATGCACGACCTCAGATGCAGTAGCGGTAAATGTCCACGTGGGTACGATTACTTCTGTGTCCTTTTCGTCTATTAGCAGGCTGAGCGCTAAGTGAAGTGCGGAGGTTCCTGAACTTACGACTATGACTTCCCTTTCGTATATGTGCTGGAGAGCTTTTTCTAATCGTTCTATCCAGCGACCACCACCCCAGTAGCCCTCTTCTAAGGCTTCTTGGAGGTACTGACGTTCCAAAGCTGAGAAAGATGGGCGATGGAAAGGGAGGCTATACTGCTCCATTCGTTTCTCGCCATTCTATCAAAGCTAGGGTGCCCGGCATAAAGTCCTCTATCGTATATCGTCCCCTTTCGGGAACCTCAATGGCATCGCCCGGCCTGAGAGGACGCTGCTCAAAATACATCCAGTCAAAAAGTAGCTCAAACAAAGAATGCACCCAGCCTACTTCTCGCAAGTCAGCGATGGGATGGGCTAAATTAGGCAAGCTAAACTGCTCGTAGCCGGCTGTACGAACCCACAGAGCGGTACGGCGTTCTCTCAGAAGCTCGGCAAGCGAGACCTCCACCTCCACAGGTACTAACCCCGTCCATAGATGAAGCGGAGGCGTTTCTCGGGCTACTTTTTCTAAGCCTTCGGAAAAAATCTTTTCCACCCATCGAATATGATGCGCTGTGTGGGCGATAGGATTAGCTATACCGAGGATTTGGGGGGTTTTTAGTGCTTCTTGATAGATTTCCAAGAATGCGCTTATGGGGTCTGCTATCACGGGGAAGCGCTGCTCTATGTACGCTGCGTGTTGGCGAAGTTTATCTTTCTCTTCGGAAGACCACAGGCTTGCCTCAATCGTTTGGCGCATCACCTCCGGAGGCAGAGGCATGGCCACCGCTCCATCTACGGGTTCATTCAGCAGAAAGTACAGGTGCAAAAACTTCATCTGGGATACTCGGGAAACTGATTGAGGGGCGTGCCTTCTTTCGCTTGCCAGCACCAAATTTGGGAACCAATGACCACAGCGAAGTAGTTCGGCAACGGCAAAGTACGCGCATAGCGGCGTAATTGCGCCCAAGCCATTTCCCAGAGACGCTCTATCGGGTATATTTCAGCTTTACATTCTGCTAATAGCCATAGGCTTCCATCAGGGGCACTCACCGCCACATCAAATCGTCCCTTCTGTCCGACTTTGTATTCCACCTGTATAGCCGAGATAGGACAGCCTCTCTGAAGCAGAAAGCTGACAAATCTCTGTCGTACCCGCTCCTCAGGCGTGGCTACTACTGCTATGCGGCGAATGGGGTCCCAGAGCTTCTCGCTCATGAGGCCACTTCCTCCCCTTGCAGAGACATCGTACGAGCTTTGATGCTATGAATGTTATTACTAATCGGGAATCTAAACCGCTTCCCAATCTGAGGATTGCGCATTTTGTTTAGCCAGCTCAGCCGAGCTTCAAGCTCTTTTTTATCCACCAGGAGGCGGTCTTTGGTGTATATTGCTTCTGCTCTGGTACGGAATACAAAATCATATTCTGGGCTCATCACGATAGCCTCTTCGGGGCAGACTTCCTCACATAATCCGCAGTAGATACATCGCAGCATATTTATCTCAAAGACGGCGGGGTAGCGTTCCTTCGGATCTTCGGTTTCCGCCGCCTGCATGTGAATCGCAAAAGGCGGGCACACTCGCGCACATAATCCACAGGCTACGCAGCGCTCTTTACCTTCTTCTACAACCAGTACAGGACGACCACGAAACTCCGGTCCAAGTATGATCGGCTCTTCAGGATACTGAACAGTCACGGGCTTTTTGAAGAGGCGTTGGAAGGTATATGCCAGTCCCGAGAGTATAGCGGGAAAGTATAGGCGGTCCCACCAACTCAGCTTGCGCTCTCCTGGGGAGGCAGTCTTTATGCGCACGGCCATGTAGCAAATAAACAGAATATCTTGCAGGTAGGCTCAGAATGTCATGTCCCCCCCTTCCCATAGACCCCTTGAAGTAAATTTAGCCGATGCGGATGATAGCATGGGCAGGCTTATTCCTTCTACTCACAGCTGAGTATAGCTGTCGGCGAAAAGAAAAAAGTCCTGAACCTTCTCCGGCTCCCCTTAGGTATGTGGATTTTGAGGTGGAGGTGAATGGGGAATGTTTCATTCTAAGGCTGCGGGATTCGGCTCGTATCGCCCAAGCTCGTTCCATAGTAGGGCGTAGTTCTCCACCATTTTTTCCGACAGGTCGTTTGAAGCGCGGCAGTGGCACCTTCAATACTTGCCAAGGGTGGCATTGGAACTGGCACCTTCATCCAGATAGCGTGGAATTTGCCGAGGTGGCTGTGGAAGTGTGTGATGGGCGCCCTTCTGATATAGAAAACGCTCTTTCGTACTGGATAGATACAGTGGGGTTTTATTGCCCCTGGGGAGCTTGGATAGTGAGAGAAGTGCCGCGCTGAGTCTCCTTTCTCCCTCCAGATATTCATCGTAGGGCTATTTAGACGAAGGCTCACCCCAAAATCAAGCTATGCGATACGAGCTGAGTTGTTCTATTCCCGTTTGAAAAGCCTGATTGAGATATTCCTCTGAGGGGATATATTTGCAGTATGACGCTTTCGGAGCTGCGGGAGATGGCACGGCGGCGTGGTGTGCAGGTGGATGAGGGGTTATTAGAGCTTTTAGCGGAGATATTATCTGAACGCTCGTCTGAGTTTGATCGATTATGGAGTCGGATAGATACGCAGCTAAAGCAGGGGTGGGCGTTTCAGGAGAAGTATTTCTTATTAGTGAAGGAGGGGATGGAAAAGCGATTTGAGGAGATGGACAAACGGTTTGAAGTTGTCTTGCAGGTACTTGCAGAGCAGAGGGCGGAGGCGAACAAGCGCTTTGCAGAGCAAAGGGCAGAGATGGATCGGCGGTTTGTAGAGCAAAAGGCGGAGATCAATCAGCGATTTGTGGAGGTGAGAGAAGAGATGGATCGGCGATTTGCGGAGGTGAAGGAAGAGATGGATCGGCGGTTTGCAGAAGTGAAGGAAGAGATAGATCAGCGATTTGTGGAGGTGAAGGCGGAGATGGATCGGCGCTTTGCGGAGGTGAGGGAGGACATGAACATGAGGTTTGAGTTGGTGGTGCGGATGCTGAATGAGCAGCAGGTGGAGATGGAGAAGCGTTTCGCCGAGCAGAGGGCGCATATGGAGAAGCGTTTCGTTGAGCAGAAAGCAGAGATGGATAAGCGCTTCGCGGAGCAGCAAGAATATATAGATAGGCGATTTGCGGAGCAGAAGGCGGACATGGATCGGCGATTTGCGGAGCAGAAGGTGGAGATGGACAAACGCTTTGCAGAGCAGAAGGCGGAGATGGATCGGCGATTTGCGGAGGTGAGGGAGGATATGAACATGAGGTTTGAGCTCGTGGTGCGGATGCTGAATGAACAGCGGGTGGAGACGGAGAAGCGCTTCGCGGAGCAGAAGGCTGAGATGGACAAGCGTTTCGCTGAGCAGCGGGAATACACGGACCAGCGCTTCACTGAGCTGAGGCAGGACTTAGAGGGGCGCTTTCGTACGCTGACTTGGATAACGACCGTAGGCTTCACGGTGGTATCGCTGGTGGTAGCACTACTTACGCTGTGGGGGCGAGGCTGAGCGTGATGTAGGCTTATTGGCGCAGAGGCGTTAGGGCTGAAAAGATTGTAGGTCTGTGCCCTCAAATAGGATCAGGGGGGCATCTACTCTGCTGATATTGATAGTTT
>JANWXY010000054.1 GCA_025057135.1 Bacteroidia bacterium | reverse complement strand
CACCTCCCCCATGCTCAGCTAATCCCATCCCCTGACCCCTTCCCCAACCCCCTTTCACCTACCTGTAATAACCAGAAAAACACACCCATCCCTACGCACCCTAAAAGCACCGTCAAAGGAAAAGCTCCTTCTTTTATCCACCATATCAGCCCGAAGGTAATCGCATACCCGCTGCTTACACCCAACAGCCAGATAGCGATTTCCCTCCAAGAAAGCTGAGGACGCACCTGTAATCTAAAGCGTTCCCACCGCTCCGTCGGCGTCCCTTTGCCTGAAAGGGTAACGAGAACTACCGAAGCTACCGTAAACCCTACCGTAGCGATATAGCTTTCTGGAAATACCCATCCCATCCCCCATCGGAATATAGCATACCCTACCATCGGAGCAATCAGAGCAGTGATTTCACTCCAAATACTGAGCCGCTTCCAAAACCACCGTAGAAGTAGCACAAAGCCTGTACCTGCGCCAGATTCTAAGAGAAAGTTCCATGCCCCCGCCACGCTGGTCATGAAAGGAACGACAGCTATACTCAGGCCTGCAAGGGCAATCGTTCCCCAAAGCCCAGCATTGAGCGCTCTACTTTCTGAAAGTCCCAAATCTCTGGCAATATAAGAAGCCCCCCAGTTGAAATGGGTGGATAGAGTGCTCATATAAGCCCCCGTAAGTCCAATCAGTAGCATAATCTGCTCTGGCGGGGAAAGAAATTTCCTTGCCATTAGGAGGTAGGCCGTTTTAGAGTCTGAAAGATTAGGCAGGAGCACTATAGACGCAAGAGCAACCGCATACCAAGTCACAGGACGTACAGCGTAATGAAGCACCTGAAATAAGGCTAAAGCTCGCTGCGCCGCCAGAGGTGAAGAAGTAGAAGCCATTCTTTGAAGGATATAGCCCCCTCCTGCCGGCTCTGCCCCAGGATACCAGCTCGCCCACCATTGAAGACCTATGAGAGCCACGAGGGTGAGGAAACCCCAGTTTTCCCCACCAGGCAAGAGTTGCCAAGCCGCCTCTGGGACAGCTCTCATATCTACCGCTCCAAGTACGCGTATCATCAATAAGGTAGTACTTGAAAGCGCCAGAATCAGCTGTATCGCATCCGTCCATACTACACTCCAAAGTCCCCCGATTACTGTGTACAGCAGAGTAACAAAAGTGCTTACCGCAAGGAGGATATAAGACTGCTGAGAGGTAAGTCCAACAAATGCCTCCAAAACAGTGCGCATCGCCGTTTGTACCCAACCAAGGATGATTAGGTTGATGAAGCCGCCCAACCAGAGCGCCCGAATCCTTCGCAAAAGCTCAGCTGGCTTGTCTCCATAACGGATGGATAAAATCTCACTGTCTGTAAGCACGCCGCTACGCCGCCAGAGCGGAGCAAAAACAACTACGCTCAACATTCCCCCAATAAGCATATTCCACCAGCGCCAGTTAGCGGCTAAGCCTCCCTCTCGTACATATTCTGTAATAGCGAGTGGGGTATCCACGGCGAAAGTAGTCGCCACCATACTTAGGGCAGCCAGTCCCCAAGGTAGTTGGCGATTTGCCGCAAAATAGCCCTCCACCGTACCTCGAGTGCGCTGTCGTCCCAGCCAACCCACCGTAAGGCTTAGGAGAAAATACCCCCCAAGTGCCCAAAGCATAAGCAAAGATGAAACTTTGAGAATAAAATCCTTGTCTGCCGGGGATTTGCCCAAAACTGCGATTCCTACATACGCTCAGGTAGAGGTATAGCCAAAGTCTGCAGCACAGTAGCTATCGCTATCTGATACACTTTGACCAGCCCCAGACGAAAGCTACGAGCAGGTTCAGTAGCACCAATCACAGGCGAAGTCTGATAAAACTCATTGAAACGGCGAGTCAGCTCATAGCCATAATGCGCCAAAAGTGCTGGGTCAAATCCCTTCGCTGCACTCTCTAAATAATGCGGCAAAGCATACAACTGCTGGAGAAGGGCTTCTTCCACCGGGATAATCGTTTCAGGAACTCTCACTTCTGTGGGATCCAAACCCTGTTCCAAAGCCTTTTCTAACAGGCGTTTGGCTCGCACATATCCATATTGAAGGAAAGGGCCCGTAAAGCCCTTTAGGTCTATGGACTCAGCTGGATCGAAAAGAATATTCTTTTTCGGGTCGGTACGCAGGAGGTAAAAGCGAAGGGCACCTTGTCCCACCGCTTCGGCGATCTCGTGCCTATCCGACTCAGACAAATCCGCATCGGTAAGTTCATAGGCTCGGGCATGCATTTCATCTAAAAGGTCATCAGCATCTACGACCGTTCCTTCTCGGGTTTTCATGCGTCCTGTCGGAAGCTCCACCATGCCATAAGAGAGATGATAGATTTTGTCCGCAAATTCCCGTCCCAAACGCCTCAGAAGAGCCGCCAAAAGACGCATATGGTGGTCTTGCTCATTCCCAATCACATATACGCTGCGCTTTAGGTTAGGATAATCTCTAAACTTCAAATCCGCCGTGCCCAAATCTTGCGTGATATACACTGATGTCCCATCCCTTCGTAGGAGAACTTTTCGTCCGAGTCCTACATCTGTCAGGTCTGCCCATACAGCGCCATCTTCCGCTCGATGAAAAATACCTCTTGAGAGACCTTCTTCTACGACGGCTTTACCTAAAAGATAAGTCTCCGACTCGTAGTATATTTTATCAAAGCGTATGCTCATTCGCCGAAAAGTTTGATCAAATCCCTCATAAACCCATCCGTTCATCTCACGCCATAGGGCGAGCGTATTGGGGTCTCCGGCTTCCCAAGCTCGGAGGAGGGCTTGGGCTTCCTGAAAGAGGGGAGCTTGGACCAGAGCTTCCTCTTCGGGTAGCCCACGAGCGGTCAGCTCATCCACTTCTGCCTTATAGGCTTTCTCAAAGGCGACATAGCACTGTCCGACAAAATGGTCTCCTTTTACGCCCGCAGAATGGGGAGTCGCAGGGGCAAAGAACCTTTTCCATCCTATCATGGACTTACTAATATGGATGCCGCGATCATTGACAAGGTTAGCTCGGATGACCTCTGCGCCCAAGCGCTCCCATAGCCGGCAGACCGATTCGCCTAAGCAGAGATTACGCAAGTGCCCCAGATGCAGCGGCTTATTCGTATTAGGCGAGGGATACTCTACCATGAGCTGCTCACCAACTGCAAGGGAAAGGTGTGTGTATCCTTGGGATGCTGTTTGAGCCTTCCGCAGAAAATCCGCCCAAAAGTCAGCTGTAAAAGAGATATTGACAAATCCCTTGATTACCTCGGCATGACTGATATGTCGTAGAGGATACAGAACAGCCTCAGCAGCTTTTTGGGGGTTTCCTTTATATGCTTTGAATAGAGGAAAGATATTTAGGGTGAGGATGCCCTTTTGCTCTGGGGGAGTGAGGGAAACCTTAGGGAGCTCGGGGAGGGGGGCTTCTCGCCAAGCAGTCTCCCATTGAGCGAGGAGCTCATGCCAAAAAAGCATGCGCAAAGGTAGCGCGCTAACTTTGGCGAATGCTTTGGTCATACGACCTTCCCCCTGACCGCATCGCTAAGTATCCCCTACCTCAAAGGCACGATGCACGCCTGTTGATATACCGGGGCGGACATATTCAGGAAACTATATTCCTCCACTTGGCAGAGCACCTCCCGCCTGGAACTCGCCTGTTTTACAACGATACGAAAGTAATACCAGCGCGTTTGCGCCAGGGCAAGTTTGAGCTTCTCCTCACCGAACTCACCGAAGGCAAATGGGATGAAGGTCCCCCTCAAGTCTGGAAGGCTTTATTTCGCCCTGGGCGTTTCTGGCGACGCGGTGGCGAACTGACGTGGGAAAGTGCTCCCCTCACCTTCAAAGTACGCTGGCTCAATGATGCAGACGAACGGCAGGGATACTTCTCAGCCGAATGGCATCCCCCCCATTACTCTGCATTAGATGTACTCCAGGCTTTCGGTACGCCTCCACTGCCTCCATATCTCAAGCGGGAAGCCGAACCCGAAGATTCCGCTCGCTATCAAACTATTTATGCCCACAAGCCAGGGTCCGTAGCCGCCCCAACCGCGGGGCTTCACTTTACACCCGAGGTCTGGAAAAGTCTCGCTCAGAGAGGGATCCAAACCTATCCACTCACCCTCCACGTGGGGATAGGCACGTTCCTGCCTCTAAAAACGCCTGATGCCCCAGAAAAGCACCCCATGCACGCCGAACGGTTCGCTATTTCCAAAGAGACACTTTCAGCGCTGCGTAAGTTAGACGGACCTGTACTGTGTGTCGGCACTACTACCCTGCGCTTGATAGAAAGTCTGTACTGGTTAGGGCTCTCGTATGCTAAGGGAGAGAAATCTCCCAGCATAGTCCCTCTCATATGGCAGCAGACGCCTGTGGATGTTTCTCCCAAAGAAGCCTTGGCCGCCCTACCCGACGAACTGCATGGAATAACCAGTCTTTATCTACTCCCTGGCTACCCCTTTCAGATCGCCGATGCCCTGATTACTAACTTCCATATGCCAGATAGCACACTCTTGGCTCTGGTCCAAGCCTTTATCGGAGAAAAAGCCATTCAAGCAGTTTATGAATATGCTTTGAAAAACGGCTTCCGCTTTCTAAGCTACGGTGATACTTCGCTCTTATGGAGACACTGAACTGGGTCATTCGGAATGCGCGCATACTCGGCGTCGATGGGGAGCTTTTTGGCGATGCATGGATAAAAGCCGGGCGCTGGGCTGCTATCGGAAAAGTCCCTGACCAAGCGATTGGCTTTGAATATGATGCTAAAGGCGCTTTTTTACTGCCGGGATTGATAGATACGCACGGTCACTTTAGAGATATGGGCTTCTCCGCCAAAGGCACCTTCTACACAGAAAGCCGAGCCGCCGTAGCTGGTGGCGTAACTACGGTCTTTGATATGCCCAATACCCCTCCCCCCACCACCACTCTGGAGCGCTGGGAAGCTAAAATGCACCTCGTAGCACCACAAAGTTGGGCTAACTATGCTCTCTACTTCGGAGCTACGGAAGACAATCTATCTGAAATACATCGGCTAAACTCCCGACGAGTACCCGGCGTAAAAGTCTTTTTAGCTGCATCTACGGGTGAGCTACTCGTTACGGACGAAGCCTATGTACGACGGCTACTGAGGGAAAGTTCCATTCGGTTAGTCTTTCATAGCGAGAAAGAGGCTCTCATTCAAGCAGCCCAGCAACAGTGGGCTAATGCGGATTGGGAACAGGTACCTGATTTACACACCCGCTGTCGCCCGCCCGAAGCCTGCATAGAAAGTACTCGTTGGCTGCTCAGCGAATCTGTCCATGCTTCGGTGCCCATTCACCTCCTCCACATCACTACGGAGGGGGAAATACACCTTCTACGCAAGCGCCCTTCTCATGTCTCTGCCGAAACTTGTCCAGTATACCTCCAGTGGACAGCGGAGGACTTTCGGTCGTATCGGCACCTACTCAAGTGTAATCCAGCTCTCAAATACCCCGCAGACCGCGAAGCTCTCTGGAAAGGGCTTCTGGAGGGAGTGTTAGAAGTCATAGGCACAGACCATGCCCCGCATCGCTGGGAAGAGAAGCAGCTGTCCTACAATCACGCGCCGAGTGGAGTACCCGCTCATGGCTACCTTTTGCCATGGCTTTGGACACTCGGAAAGGCAAGAGGACTCCCTCTCAACTTCTGGGTAGAAAAAATGGTATATGCGCCAGTTCGTCTATGGAATATACAGGAGAGAGGCCCCATTCAAGAAGGCAACTGGGCTGATGCTGTGCTTTTTTCCGTGGAGGACAAAACTAAAGTTCCCGAGCCACAAGCGCCCGGACATTATAGCCGAGTGGCATGGCATCCTCTGGCAGGCTCTGCCTTAGAGGGAAAAGTCCAAGCTGTATGGGTCAATGGTTATCTCAACTTCCATGAAGGTCGGTTCTATGGCTCGCCATCGGGGCAAGCTGTGGTATTCGGGTAGTCTGGTAGCATTTTTGGTAGCGTGCTCTCCCCTACGCCTCTTACCAGAGGGTGAGAAACTCGTCGCCCGAGAGCCCATCCTTCGTGGCAGTGCGTTAGAAGAGGCGCCACCCCTGTACGTCCGCAGCAATAGCCGAACCCTCGGTGTGCGTCTGGGATTGCAGATATATTGGGCAGGACAAATCCTCACAGAAAGTCCTAAGCAGCCTTGGCAAACCCTAAGACGAATACCCAAGATGCGATATTATACCTATAAGCTCGGTTATGCGCTGCGTGAAAACTTAGGAGACCCTCCGGCTCTGCTGTCCATGCGAGCTGTGGAGCGAGATGTAGCCCTTATTGAAGAAGCGCATGTGCAAGAAGGCTACTTTCTCGCTGCCGTACAAGCTCAAATTAAGCCCATCAACGAAAGGGAAGCTCTGGTAATTTATCGGGTCCGCCCCGGTCCTCGCTGGCATATCAAAGAGCTGGATGTAGTAGGGAAAGACTCCACCTTAGTGAGCCTGACGGAAGCTTATTTGCGTACTCAAATACTCCCAGTAGGAGAGCCATATCGTTTATCCCGGTTAGATGCTCTAAGAGCAGACCTGTATATGTTTCTACTATCCGAAGGGTATCAAGGCCTGTCCCTCAGCGAGCTTATTTGGGAAATAGACACTACTATTGAAAACAAATCATTCCAGAAGCCCGCTGGCTTCCTGCGCCGATGGATAGGTACGGATAAACGAGAGCAGCTTGGCTGCATCGTACGGCTCGTCCTACCCGAAGGGCACAAGCGATATGCTCTGGGGCGTACTGAACTTTCTATCCATATTCCCGAACGCTCCCCTCTTTCAGCCACGGAAGTAGCTGGCATACTGTGCTATACAGAGCCCAAAGCCGAAGCTATTCTGGACAGTCGGGCACTTATACCCCGCATATACTATCCACCCTTAGGATATTATGACCAGAGAGCCATTCAAGCCTCTCAAAAAGCCCTCCAAAGCTTAGAAGTAGTGCAGTGGGTGGGGCCCGCTCTGTCCCGTCAAGCAAATGATTCATTGTCGGTACGATATGATGTCGTGCTACGCCCGCCGATTGACCTCAGTGTGGGGATAGAAGGCTTTCAATCTACTCAGCCGCTCGTGGGCAGTCTTCCCCTCCCCGGCGCCAGTGCGAACTTACGATCGGCGCATCTCTCTCTTTTTCGGCGAGGATGGGTTCTACGAACTCGTGGACAAGTCGCTGCGAGTTACTTCCGCCGGAGTGTGAATAGCCCCCTTGTCCCCCTCTACAACATCGCCGCCGAAGTTTCGCTTAGCTTTCCAGAAGGCACCTTACACCTGAGAGGAAATCGCCCACGTCCCCTTCCTCTCACACTCACTCAGCAGAATAGCTCATTATCCGCCTCTTTACAGGACATCCGTCAGATAGATTTTTCTCGGAGATATGCCACACTGAGTTGGACCAAACAAACCAAGTATTTTTTCAGCGATAAGCGTCAGGAGGAGCAAATCTGGACGCCTCTCAGTCTGACCTTCGTAGATAGTCGCTTTTCTCCCAGCTTTGAGGCTCAAATAGAAGCATTATCCCCATTAGTCCGAACCCTCATTCTCAGGGACTACCTATCCCGGCTGACCCAAGTTTCATTTTGGCAAGTATCCACGCATCGTAACTATTTCTCCGCTACTCGTGGGAGTGGTGATTATTCTTCTTTGCTCTTAGAGATCGGGGGCTGGATACCATTCTTTCTGGAGCACTTTCTGGCGCTGATGTATCCACAGGCAGACAGCTCCTACCGGGATAATCTCCTGTTCAACCGGTTCAGGTATGGGATTTTTCTGCGTGTCATGGGGGAAGGGCGGTGGCGAAAAGCTCTACTGGGCCCGCATCAGCAGCTACATATTCGGGGGCGCATCGGATGGGGTCAGGGCATGTATTACTCTTTGGACCTACCATTTGAGAATCGCTTCTTTGTTGGGGGACCTAACAGCATGCGAGCTTGGCAGTTCGGCGCGTTAGGTCCTGGGCGCTATACCTTTCCCAAAAATCTCTTTCTGATACCCGGTGGTACCTTTCTCGCAGAGGTCAATGCCGAGCTGCGTCAATCTCTGTATCGGGGCATTCAACTGGTACCCTTCGTGGATATAGGGAATGTGTGGTTCCTGGCATCCACTCTCTTTGAGGACCCGAGGGGACTCTTTTTGAAAAGTCCTATCCCAGGAATCGCCGGAGGGATAGGGCTGAGATGGGACTTTTCAGTAATAGTGATTAGACTGGATATCGCTCAGCAGATACTTGATCCAGCGACCGGTCTGGTGATGAGCCAGTTTCCCATAGGAGCAGAACGCGCTCAGTATGTCTTCGCCGTGGGATATCCTTTTTGACAAGTTCGCTTGGCCATCGATTTTGACCGATTGGGTGATATTTCACACCTCTCATGTCAGAAATTAGGATTACCAAAGCAGAAAGTGTGCTAAGTTTGCACTATGCGAAAGCTATTCGCCTTATTGAGCCTGAGCATGGCTCAGACGATTTACTATGATGAAAACTTCAACAGTGTACCCCCGGGAGGTACGCCCACCGGCTGGTCCTTGAATACTTCTGATGTAAATAGTAGTACCAGTCCTACAAACTTTTGGCGAGTAGACGCAAAGTATGGGCTGCAAAATATAGTGATGTATGGATTTTTTCCTGTTAATTTTTCCGTATCTAATCAGCCCGGAGGTGTGACTGGTGCACCTCAATCAAACTTTCTGTACATCACCCTAGAATGTGATGGAGTAATTATATCATGTACGCCCGACTATCCAGTAGCATTC
>JANWXY010000027.1 GCA_025057135.1 Bacteroidia bacterium | reverse complement strand
CCCCACCACGTCACCCACACTTGTGCTTAATATCTCCTACTCAAAACGCTCACCCGTCCTCAAGCAGATAAGCGAGGACTAAAAGCCTTTACTCAAAAAAAGAGATTTACTTTTTTGCATTACCTTTGCCCGCCATGAAGGGGCATTCAGGCTGTCAAAAGCGCTTCAAACTAACGGCGACCGGAAAACTCAAGCATAAAGCCACGGGTCGCCGTCATAACTTCTCAGCGAAATCTCATCGTCGCAAGCGCGCCTTGCGAAAAGATAGGATAGTAAAAAAATCTGACTTTTTCCGTTTATCTTTACTAACCGTACATCTCTGAGCCTATGCGAGCGAAAAACAGAGTAGCTTCTCGGGAACGCCGTCGCCGTATTTTGCGACAAGTCAAAGGGTATTGGGGCCGTAAGAAAAATGTATTTCGCCATGCAAACAATCAGCTCCAAAAAGGCCTCGTTTATGCCTATATTCACCGCCGCAGGAAGAAGCGGGACTTTCGTCGGCTCTGGATTATCCGCATAAATGCAGCAGTGCGTCCTTATGGTTTGTCATATAGCACATTTATCCACAGGCTCAAGGCTGCAGGCATCACGCTAAATCGTAAGATGTTAGCAGATTTAGCTGTTACCCAGCCCCAAGCATTTGAGGCGCTGGTTCAGCAGGTGAAAGCCGCCTAATGAGTGTAGCAGTTCTCTTTCCTGGACAGGGCTCCCAGGTAGTCGGAATGGGGCTTCGTCTTTATGAGTCTCATCCGCAAGTTGCCGAACTTTTTGAGCGTGCAGAAAATATCACGGGGCTACCCCTTCGCCAGTATATGTTTGAGGGGCCCTCAGAGGCCCTTCAAAAAACTTCTGTAACTCAACCCGCTCTTTATCTGCATGGCTACGCTGTGGCCAAGGTTCGTCAGATAGAAGCTCAAGCAGTAGCGGGTCATTCGTTGGGGGAATTTACAGCCTTAGCGGTAGCAGGTGTTTTTTCTTTTGAGGAAGGGTTAGAGTTGGTGAAAGTTCGCGCCTCAGGCATGCAGGCAGCTTGTGATGAGCGTCCGAGCACCATGGCGGCGATTATCGGATTGGAAGATGAAGTAGTGGAGTCTCTGTGTGAGGAGGTGTCTTCTTTCGGAATGGTCGTTCCTGCAAACTACAACTCCCCCGGCCAGCTGGTAGTTTCGGGTGAAATTGCCGCGGTTGAAGCCCTTATGGAGCGAGCCAAAAAGGCAGGGGCTAAACTGGCTAAAAAGTTGCCTGTAAATGGAGCTTTTCATTCGCCTCTCATGGAATCAGCCCGTCATCGCTTAGCAGAAGCTATACAAGCCACTACTTTCTGCCGTCCGCGCTTCCCGGTGTATCCAAATGTCACTGCTTCGCCAGAAACAGACCCGCTCAAGCTGAAAGAACTGCTTATTCAGCAGCTCACCGCTCCCGTACGATGGACCCAAACTCTGCGTCAAATGTGGGCGGATGGTATCCGAACCTTCTACGAGCTCGGACCTGGAAATGTCCTCTCCGGTCTCGTGCGCCGCACACTCCCAGAAGCCACCTCCTTTTCTTACGACTCTTGAAAATCTACTACCTTCGCTACGTATGGCTAATCTGGAAGAGCTTATCAAAACCGCCCTCCAAAAACCTGATCTCCGAAAGTCTCTCAAGGGTATTTTAGAGCAGGCTCTTGAACAGTTATCCAACCCTTCCCTTCCAGAGGACGAACGCCAGAAGTTGATTGAGCAAGCTGAGAAAATTGCCAAGGAAAACGCCTAAATTCTTTTAGAAAATCGCCTAACTTGTAAGCTATACGACAGCTACCCTCTCGGCTGTACTTGTCTAATCTGCATGTGAGCATAATACGCATTTCCGCTGGATACTTTGTCTTAGGGATAGTAGGCTTGCTCATCTTCTTAGGCGAGGCGTATCAGCGGGCGCCTCATCCCCCCCCTCCGTCCCCACAGTTCTTAGATCAGACAGGTCAGCTTATTCATGTGAGTTTGTCCCCAGATGGCAAATGGCGGATTCCTCCGACGGCAGCGGCTATAGAAAGAATAGCTCCCCTGCTTTTGCATAAAGAGGATAAAAACTTCTGGTGGCACCCCGGTGTGGATGTAATCGCTCTTTTTAGAGCGACATGGAATACCCTGTTTGGATATCGTCAGGGGGCCTCTACCCTTACGATGCAGTTGGCTCGTCTATGGCGACCTGGCGAACGAACTATATTTAGGAAAATATCTGAGATTTTCTGGGCCATAGGCATAGAGCTGCGCTATTCAAAAGCCCAAATACTTGAGTATTATCTTACCTATGCGCCATTCGGTGGAAATATAGAAGGTATAGAAACCGCAGCGCGAATATACTTTGGCAAGCCAGCGGCACAGCTTTCTCCTTTGGAGGTGGCAGCCCTCCTGCTGATTTCTCAGCGTCCGAGATTGATTGGAGCCTTTCTACGACGAGAGAAAGAATTTCGGTTAGCTGCGCTCTCTTGGGTCAGACGATGGTACGAGGCAGGTTTGCTTCCTCAGAGTGACTATGATCAGGCGATTCTTACCCTATTAGTTCCTCAGAGAGGAAAGCTACCAAGATTAGAGCCCCACATCTTGCCTCCTTGGCGAGGGGGTGCGGATACGCTATTTTTGAGCCTCTCTCTTCAGAGAGATGTACAGCAGACTCTACGGACGGAGATTCGCGCATGGCGTACTTGTGGCATTTCGGAGGGGGCTATTCTCGTGGTAGAGGCTGCTACGGGCTATATTCGGGCTTATGTGCCCAGTACGAGCTACCAAAGCTGTGCCATAGACCTCATACAAACTCGCCGTTCTGTGGGGAGCACTCTCAAGCCTTTCCTTTGGGCGGAAGCGCTCTATCGTGGTAAGATACATTCTGAGTCTCCCTTATTAGATGCTCCTCGCTCTTACTATGGATATGTGCCTATAAATTTTGAGCATGGTAGGTATCAGGGTATAGTTTCTGCCTCGGAGGCACTCAGGAGCTCTCTAAATGCTCCCGCCGTCGCCTTGTTGCATGAAGTCGGTTTATCTGCTTTTGGTAGTACTTTACGGACTTTGGGTATAGAAGGGGCGGAGCATGCTGGCTATTCAGGCATTGTGGGGACCATAGAGGCTTCACTTTTTCAGATAGTACAGGCCTATGTGCCCTTAGCCACATTTGGCATTTACAAAAAAGTGCGTCGTAGCACTTCTGATACTTCTTGGCAGCGTCCTATGTGGGACTCAGCCAGCGCATGGATAGTGCGCGCAATTTTGAACCAGAATGGCTGGAGCTACAAAACTGGCACCTCAGCGTATTTACGGGACGCATGGTGTATCGCTTACAACGAGCGGTATATAGTCGGGGTATGGTTAGGTAATCCTGATGGTACTTCCAGCGGTTGTCTGAAAGGGCGCAGTGCTGCCCTTCCTCTGGCTCAGAAGATCACAGCTCTATTAGACAAATCCACAGTAGCTCCGATGCCCTCTTCGGTGAAGGTAATCAAAGTTTGTAAAGAAACTGGGTTACTGTTCGGTGCCGATTGTCCTACCTCAGTATCAGCTTGGCGAAAGTCTGATTTACCTACCCTCCCCACATGTAGCCATAAACGCTACCTCTGGATAGACGAAAGGTATTCATACTGCATATACTGCCTACCTGCGGCTTCTTCATCGGTCAAGCCGTACGAAATGTCACCTGCGCCAGTAGCGCTTCTCAGAGAGAAGACACAGATTCCCCCGCATTACCCCAAGTGTGTCGCTACCGAGGTAGAGATTATTTCGCCTTTGGAGGGTAGCCAACTTTGGCTTCGTCGGGCTAAGGTACCTTTAGAGGCTGTAAGTGCTCCCACATCACCTATTCTATGGGGCAGAGGTAGGGATACTCTCGGTTGGCAAATGCCGGGCGAGCCTCTCTGGTACCTTGTCAAAAGCTCGGATACACTTTTACGGCTCTGGGCGCAGGTCGGTGGGCGTAGAAAGGAGACTTGGTGCAAAATCAAGTTTGCCGCTCCATAAGACCCACAAAGTGACTCCTGGCTTTACCAGGGATTGGTGAGTATTTGTTCTGAAAGAGCGGGACTAATAATCCAAGTGGGGCGTTGGAGTTTATTATGAAGAAGCAGGCTATACCTAGCGGTTTCAGCCGCCGCTTCTTCCAAGATAGCCTCTATAGGTGTGTTGGTGCAGCCCTTAAGCTTGAGGGCCTTGAGTAGAAAGTAGGTGAAAAGTCCATGTCGTGCTTGATGGTAGGGTAGGGCTTCCTCATCTGCGGAGGTAGCTGAAATAAGTATTACAGGGCCTGAGAGGACTACTGGCTTAGGACGCAGACGAATTCCTCGAGCGGCCAAGGGACTTTCTTCTCTGGCGCCGCCACTGAAACAGGCATCTAAGATAAGCCAGACCTTTCCAGCGCCGCTCCCACCGAGTTTCTGTACTAAATCGGTAAGGCGTATGCCGCCGCGATCAGGGGCTGTGGGCGCAGCATCCACAGGTAAGATATAACTCTCCTGCGTCTGCGGATGAGGAACGCCATGTCCAGCGTAGTAGAAGAATATCTCAGCTTTCCCCCGACTTGGTCCAATCAACAAAAGGAGCTTTTCAAGCTCTCTTTCTATCTGAGCGGCAGTGGCATTCTGGAGAAAGACAATGTTTAGATTAGGCACACCCAATACCTGCTCTGCATATACTCGGAAAGCGTAGGCATCTCGTATGGCATAGGGTACATTCATCGCTGGGGTGAAGGTCGGTTGAAAGCTGCGGTAATCTTCATTCCCTACTATAAAAGCGTAGCGATGGGTTTGCTGAGTGCGGCATTGAGGGATATTGTCTTGAAGATCCGTAGGAGGAGCATATAGAGAGTCTGTCTCGGCGATCACTTGAATCGGTCGGATACCCAGTTGGTCTATACGCCATAGACGCAGGAGTCCAGCTTCTCCCCCGACGATGAGATATTGACCGTTTGGGCTAAAGGTGACAGTCCAGAGAGGTACGCCTAAATCTAATGTTTTTTCTAATCTTCCCGTGGGGAGTGCCCATAGACACAGCAGCCCATCTTTCCCTACACTTGCAAGATAGCGTCCATCTGGGCTGAAAGCCACGGCTCGGGCACCTTCTGTATGCTTCTCCAGAGTCTTGGTGCGTAGGCCCTCTGGTATCGTCCAGAGCATAATCTTGCCATCTAAGCCAGCGCTGGCGAGTGTTCGTTGGTCAGGGCTTAGCGCTAATCCTCGGATGCCTCGGATGTGTCCGCGCAGGGTTTTCTGGACAGATAAAGTCTGTGGGTCTAATGCTATGAGAGAACCTGAACCGCTTCCGACATAAAGGCTCTTCGCATGCGACGGTATGAGGAGAGTATAAGCCACACCAGCTGTATCCCGATAGGTTTGAAGCCAACCTTCCTCTGTGTCCCATTCCACGACCAACCCCCCACGTCCAACTACATATATGATGGGGCGGGTCGGATGATGAACGATGCCCTCCCAGGGCTCTATGGGGGAAGACTTGAGCACCCTTTTAGCTAAATTTTCCGTTCTGAGCGGTCGGATAGGCGCCATGCTGGCCTTCTCTTTGTAATCTTTTAGCCTCCACTGATAAACCTTACCATCACTGGAAGCTCCCCAGAAGGTTCCGAGACTATCGGAGAGAGGCGTTATGGCATTTATGCTTGCAGATGTCCCGCCAAAGCGGGCTAAGAGTGTCCCGTGTGGCATATGCCACAGCCGCACGGTACGATCGCTTCCCGCAGAAAGTAGATATCGCGAGTCCGGAGAAAAAGTCAAAGCATACACTGCGCCAGTATGCCCTTCTAAATCCTTGTAAGGCTGAGCCAGCGCGGGGCCAGATATTCCTCCTATGATGGCATATAGCTGACCAAGTGATCTCAAGGTACGGAGGAAGGAAAACCTTCCCGACCGCTTTTGTATCATATGCTGAAACATATCGCCTATTTTTGACGCACGCTTAGGTCCAAAAGTCGTAGATTCAGTTCTGGCATACGAAGCCTCTCTGATAAAAGCCATTCTTGGAAGGCGTCTATACTTATGCGATGAAAGCCGGTCGACGCGTCATACTGCTCAGGTGGAGCACTCAAAGGATGAGGTGAGAATACCACATACAGCCGATGGAGGACTTCTGGCTTTTCTGCGGTCAGAATGAGCTCATCTGTCCAGAATGCCTCAGAGCGTTTATCAGGGGCGAAAAACATATAGCTGCTATCGGCACGAATATATTCAGCATTTTGACGCCGATTCTGGTAGGGCAGTAGCCGAAATACAAAGCCCGAATCTTCCCAAAAAACCTGTAAATAACCAGGTACAGGCGAACGAAAGTACAAGTAAAGCGGGTCACCTGCTATGAAATCCAAACTGGTGCAGCGGGCGGTATCGCGACAGCGTAGGGTTTTCAATTCCAAGGGAAGCGCAGGCTGAGTGCGAGGGCGCGCTTTCCCTTTCACTTTACAGGTTATCCAGATTTGTCCTTTGCGCACTTCGGTGGAGTACCGAACTTCGGTGGTCTGTAGCCATTCACCGCTTAGATATTGGTCAGCGGTCAGGTAAAAGTAGCTGTGAGTCTGAGCTGTTTGACCTCTTACGCGATTGTCCAATATATACTTGCTGGTACGAGCGACATGAGTGGGGAAAGCGCTCTCTATGGCATTTAGGATAGCGAGTTGGAGCGCTTGTCGCTGAGCACGCTCCACGGACCAACCGGGGAGGAGCTCTACCTCTGCCTGTCCTGAAATGCTCTTCTCCTGGGCAAACAGTAGAGCTCCCCCCACAGTTATCCAGAGCAGTCTCATTATTGGAGTGGCAAGAGCTTATCTACCTTATCTTGAAGGCCTTTGAGGCGCTCGCGTAGCTCTTCGCGAACTTGCTTTTTAGCCTGTTGGAGCACCTGTTCTCGGCTAACAAGGAGCTTGACGTTCACCTCTACATTTTTATTTGGTAGATTTCGGTAAATTTTGAATGCAGGTTCTACCTGCCCGATAGAGGTTGCGATTACATTTTTCGCAGCTGTGAGAAACTCCGTAACCGATGAAGCTTCTTGGGCATTGAGCTGAGCATTAGCGATATTTGCTTCGATGATAGCGCGGATGAAGGTCTCAAGCTGACCAGCTAAGTTGAGCTTAGCCGCTTCAATTGCTTGCATTTCAGCGGCGGTGCGCGTCTCGGCGACGGCATTTCCATCAGCGCTCAGAAATACGGATTGTCCGGCATTGTCGCGCTGATAGAGCCGTATCCATGTATATTCCAGCTGTTTTTCCATCGGTAGGGAGCCCGGAGTTACATCATAGCCCGCTCGTTTGAACTTTTTGGCTTCTTTACGAGCCTCCTTGATAGCTCGCCGTTGGATTTCTTTTTTGGCGTCCTTTTCCGTCGTCTGGGAAAAACCCAGAAGGGTCAGCCCAAGAAGGGCTAAACTTACCGTGCGTGTAGTCATAATAGAGGTAATTTTGCAAAATCTATACCATCACAAAGATACCGAATGGAAGCGTTGAGACTCTGAGAAAAGAGGCTGGAGGGCCTCGGTACGGAGCTTTTCCTGATAACTAATCAGTTTTTTTAGCAGAGTATCGTCGGCCACGGATAAAATTCGTATAGACAGAAGAGCTGCATTTACGGCATTATCCACAGCTACGGTAGCTACGGGGATGCCTTTAGGCATTTGTACAATGGAGAATAAAGAGTCTATTCCCATGAGCGACTGAGAGGAGCGAATCGGCACGCCTATCACTGGCAGAGGGGTCAAGCTCGCTATCATTCCCGGCAGATGGGCAGCACCACCCGCCGCAGCTATAATTACCTTGAGGCCGCGTTCTACCGCGGTACGGCCATATGCCCAGAGCCTATCGGGAGTGCGATGAGCAGAGACTATGGTGTATTCATACGGTACATTGAACTCCTCCATGATAGCCTTTGCGGCATCCATAATAGCCGCATCACTGGCGCTTCCCATGATTATCCCGACTAATGGTTGCATATCGCAAAGTAAATTCGTTTAGCAAGCTATGAAGCGCCTATATTATGATGGGCAGTGCCCGTTCTGCTGCCGTCTGGCGCAGATGGGGAGGCGCTTATTTTCTAAGGCGGCGATAGAGTGGATTCCTGTTGATTATACTGACCAAGCTGCACTTCCTATTCCTGTCGAGGCTGTCATCTATCAGGAAGATGAGCAGTACTGGACGAAATCCGAAGCTATTCGGCAGCTGCTTTGGCGAAATGGTTATCGCACACTGGCTTGGCTGCTGGGACTATGCCCAAGACCCTGGCGAGATAGACTCTATGACTATGTGGCGGATAGACGCTACTGCGGAAATAAAGGTAAATGTCAGGCCGCTAACTGATACCCCTCTGAATCCAGCTCAGGGCGCAAGCACTTGGACTGCGTAATGCTTCTATCATCTGGCGAAAAAGCAGCTATCCCTCATGAAGTCCTTTTTACGACCGTGGCCTATTTTCTAATAGAAGTATATTGATGTCATCCATAAGTTTGCGTACCTGTGCCGAGTCTAACCCGCTGTAAAAACCGCGAATGCGCAATTGCGGGTCTACAAGGACCAACATATCGCTATGGATATACCCCAGCTCGCCCTTTGAGGTATCTGGGCCCTTATCCACAGGGATGAGATACCCCTGAGTAGCGAGGCGGTAGAGCGTCGTTTCTGGTCCCGTAACGAATGTCCAGAGCCGTGGGTCCGCCTGATACCGTTCAGCATATTCTCGCAGTGTCGCAGGAGTATCGTGCTCAGGGTCCACCGTGTAAGAAACCAGCTTCACCGAAAAGGCTTTGTCGCGCAGAAAATCTTGGAGCTTCGCCATAGAGTGACTTAAGCGAGGACAAATACCAGGGCATCTTGTAAAAAAGTAATCCGCCACGTGGATCCGTCCTCGCAAAGAGTCACTCGTAAATACGACACTGTCCTGAGTGAGTAGCGAAAACTTAGGCAGTGTATGCCAGATTGTATCCCCTGTGGGAGTTATTTGGTGTGGGCCGTATTTAGGTAGCTGCTTGTAGTGATTTTTACCTGTGCTGAGAACTAACCATATCACGAACGGCAGCACAAAGACCAATGACGCTATCAGAGCCCTCTGCCATCCTTTCATCCGCCAAAAAGCAGGTAGAATAGTTTTGTGCCTTCGTACCACAAGGCGACAAAGAGCGCCATCAGGAGCAGTATAGGAGATATAATCACCAGAGCCATGCTCACCCTTTCGTACTTCATGTGCATGAAGTACGCAGTTATGTAGAAGGCCTTGGCTAAGGTCATGAGTACGAAGATTAGTACTCTCGTCCCGCTTTTGGGGAAAGTAAAAGCGACCACAAACTCGAGTATCGTTATGATGAAGAGGATGGCAAAAGGTATCCAGACTTTATCCCAAATGCTATGTCCCGATGGAAGGACGAGGCGTAAAATGCCTTGCGACTGCTTATGTTCTGCGGTAGTTCCCATAGTGTCTTATCAGTTTAGACTAAATAGAAGAAGGTGAAGACGAAAACCCACACCAAATCAACGAAGTGCCAGTACAGACCGATATTTTCCACACGGTTGTAATTATTGATGCGGTCAAAATCGCCACGCAGGATTTGAATGAGCACAATCAGGTTCAGTATTACGCCACTTGCTACATGAGAGCCATGGAATCCAGTAATCAAAAAGAAGAACTGCCCAAACTGCGGCGCACCGAAAGGATTGGCGGTGAGGGTAGTGCCGCCCATGATGAGATGGGTCCACTCCCATGCTTGACATCCTAAGAAGGCTAATCCCCCCAGTATAGTGTAGAAAAGATAGAGGGCCGCTCGTTTTCGGTCCTTATTGTGTCCAGCTTCTACGGATAGGACCATAGTCACACTACTGACGATTAGAATAAATGTCATGAGACCCACGAAGACTAAGGGATATCCATGGCCGAGGATAGGCGCTTCACTGAATACCACTTCAGGGTCGGGCCAGTTTGGGGCTTTGAACCGAATAAATCCGTAAGCCACCAAGAAGGAGCCGAAAGTGAAGGCATCCGACAGGAGGAATACCCACATCATGAGCTTGCCCCAGCTTACATTTCCGAAGGGGGAGCGGCCGCCGCTCCACGGGGAGCTAAGGTCCTGTACTTGTGTAGTTACTGCTGCCATATCAGAGGATTTGGTTCAATTGCAAAAATACGATGAGATATACCCACAATACATCCAACCCATGCCAGAATATACTGGCAAGGCGCAAGCCAAGCCAAGATTGAGAACTAACTTGATATCTCAGAGCCTTGTATGTCCAGTATCCCATTACGATCAAACCAGCTACGAGGTGCGCCGCATGTAGTCCTGTGAATACGTAAAAGTAGCTTATGGCTTTGTGATTGCCAGCCAGGAAAAGCCCCTGACGAACCAATACTTGCCATCCGGCGACCTGCCCGGCGAGAAAGATCACCCCGAGGGATAGCGTGGCCATGAGCCCGATTTGCAGTTGCCATGGGTTTTGATTTCGGAAGCCCTGTTGTGCCCAGTAAAGAGAAACACTACTGAGCAGTAAAACAACCGTGTTTATCCAAAATATGAAGGGTACGGGGAAGGACTTCCAGTATTCACTGAAGCGCTGTACCAAATACGCACTGGAAAACCCTGCGAAGAGCATCGCCGTTGTCGCAAGGTATAACCATAACATCAGCTCTTTGGGGTGGAGCCTGATTTTATCTCGGGTCACAGAAGAAGCCATAGTCCAATATACAGAAAAGAGAGATAGGCGGTGAGGCTCAGCAGCAGGTATCGCAGGGCTTTAGGAGAGCTCAAATTCAGCTGATGGAGCGAAAAGCCAGTTAGAGTAACTCCAAGTAAAAACAGCCACAACCACATTTTCCATGGCAGTACGGGAATAAAAACTAAGGACAAGGCAGGAAGCAGCATAACGCTGATACTGATTGCCCAGCCATTTTTTCTGAGTTGATTGGCAGGGAAAGGTAGCATTCTAAAGCGAGCCTTTTCATAGTCTGCATGAGATAGCCATGCAATCACCCAGAAATGTGGAAACTGCCACGAAAATTGAAGTACGAATAGCGCTATCAGAAGAGGGGTGACTTCTCTGTGCGCGCTCCAGTAACCAATAACCGGAGGAAGCGCTCCCGGTATCGCTCCGACGAGAACGGCTATTGGACCTTTATGTTTCAGAGGGGTATAGGCAAATACATATAGAGCCCACGCAACTAATCCTAAAAGAGCTACATCCCAGTGGAGGCGCTGAAATATAACGATAGATATACCTAAAAGCAGGAGGGTTATGAAGAGAGCTTCAGTCACGGATAGTAGCCCAGCGGGAATAGGTCGGTGGCGCGTTCTCTCCATGAGTGCATCAGAGTCTCGTTCCCAGATTTGATTTGCTGCATTGGCAGAGCCTGTCAGACAATATCCTCCCGCAGCAAGCCATATAAGATGCCATATATCCTTAGTTCCTGCTATCAACGCCCCCATGACGGCGGAGAATACTACTACAATACTAAGTCTCGGTTTAGTCAGCTGAAAGGCTAACCGAAGTTTATGCAGAAAGCTGATGGATAGGCTGATGAGCGCCACCATAAACAGAATTTCGGAAAAAGAATAAGGACATGAAGCCAGTATTGAGAGAGAATAAAGCAAGCCACAAATGAGCTACTTTGGCAAGTCCGGCGAAAGATACATAGCTCATAAAGGCCCCAATCAGGACCTGCAGCACAAGGGATATAGTCGTAAGGATGGCCCATCGCCGAGCGAATGGTTGACGAGTTGGCTCTCGAAAAAGTCTCCAATGATAATAAGCCCAAGTGCCTAAGACGATCCATGAGAAGCTTCGGTGTATAAAAAAGTTTAGCGTCTCTGTGCCTGCTTCTATACCTTTTTCAGTAATAATCGCTCTTAGACTGGCTCCCAGTAAGATTTGAATAACCAGCAGCCCTAAGCCTACCCAGCCCAGAATGTAATATACTTGCAGCTCACCAGTAGGTGTCTTAGAGCCTAACTGAAAAGTATGAGCCCACGATAGTAGTGCGCATAGAGTGAGTAGCACAGAGAAAATCATGTGGATAGTGATCATATGCTCAGCGAGATATGTAGCAACGACTCGCCATCCGAGGAGAGATTGTATGATGAGCAGCACAGGTATAGCTGTCGTGTAGGTAAGGATTTTTGGATATCTGCGCAGATAGAGCCAGGCATATCCTGTGGCTACCAAAACAGCAATTCCAGCGACCACGCTGAGGAGGCGATTGACATACTCAGTCCATGTCTTGAGAGGATCAAAGGGTTCTGCCAGACGGCCACCCACAGCGAAACGCTCTCTATAGTCGGGAGGGAGCTGAGATTCTCGGATAGGAGGAATGAGCTGTCCATAGCATGTAGGCCAATCTGGACAGCCCATTCCTGCTTCCAAGACTCTAACGCTTACCCCCGCCAAGATTACCAGTAAGAAGAGTACAAAGACCAAAAATACCAGCCGGCGAAACCGATACAGGTCTTTCATCCAGACTTAGACCTGCGGAAGGTCAGGTTTCTGATTCAGAGAAAGTGCCGGTACAGGAGAGGTTTCAGGGGTAGAAGGAGCTTTTTCTCCTTCACCTGGCTCCGTGCGGTCTATTACCGTGGAAGGATCAAAGTCATCTTCCCACCAGCGTACTCCCCGAGCTATATCTTCATCGGAAATATACTGTGGGATAAAATCCACAGGAGCCCCAGGCTTGGAGTATTCGTAAGCCCAGCGATGTACCACAGGTAGATTTCCTGTCCAGTTTCCGTGGATGTGTTCCACAGGAGCACTCCATTCTAAGGTAGTGGCTTTCCATGGATTGCGAGGAGCGCGTTTCCCATAGAACATACTGTGGAAGAAGTTATACACGAATATCAGCTGCGCAGCAATCGTGATTAGGGCTGCGATAGTGATGAAGACATTCAAGTCCTGCCATTGGCTTGTGAATGAAAACTCTGTAAATGCATAATAACGGCGCGGAACCCCACCAAAACCCATATAATACATTGGGAAAAACACAAGATTAGCCCCGATGTACGTCAGCCAGAAATGGAGATACCCTAACCTCTCATTCATCATCCGGCCCCACAGGCGCGGAAACCAGTGGTATGTGCCCCCAAACATCGCAAATACCGCAGATACACCCATTACAAGGTGGAAGTGTCCTACGACAAAGTAGGTATTGTGTAGAGGGATGTCCATCGGCGCTACGCCAAGGAAGAAGCCTGTCAATCCTCCGCTGATGAAGAATGAAACCGTACCTATCGCAAATAGCATGGGGGTATTCAGCTGGATATTGCCTTTCCAAAGGGTGAAGATGTAGTTGAAAATCTTCATCGCCGAAGGTATCGCTACGAGTAGCGTAGTCGCCGTAAATATGGAGCCTAAAAGGGGATTCATCCCCGAGACGAACATGTGATGGGCCCAAACGATAAAGGAGACGAAAGCGATTCCCAAGATAGAATACACCATCACTTTGTATCCAAAAATAGGCTTACGAGCATGAGTGCTAATCAGCTCGGATGTGATACCCAGAGCGGGAAGGAGAACGATATACACCTCGGGATGCCCGAGAAACCAGAAAAGGTGGAGATAGAGTAAAACATTTCCCCCTTGCTGTGGGAGCGCCTGACCAGCGATATAAATATCCGATAAATAGAAGCTGGTTCCCAGACTGTGATCAAAAAGGAGCAAGAAGAATGCCGCCACTGCGGGAGGAAAGCTCAGAAGTCCCAATACCGCCACTGTAAATAGTGACCACACTACCAGGGGCATGCGCATCGGAGACATACCCTGCGTGCGCATGTTGAGGACAGTAGTAATATAGTTGAGTCCGCCCATCAGCACACCCACGACAAATAGCACCAGAGCAACTATCCAAAGTATCATTCCAAGCCCAGAGCCTGGCATACCCTGAGGCAGAGCACTAAGCGGGGGATAAACTGTCCATCCAGCAGCAGCAGGGCCGGTTTCCACGAAAAATGATGCCATCAGCACCACAGTACCCCAGAAAAAGAAATGGAAGGAGAGCATGTTTATAAAGGGTGAAGCCATGTCTCGAGCTCCAAGCTGTAGAGGAATGAGAAGGTTAGCAAACGTACCACTCAGCCCCCCAGTCAGTAACCAGAAGACCAGTATCGTCCCATGCATCGTAACTAATGCCATGTAAAAGTTCGGGTCTAAACGCCCTTCCGGAGCCCATTTGCCAAGGATGGTTTGTAAAAATGGGAAGTTTGTGTCTGGATAGGCTAACTGCAACCTAAATATAGCCGATAGGAGTATCCCGATGAAGCCTACAGTAAATCCTGTAATCAGGAACTGCTTGGCTATCATCTTGTGGTCCTGGCTAAAAATGTACTTAGTCCAGAAGGACTCATGGTGATGATGATGCTCATGCTCATGATGAGCAGTCGTTACTGCTGCGGCGGCTACTGATTGTGTCGCCATAGTATTATGAGTTTTGTAAGTTTTTTCGTTCTGTCATGACTGTCGGAGTATAGGCTGGCTTCTGCTGAGAGAGCCACTGCTGATATTCCTCCCACGTCTCAACTACCACTTTCATTCGCATATTGTAGTGAGCGCCTCCACAGAGCTGATTACAAGCCAGCTCATAGTCAAACTCAGGGTTACCTAACTTACGACGCATCTCTTTCGTAGTGATGGTCGGCACAAACATGACTTGATTCTTCTGTCCCGGGACGGCATACACATGACTGCGGAAGTGCGGTAGGTAGAGAGAGTGCAATACATCCTTTGACCGCACGTGGATTGTGACCAAGGCTCCTACCGGGAGGTGAATCTCCTTCAAAGCAGGTAAAAGATCATCCTGAGACTTAGGGTCAGTGAAATCTATCCCTAAGACATTCTCGCCGCCGATAAGGGTGTAATGGTAGCGGCCCAGTTTTCCGTCATTGCCTGGATAACGTACGCGCCATTGGAACTGCTCTGCAACGACTTCTATGTCTAATGTTCGCTGCCCTTGAGTTGGGGACTGACCATGGACAGGTAAGCTCCACACATAAATCCCCCATGCAGCAATGACAATGACAGGTATAGAAATAGCTACCAAAAATGTCCGTTCAAGAGCATGGTTTGTCACCTCGTAAGCCGCAGAGGTTACCTTCCCGTTGTAATACCGCCATATCATGTAAAAGAGCATGAGATGTACTATAATAAATGCAGGGAAGGTGAAGGAAAGTGTAAAGTTCCTTAGAGCATCTATTGAGGGGCCATGGGCAGATGCCGCCTCTGGAAGGGTAAGCGGAGCGTACTTAGAGGCGCCCCAAACCGCCAAAGCAATACCGAGCCCGCCGACTGCCAGCCAGAGGCGCATATTGACTTTATTCCTGTTCCACGAAGCGAATGGATCAAAGCCCGTGCTGCGAACTACTATATTGATGAGCCTTATAGAAAAAATGACTATTACTATCGTTTCTATCCAGAGTATCTTCCACAGAATGCTATTCCAATCTACCGCCTGTACCGATGTCTGAGTAGCTAATTCAGCGGCACGTGCTCTGGCAGCTGCTCCTATTTGAGCCCATAAGGCGCTACTGAGTAGTCCCATCAAGGGGAGCCATCGCATACGCATCATATAACCACAAATGTACGAGAGTAGTTTCATTCCAAAATGAGAAACTCTGGGCAGCCACATTTCTGCAAATATACATGATGTTGCATTTCTGGAATACTGACCTCTCTGCAGAGTCGGGGCGCTGATACGGAAAGTGCCAGCTCCCAATCGTTATTACTGTGCTGCCACGCAATAGGTTCAAGGTGTGTAGCTAAGCCTTCTGGATGTAGAAGGCGTGGGGAAAAGCTGCGGAAAATGGCGCCTATGGGTTCAGGGTCACTCAAATATCACGGTGCCCAATCGCAGAAGGGTACTTCCTTCTTCTATGGCTATGGCAAAATCATTAGACATTCCCATACTCAGGGTCTCAATTGGCGCTTCTGGGTAATGCTCCTGCATCCGCCGGAAAATCTGGTACAGTTGTCTGAACTCGCGACGTATCTGGGCGGTATCTCTGGTCAGAGTCGCCATACCCATGAATCCCTTGAGGACTATTTTGGGCTGTCTGAGGACTTTTTCTATGAAGGGTTCTACCTCCTGAGGCAAAATGCCGTGTTTTGTTGCCTCTTGTGCCACTTTCACTTCTATCAAACAAGGAACTGGCTGACTTGCTCTTCGGGCAATCTCCTCTAAAAGACTTTCTCTATCCAATGAGTGCAGCAGGCTAATATGCGGTAATACTGCCTTGACTTTGTTGGTCTGAAGGTGACCTATTAGATGCCAGTGGATGTCGTCGGGCAGGCTGGGCTTTTTGCTGAGTAGCTCTTGTACCCGATTTTCTCCAAATAGCCGCTGCCCTTGGGCATATACTTTTAGGATGGCATCCATTGGCTGACCTTTACTTACGACCAGTAGAGTAATCTCCTCTGCGCGCCTACCTGCGCGATGAGCAGCCGTAGCGATTTCTTCCAGTACCCGTTGATAGCTCACCCCTTCAAATAAGCATAATACCTTTCAAATGTGCGGTCGGGGTGACGTGGGCGTGATACCTTTGCAAAGTGCATTTGTCGGTAGTGATACCTGTGTATAATGAAGCGCTGGGTTTGCCAGAGTTAGTGGAGCGTTTAGAAAGTGTGCTGAATACCCTCCCATACAAAGCCGAAGTGATATTTGTAGATGATGGTTCTCGGGATGATTCGGGTAAGGTTTTAGCAGAGCTTGCCCAAACTCGGCCTTGGATGCGTGTGCTTGTGCTGCGCAGAAACTATGGTCAGACCCTGGCTATCCAGATGGGAATACACCATGCCCAGGGAGATGTGATTGTGCTGATGGACTCTGATTTAGAAAATGACCCTGCGGACATTCCACGAATCTTGGCGAAGTTAGAGGAGGGGTATGATGTGGTAAGCGGTTGGCGCAAAGACCGCTGGAAAGGTCAGTTTTTCACACGCAAATTGCCTTCTGTTTTAGCCAACGCTCTGATTAGTCGCTTGTCGGGCGTGCACTTGCATGATTATGGCTGTACACTCAAAGCATATAAGCGGGAAGTGATTGCTCCTGTGCGGCTATACGGCCGCATGCATCGATTCATTCCAATATATGCTAAGTGGGAGGGAGGACGAATATCAGAGATACCAGTCTCCTACCATCCTCGCAAGTACGGGCGGAGTAACTATGGCATGATGCGAATTGTGTCGGTTCTGCTGGATTTAGTTTTGATTGTTTTCCTTGACAGATACTTACAGCGTCCGATACAGTTTTTTGGGGGGGTAGGATTGATTTCTATGCTGATGGGGATGGGAACATTTGGCTGGGCGCTGTACTACAAGCTAACTGGACAAAAGGATTTTATAGCGACGCCTCTTCCGATTTTTACGGCTCTATTTATCAGTGTGGGTGTGGTTTTATTGCTGATAGGGGTGCTGGCAGAGCTTTTAGTCCGGGTGTATTATGAGTCCACCAATAGGCCTCCTGCACAGATAAAGCGCAAAATCAACTTTCAAGAAGAAACTCCTGCGTGATATGTGTGGAATAGCAGGTTTCTGGGGAGAAGGTGGAGAAAAGGCAGGGTGGGGAATGATAGATACTCTGCGGCATCGTGGTCCAGACTATCAGGGCGTGTGGAGTGAAGGTAAAGCGACCTTAGCCCATGCGAGACTCAGTATATTGGACTTAGACCCGCGCAGTCATCAGCCCTTTTTCTCACCAGATGGGCGATATACAATCGTATTTAACGGCGAGATATACAACTTTCAGGCTCTCCGGGAAAAGCTCCAAAAAGAGGGGGCTGCCTTTCGCACCACTTCGGACACCGAAGTTTTATTAGAAGCGTATGTCCGCTGGGGCAAAGACTGTCTGAAACTGCTTCGAGGCATGTTTGCTTTTGCAATCTATGACAGGATGGAAAAAGTGTTTTTTCTCGCTCGGGACCCCATGGGCAAAAAGCCCCTCTATTACACTTTTCAGGGAGGGATTTTCGCCTTTGCTTCAGAAATAAAAGCCCTGTGGGCCCACCCTCGGATACCTCGCAGGCTCTCTGTACCAGCTCTACATGCGTATCTGGTTTTGGACTATGTGCCTACGCCCTATGCTATTGGAGAAGGGATTTCCAAGTTAGAAGGGGGACATTACATGGTGGTGAAGGAGGGGGAGCTTGTGGAAAGGGCATCTTACTGGCAGCCGCCTTTTCCTTCTGCAGTAGATTTTACTTTGGAGGAAGCTACGCAGAAGCTGGATGGGCTCTTAGCTGAGGCGGTGCGTCTGCGGATGATAGCCGATGTACCCGTAGGGGTATTTTTGAGCGGAGGTATAGATAGTTCTACGGTAGCCTGGTATGCTCAGAAGCAGAGTGGGTCTCCCATTCTTACGTTTTCAATCGGTTTTACGGAGGAGAGTTACGATGAAAGCGATTATGCTTTGCGTGTGGCGAAGCTGCTCGGTACGGAGCACTATGCAGCCACCCTCACTCCTGAAAAAACCCTCGAGCTCGTAGAGGAGGTTTTTCCCCTGATGGATGAGCCATTTGCCGATGCGTCTATCTTGCCGACCTATTTTTTGTCGCAGTTTGCGCGGCAGCGTGTCATCGTTGCTCTGGGTGGCGATGGCGGGGATGAACTTCAAGCAGGCTACCCTACGTTCATCGCTGACCGGTACGCATGGCTGCTCAGCCCCTTGCCGAGAGGGGTAGTTCTTTCCCTAAGTAAGTTGGCAGAGCGACTGCTCCCTGCCAGAGACGAAAATATTGCGCTGGACTTCAAGGTCCGTCAGTTTCTGAGAGGCTTCACAGGGAAAGCGGTAGAACGCCACACTCGGTGGTTAGCTTCATTTCTGCCCGAAGAAATCCCTTCTCTACTGCATCCGGACTATGCGACTGGGGCGCAGGATATACTTTCTACCTGCTTAGCGCCGTATCTAAGTCGTGTACCTGCGGAGGCGACGCTAGATTCTCAGACGGCGTACTTGTATTACAAGACCTATCTTCAAGACGACATTCTCGTCAAAGTGGACCGAGCGAGTATGTATAATGCCTTAGAAGTGCGAGCCCCTCTTTTAGACAAAGAGGTAGTCGGCTTCTTGGCTGGATTGCCTATGGACTTTCGGCGGAGGGGTAACCAAACTAAGCTCTTACTCAAAAAGCTCATGAAAGGGCGACTTCCTGATGAAATTTTATTCCGTCCAAAGAAAGGCTTTGGCATTCCTCTCTCTCGGTGGCTGCGATATGAGCTGCGGGCGCCCATACAGGCTGAGCTTATGCGCCCAGACCCTTGGTTTCGTCCGGAAGCTTTACAGAACCTGTGGAATGTACATCAAAGTCGTAAGGCTAACTACCGAAAGCTCCTATGGAATCTCTACACCTTCAAGCGATTCGCTCGCCAGTGGGGATTGGGATGAACTTTTTCTACCGATAAATCGTTATCTTTGCTAAATGGAAATCCGTACCCGAGGGCGCAAACCCAAAAAGATGCCCGAAATGACCCCCGAGCAAAAAGCGAAGTATGATGCGCTTTTTGAGCGGGAGATTATGCCGCATGCCTCATCCATTTACCACTTTGCTGTGCGCCTGGTCGGAGACCGAGATACTGCCCGAGACCTTGCGCAAGAAACCCTCTTCAGAGCTTACCGCTTTCTCTACCAATATAAGCCCTCCACAAATGCCAAAGCGTGGGTATTCCGCATTCTGCGGAATACTTTCATCAACCATTACCGCAAATCTTCTAAACAGCCCTATTCCTTAGAGGCTCAGAACGAGCAGAATATCTATGACCTGGAAGACATTCATGCTTATCACAACTATCAGGACCCTACGGAGGGACTATTTGGAGATGAAGTAACAGTCGCTCTGATGCACCTGCCTGAGGACTTCCGTATGATAGTTATCTTAGCGGATGTGGAGGGTTTGTCTTATCAGGAGATTAGCCAGGTGCTTCGTATTCCCGTAGGAACTATTCGCTCGCGCCTTCATCGTGCCCGAAAAATCCTAAGAGAACTTTTGGCAGATTATGCGGCTTCTCATGGATATGAACTCCCGCAAGACTAAACGAATCGGGGTATATCGTCCCGATTCGCCGTATTCTGAACAGGAGTGCGAGGAGATTATTCAGAAGTTGGAGCTCTTCTTAGACGGTCAGTTACAGGGTAAAGCTCGAGAAGAGGTTGAGACCCTCATCAGCCAGTGTGAATATTGTGCGGAGCAATATAATTTTGAGCGCCGCCTGCGCGAAGTATTGAGTCGTAGCTGGCGTGCATTTAGTGATGAAGCTCAGGCGATTGTAGCGCGAGTCCGTCGTCGTATTTGGGGTGATACCATTTCGTGAGTACCATACCTTAGGGATTTCTGTTTCGGCACAGCGCCTCCTTTTGCCGCATTCCGAAGATGAAGTGCCCGATGCGGCTGCCCAATCATCTTATGTAATCGGCGAGGGGAGTAACATTCTTCCCCTTGGAGATTTGCCCTCCATACTCTCTACTCGTAATCTGAGAGGCTATCGTGTCTTACGAGCCTCGGAAAACTCCGTGGAGGTGGAAGTAGCTGCTGGGGAGAACTGGGATCGTTGGGTACGCTTGTGTATAGCCCAGGGGTGGCATGGTTTAGAAAACCTTGCCGCCATACCAGGTACTGTCGGCGCTGCTGTCGTACAAAATATCGGTGCTTACGGGGCGGAACTTGCTCCTTTTTTGGTCAGCGTCAGAGGATGGAATAAAGCCTTAGAAGCATGGCAGGAGCTTCCCGCAGAAGCTTGTGAGCTGAACTACCGATATAGCATATTTCAGCAGCCCGAATGGCGGGATAAGTTTATCATCACCCGAGTAACCCTCCGTCTCAACCGCCGTTTCAGTCCGGTTCTGTCCTATCCTGATGTGATGCAGAGAGTTAATCCTACCCGCCAGCATGACCCTTGGCATTTATACGAGACGGTACGGATGATTCGGGCGGAAAAGTTACCTGCCTACGGCAGCGCTGGTAGTTTTTTCAAAAATCCCATCCTATCGCTTGAGGAGCTAAAGGCTTTACAGAGCCGAGCACCAGAGGTACCCTTTTATGCACAGTCTGACGGCCGCTTCAAAGTAGCGGCTGCATGGCTGATAGATAAAGCGGGCCTCAAAGGTTACCGCATAGGTGGTGCTCAGGTATATCCTCGTCAGCCCCTTGTACTCGTAAATGCTGATGGCGCCACGCCAGAGGAGTTCTACGCCTTAGTTCAGCATATTCAAAAAAGCGTATATGAGAGATGGGGGGTACAGTTAGAACCCGAAGTACGACTTTTGCCGCCCACCTGAGCAGAGGTTTGGGTTCGTGTGGTGAGTAGCTTTTATTTGGTAAAGGAGTCGGATTTTAGGCTGACTGTTGTAGAATGTTTTGGTTGTCAGAGGGAGGCTCAGACTTTTTTTCCAGCGCTTCTACTCGGCGGGTCAATCTCCACAAATGCACCGCCAAACCCAGCCATATGGTAAGCAGTACGGCTACGACAGTATTTAGTTTATCGCTTCCCATGAGCCACTCCTTCATCATAGTGAAAGTACAAAAAAAGCACACTGACTACCTTTGCTCTCATGAGAGTCGCATTATGGGGCGCGGCGATTTTGGTCGTCTTAGGCGCTTGTACGAAAAAAGCTCACCAGCAGAAAATCGCTACTGAGGCTCAGGAGGATTCCTTGTACAAGCTCATAACTGATCTTTTGGAAGAGGAAAAAAAGCAGAGTTCGGATTCGCTTGCTTTGCCTCACAGAGCTAAGGTTTATCAAGGCAGCTATCCCAAGCGGTGGCAGCTCGTTCATACAGCACTTTCTTTATCACTGGATTGGAAGCGCCAGGAGATACCTGGTGAAGCTCAACTTACCCTTCATCCCTATTTCGCTCCCCAGCAAGAGCTGGTCTTAGATGCCAAAGCCTTTCGCATAGAGGAAGTTCGTCTCCTAAGGCCTCAGAATGGTAGGGTGTTGAGCTACAGATACGATACTTTGAAGCTGTACATCACTCTGGACAGATTTTATACCAGCCGAGACACAATCACTTTGTACATTCGGTATGTAGCCCAGCCAGAAAAAATCGGAGAGGGAGGCTCCATGGCGATTGGGGGGCGAAAGGGTGGCTACTTTATAAATGCCGACGGTAAGCGTCCTTGCATTCCGCGTCAGTTTTGGACACAGGGCGAGCCGGAGTCAGCCTCAGCCTGGTTTCCTACCATAGATGCACCTAATCAAAAAACAACGCAGCAGCTCTGTGTGACGATTGAGGACTCTTTGGTGTCCCTCTCAAATGGGCTTCTGGTTTCTCAGAAAAAGCTTCCTGGTGGCTTACGGCAAGACTGCTGGGAACTGCGCCAGCCGCATGCCCCCTATCTTTTTGCCTTAGTAGTTGGCAACTTCCAAGTCATCAAAGATGCCTGGCGTGGGAAAGAGGTCTTATACTACATGGAGCCTTCGTGGGTACCTCATGCCAAAGCCATTTTTGGGAGAACCCCGCAGATGCTCGAGTTTTTCTCCAATAAAACTGGAGTAGATTTTCCCTGGCCTAAGTATGGTCAGGTGATTGTCAGGGACTTCGTTTCAGGAGCGATGGAGAATACCACAGCTGTGATTCACGGGGATATGTTATTTTATGACAAAGCGAAAGCCCTCACCGAGAATCACGAAGAGGTAGTCGCTCATGAACTTTTTCATCACTGGTTTGGAGATTTAGTTACTTGTGAGAGCTGGGCGCAGCTTCCCTTGAATGAGAGTTTTGCGGACTATTCTGAATACCTCTGGTTAGAACATATAGAAGGGGTAGAGGCAGCTGAAAATCATCGGCGTCAGGCATTTCTATCTTATACTGCGGAGGCTCGTGATAAAAAGGTGCCGCTCATTCGTTTTGATTATGGCGACCCGATGAATATGTTTGATGCGCACAGTTATCAGAAGGGGGGGCTTACTTTGCACTTGCTTCGGAACTTAGTGGGGGATTCTGCCTTTTTCCTCTCAATTAGGCAGTATCTCACTGAAAATGCTTACAAGGCCGCTGACATAGACCATCTCCGTCATGCTTTTGAAAAGGTTACTGGAGAGGATTGGACATGGTTTTTTGACCAGCACTTTCACAGAGCGGATGAGGTACGCCTATTGGTCAAAGGGGAAAGTCGGGGGGATACGCTGATTCTCTCTATTCGGCAGCGGGACTACGATACTCTCAAAGGGCCATATAGATACAGATTTCCTGTCGCCGTTTTAGCCGCGGGGGGATATGAAGAGATTCCAATAGAGTTTGAGAAAGATACAATCTTGCGTCTATACAGGAGCGGGCTGAGGTACGCAGATGTGGACCCGAAGCGGCTCTTCATTGGACGCAGTACCAGAGACTATCCGCTTCGGTGGTGGGAGGCTATTGTGACTGATGGGCGCTACTTTTGGCAGCGAACGGAGGGGCTGTCTCAAATCCAACCTTATCTAAGTGGCGATAGTGAAAAACTCAACTTGCTTTTCACAGCTTATCGGCGCGGTGGGGTGATGTGGCGTAGAGAGATTTGGGAATCTTTTCAATTCATAGCAGATACGGAAGCCGTAGCGCAGATTTTGCCGCTGGTACGAGAAGGCATAAACGATCCTGATGCTCGTGTAAGGGCGGCGGCATGGGCGTTTTTAGTAGGCGCAGCTCAGCAGGAGCTTACCTCCCTTGCACCTTGGCGAGATGTCCTCATCAGTGCCCTTCGTGACAGCAGCAGTGAGGTGCAAAACTATGCCTTGGTTGCACTTTTCCAAGTAGATAGTATGCTTGCCGTAAAGGAAGCGCGCAGCCGTATCAACTCCGCTTCTGAGGATATCTTTCTCGTCTCTACCATACTGCTTACACAGGCAGGAGACACCCAAGCTATCCAAAACTTACTCAATCGTTATCCTTGTTTAGCTGGCCTAAGTAGCCGAGTAGAGGCTATCAGTCTTTTGGTATTGGCTTATCAAAGAGCACCTAATCTCCGGGATAAGATTTTTCCCCTCATTCAGCGCATTGCTCGGGAAGAAAATCCGTGGTATCTCCGCCTTCAAATGGTACAATATCTCAAGTTCCGCCTGGGACGGGAACCGGAAGTAGCGCGCTTCCTTCGCCAGCTTAAGGAAGAAGAAAACCACCCACAGCTGCGCCCGATCTATCAGCGTTTGTTATGAGAATAGGACCGTTTCTAACTTGAGGAGAGGGTAATAGCTTCTTTTCCATATGAAGTACGAGCCTCACGACTCTTATTTTCATCGGGCAAAGGCAGAGGGCTATCTTGCCCGGTCTGTCTATAAGCTTGAGGCGATTGATGCGAAATACCATCTTGTAGCTCCTGGGATGCATGTGGTGGATTTGGGCGCTGCGCCCGGGTCGTGGTCGCAGTATCTTTTGGCTAAGGTAGGACCGCAGGGGCGCGTACTTGCGGTAGATATTCAGGAGGTTCGCCTTAGAGCGGATAACTTAGAGTTTCAGCAAATGGATGTACTGGCCGCTGAGATAGAAAATTTTCTAGCGGGTAAAATATGGCATGGTCTCGTATCAGATATGGCGCCTGCTACGACGGGTAATCGTTGTACGGATCAGGCGCGTTCGGCTGCACTGGTAGAACGCAGTTTGTATCTTGCTCAGCGGTTTTTGCAGAGAGGTGGATTCTGGGTGGCCAAGCTTTTAGAGGGGCCCGAGCGCGCTCCTCTCACCAGAGCCGCTCAGCAGATATTTGAGCGTGTCCATATCTTCCGTCCGCCAGCTACTCGTAAGGGAAGTACGGAGTGTTTCCTGATTGGATTAAGGAAGCGTCTTTGACGCAAGTAGAGACGCTCGGGCTGTATATTCATGTGCCCTTTTGTCGGCGAGCCTGTCACTACTGTGATTTTTATTTTACGCCTCGAGCGAGTCTGATGGAGGAGTATGTCTGGGCTCTTCTACAAGAGATAGAGGCATACGCCAGTATTTTGGGCGCCTATCGTATAGAGACAGTCTTTTTCGGGGGAGGGACGCCGAGTTGGCTGCCCCCTAAGCTGTGGGAAAGGATATTTACTCGACTCTCCGCTTTGCCCACATTTTCTCCCGTAGAGATTACAATAGAAGCCAATCCTGAGGATATTCACCCCGACAATATACGCTTCTGGCGTAGTTTGGGGGTCACTCGGGTGAGTGTAGGCATTCAAAGCTTTTCATCAGAAGTGTTGCTATCCCTGGGACGCTTCCATGATCCTGAGGCAGCCTATCGTGCGGTGGAATGTTTATCAGAAGTAGATATGCCCTCTTGGAGCGCTGACTTGATTTTTGCCGTGCCAGGACAGACGATAGAATCCTTCGTACAAGATGTACATAGTCTTTTGGATAGGGGGATTCCCCATATTTCTCTTTATGGCCTTACCATAGAAGAGCGAACGGTTCTTTACAAAAAGCTGCGTTTAGGTCGGATTTCACCTGTAAATGAGGAGATTTACGCTACCGCTTATTTGGCGGCTCATCAGAGTTTGCGCAATGCAGGTTTCATCTGGTATGAAATCTCCAACTGGGCTTACCCCGGCCATGAATGCCTCCATAACTGGCGATACTGGCAGCGCAAACCTTATATCGGTCTCGGGCCAAGCGCCCATAGCTACCTCCCAGAGATGCGTTGGGCGAACCGTCGTAATCTACGCGCTTATATGACGGACCTGACTCGTGCGGTTTATCCAGTAGATTTCGTAGAGAAACTCTCTACTCGGGATATCCTTGCAGAGATCTGGCTTACGCAGTTCAGAACGCGTGCCGGAGTCGCATGGTCAGACCTAACGACTCTGGATAAAAATACCATCATCAGGCTGCAAAATGCTGTGCGACAGGCTGAGGAGTCTGGTTGGATAGAGCAGACAGCAGAAGGGTTTTGTCTATCGCCCCAAGGGGCTCTTTTTTCAGATAAACTGGCCGCAGAATTCAGTACAATAATAGATTCGGCTGGTATTTATGCTTGATTTTATACTGGATTTAGTGATTGGTTTGTTTGTTCTTTTGACGGCCTATTTTCTGATAGTATATCCTTTGAGAAGTTCGCCAAGCCTCCCCATCCATTTGCGCAAAATAGCCTTTTGGGCTTGGCTCGCCAAAGTGGCTGGGGCATTTACCACATATTATCTATATCTCTTGTATTATGGAGGGGGGGATATAATCAACTACATCTCAGACTCCGTCAATTTTGTGAAGCTATTTTTCTGGCGGCCTATACAGACCCTGGAATATATCTTCTCCTCCATAATAAACCGAGATTACTTCAAATATCTGAATGAAAATGTAGACTTTTCATGGTTTCTGGCGGATAATGGGATTCAGCTGATATACCTGCGTGATCCGGTGACGCAGACAGTTGGGGCTCTCACTTTTCCAATCACACTTCTTTCTTTAGGCTCTGTAAATGGCACGATAGTCCTATTTGCTACCTATTCGTTCTGGGTATCGTTTGGCTTTTTTAGGAGTTTAGAGAAAGTCTATCCCACTTCCTGGCAGAGTACAGCTATTCCCATCTTATTTCTTCCGTCTGTAGTATCATGGATAGCTCTACCGTTCAAGGAGGCATATGCTTTATTATTTACCCTTTATGCTTTGCGGCGGCTTTTCTTAGAGCGGCCTCATTTATTTAGGTACATCCTATCCTTCATCTTGATATACTTGGCTTATGTGATTAAGCCTTATATCGTCATGAGTTTTATTCCCATACTTGGGTTTATGATTATTCAGGTTTTTGGCAAAAAAATGAAAAGCGATATCTTTTTATATGCGTTGTATCTCATATTGGTGGTACTCATATTAGGTCTGACTTTGTATCTTATACAAGTATCTGCTGAAAGCTCAGGAAAATATACGCTGGAAAATATACCCAAGCAGGCATATCTTGTGCAGATGGATTTAGTCCGAAACACAGCATACTATGCCGAGACGGGCGGGAGTGTATATGACATAGGAGAATTTGAGCCGACTATGACTGGTATGCTTTCTAAGTTTCCGATAGCGTTTTTTACGGGGCTGTTTCGTCCATTTTTATGGGAAGCAAAAAAAGGTATAGTATTTTTGGCTGCATTAGAAGGAACTTCCTTACTTTTTTTCACTTTATACGGGCTAATTAAGTACAGTCCGCAAAACGTCCTCCGTTCTATTTTTTCTCATCATATGAGCAGGTCATTCATCATTTTTTCCATATTCTTCTTATTTATGGTCGGTCTGACCTCAGGTAATTTCGGAAATCTCGTTCGTTATAGAGTACCTGGCATATTCTTCTTTTATCTGGTCATCTTTGCGAATTATGCAGAGCTCAGAGCGAAGGCTAATCATCATCGGGGCGGGCAGTAGTGGGTTAGGAGTCGCCCTGGCGGCTGCTCGTCGGGGATGGCGGGTACTGATTTTAGAGGCTCGCGACATTGGAGGGGGGACATCTACAACTTCTACCAAGCTCATACATGGAGGGGTTAGATACTTAGAGTCTGCCATACGCTCTCTGAGATGGAGTGACTGGCAGCTTGTGCGTGAAGCCCTCCGCGAACGAAAATGGGTCCTAAATAGCCATCCTTTATTGTGCCGTCCTGTGCCTATCGTCCTTCCAGTCGTCTCCGGTTGGGAGAGGTTTTATTACGGCGTTGGGCTTAGAGTGTATGATTATCTCAGTTATCCATATCGCTTGGGGGCACCTCAGTGGATTGGTCGGGAAGCCTTTTACGAATACTTTCCATCAGTCAAATCAGGTATAAATGGCGGCTGGATGTATTGGGATGGGCAGTTTCAGGATAGGTTATATGCTGTGCATTTGGCACTATATCTCGTACAAAGGTTTGGAGTAGAAGTGCGCACATACCATCAAGTCGTAGATATACAGGCCGGTCTGAAGGGCGTTCAGGTGATCATCCAATCCGCCAAGGGAGAAGTGTATGAGGAGACAGGGGATATCGTTGTAAATGCTACGGGCCCGTGGGGCGATGTACTGCGACGAAAACTCCGTCCTGAGGTTCCATCTCGCATAAGAGTGAGCCGCGGAAGCCATTTAGTCCTAGCCAATCTACCAGAGTTGAAAGCTGGCTTCCTTATCCCGCGTACAGCTGATGGACGGGTATTATTTATCCTACCGTGGGAAAATCACACTTGGTTAGTCGGTACTACAGATGAAGAGGCTGATGCTCCTACCTGGGATGCCGAAGTACCACCGCGTGAAGAAGAATACTTGCTTACTCATTTGAGACGCTACTTTGATGTGGAAGGCGAAGTGGTCGCTCGCTTTGCGGGTTTCAGACCTCTCGTAGCAGCTGATGCACAGGTATCTACGGCGCGTTTGGCTAGGAATCATGTTATTGAAGTTTGGCGGGAGCATAAGGTCATACATCTTATGGGTGGAAAATGGACCACTTTTAGAGCGATGGGCGAGGATACAATGAGGGCAATATATCGGCATTTTTTGAATCTCCCCATGTCAGAGGGAATGGAGGTGTCTCAGATAGTTCCTGACTTATCAGAGTTAGAGAGGCTCAAGCTGGAATATCCCTCGCCTATCCTCCCTGGGGAGCCTTATTTGGAGGGTGAGGTGATTTTTTGGAAGCGCATGGGATGGGCTCATACGCCTGATGATATTGTCAAAGGGAGGTGGCAGCTGCATCTAATAAATGAAAAACGGGCTCAGCGTCTAAAAGCAGCCCTTTCAGAAAAGTGGCAAGAGTTAGGACAGAAGTCTCATTAGTAGGGGTATTATGCGTGGATAGTCAGCCTATCTTTTTCTTGACCAGCTTCAAAATGCGTAAAGCTTCGGAGACAGCGGTAGTTTTCAGTTGGCTTCGGAGTGGCGGACGCTGTGCATAGAGGAATGCAAGCTGATAACTCGCCTATTTTGCGAAACTTTCTTACTTTCAAAAAATCCTCAGAGGTTATGAACACAATCAAGCTCCGAGTGCTGCGGAGGTATTTCTCCTCACTGGTTATTTGTGGGTGAGGAGGGAAGGGAGTAAGGCTATTTTAGCAAACTACCTGGTTAGAATGGCTTTTCCGATTGGGCAGGAAAGGCAGGCCTGAAGCTGACAGGCGTCTCGCCAGAGCTGGATTTGTCCCTGAGTTTGCCATGCACTGCGAGCAGGATAAGCCCATTTGGCATAGAGGCGAGCATAAGTATGATTCTCTGGAGCGCAGCGGCGAAACTTATCTACCATATCTAAGGCCTCCTCTAATCGTCCGAGGTACCGCAGGTAGTAAATCCCGAACGGATAAAGGACATTGATGAGTATATTCTGGTATAGAAAAGGAGAAGCGGCTCGCAAGGGAATGGCTAAGGGTTTCTGCCATGCCCAGTGTTTGAGCCAGTATGGGCTCGGCACTGGTAGAGCTGCGGGAGGATGGAGAAGCAATTCGACAGGCTTAGGATGGGTATGAATGAGGGCAGCTGCCTGAGCTAATCGTATCCACGGCGAAGCCGCTGGACGGGCTGGACGAAAGCGAATCTTGAGACTGCACCAGTTGTGCTTTCGTTTCAAGTAGCGCCAGGTGTCTGAAAGTTCTCGCTCGTATGGATGCTGAGGGGCTGGCAGGTTTTCCATGAGACCGGCGATGCCGAAAAGCGTAGCTTCCTTTTGCACGAGGGTCTCCGCTGACCGAGTAAAAACTGTCCAGGGGAGACTTTCGGCGATAAGTTGAAAAACTTGTCCGTCAGGAGCTCCGAAGCTGTAAAGGAGCGCTCGCCAGAATGCCTCAAAAAGCTCTCTTTCACTGCGGTAAGTACGATGGCGACTTATCAGCCGCTTTTCTCCCCACGTCTCATATAAGCTGATCCAGTCCGACTCGGGTAGTAGGCGCGCCAAGCTTGCACAGGGAAAGCTTGGCCGTTCTGTGTGCAATCTCTGCAGTATGTCAGCTTGAACCGCCGGAGCCAGCGGAAGGATAGGAATTTCCCGGCCATCCATATCTATGGTGAGGGCATGGGGAGAGGTGTCCCAGACGATGTGGAGGATGGTGCTGCGATGGGCTGGATTTTCATGGTGTTTGTGTGCATACCAAGAGTCCGGGGCTATATCTACTTCAGCGCTACCTATCCACAGGACTCCATCTATGCGGGCTTTAACTCCTTGAAAATCAGGTCCCTGGGGGTGAAAGGTGCCAGTTTCTATGATTTCTACGGCCTGACCATTTAGAGTACGCAGCGCCGCTGACTCAAATAGTCGGTTTCTCCATATCCAGTGGAGAAGCAGTTCGGATACTCGGGACGGATAAGATTTCTGTTTGCGAGTACGTTTGGGGCTGCTCTCCATCTGTCAAGTTTCAATCGGGCTTCTTGGACTTCTTCTTGGGCTTAGGTTTGGGTTGATTAGGGGGAGGCGAATCTGGTGGAGCAGGGGGAATGCTCTCTTTTAGGATGCGAGCTTCCTTACGAATAGACTCGTTAGGTGCATTCTCTATGAGGCTCTCTAGGAGCTGGTTGGCGGATTTCCTCTTGTTTTCGTCTATAAATATCCGAGCAAGTATCAGATAAGCTTGGGCTCGGGGCTCTACGTACTGGGGCATTTCGTCACGCAAGCGGTAGATGGCTTGCCGAGCTTGGTCGTGTCTTTTGAGGGCATAAAATATCCGGGCTTGATGGTATAAAGCTTCGGCAGCTAAGAGGTTTTTGTCTATTTCCACGGCACGATGAAGGGCACTTATGGCCGAGTCGGGCTTCTCAGACTTTTCCCATAGGCTGGCTATGCTGAGGAGGAGGCGCTGACGTGAGAAGGCGTTTAGTAGGGTATCGCTGAGGAGCTCAGATAGTACCATTCGGGCGCTGTCTGACTTTCCGAGAGCGGATGCCAGGTCTGCCCACATAAGCAGGCCTTGTACCCGAAGGTAGCCTGTCGTAGGCAAATAGCGCATCAAAGAGTCCTGAGCAGAGAGCGCTTGCTGGAGTGCTCCTCTACTCACATGTAGCCGAGCGAGCCGTTCCCAAGCGCGCGCTCGCTGCTCTGGGTAAAGGGTAAGCTCCTGGTAAAGTTGAAGTGCTCTGGAAGTATCGCCGAGGTTTTCAACGGCGAGGGCACGCCAAGCCAGAGCTTCTCCGGATAGAGCTGGGTACTGTGCGGCTGCTTTAGCAGCTTCGGCTTCTAAGGTGCTCCATCGTTCATTTTCAGCAAGCTGCCGTAAGCGTTCCCGCTCAAAGCTCAGCCGAGTCTCGCTACCTGCGGGAAGCTGCCTCATGAAGCTTTGGTAGATTTTATCATACTCGTCGGTAGGTAGGAGGCTCCGTAGTCCGTCCAAAGCCATCTTTGCCGCCTCTGGAGAAGCTGGATAGTCAGATAACGTGCGCTGCAGAGAAGCGATTGCAGCCTCTCTTTCTCCGAGTTCAGCTTGGGCTAAACCGAGGCGGGCTAGGGCTAAGGGGGCTTTGGGTGAGTTCGGGAAATGATGCAGAAGCTGCTCAGCCGCTGCTTTGGTGCAGGAGGGGCGATTGAGCCATAAGGCGCATATTTCCGCTCTTAAGTACAGTCCCAGGTCTGCCCCTGCCAGAGTGGGATTTAGCTCTGCCAGTACGGCTTCGGCTTCGCTATACCGTTCTAATCGTATGTAAGTCTGCGCAAGATAGTATCGCACCTGGGCCTGAGGCAGAGAAGACCCTATGAGGCTTTGATAGAGTGAGAGGGCTTCGGTATATCGCTTCCTCAGATAGTAGGCGCCGGCCGATATGAAGGTGGCATACGAATGTAGGGGATTTTTTGCTTCTCGGCGAAGGGCTTCGCTATAGCGGAGAGCCTCCTCCCCCTGTCCAAGCTGTAAAAACGCCCATGCGATAGCTAAACGCGCCTCCTCGGTATAGGGCGTGCTCTTGTGATTGGGGTGACGAAGAAATCGACCATAAGCTTCTATGGCAGAGCGCAGTTCGCCTTGCCGATAGAGGGCTTCTGCCTGCCAAAAGAGAGCCACGGCCGCGTGTGGGCCGCGTGCATGCACTGCTCGGGTAAATAGACTTTCTGCGTCTCCGTAGCGTTTTTCTGCAAAAGCATCTAATCCCGCCATAAGCCAAAACCGCTGCCTGGGTTCGTCTAACTCATTCCCAGAGAGCGTGTCTAAGGTGTGCAGCGCTTCTTTATATTTACCTTCGGCGGCATAAAACTCGGCTATGAAGCGGAGAGCTTCTTGACGTTTAGGCAGATGAGGATACTGCAGATAAGCTAAAAGCGCACTTCGGCCCGACTCCGGCAGACGCAAGTCCCAAGCCAACTGCGCAGAGAGCCAGAGCGATTGTGGGATAGGTGCCGTAGGGGAGGGGGAAAGTCCAGATAGAATACTCAGAGCTTCTTCCTTTCGTCTCAAGCGGGCCAGAGCCGAAGCGTATCCATAGCGGGCCCATGTACTTAGTGAGTCTCTTCTATTCAGGAGTGGCTCCCAGAGGCGTAGAGCCAGAGTATCCCTATTCTGATTATAGGCACAAATCCCTAAATGTAGCCGTACCAAAGGGTCAGACTCCACGAGAGCGGCATACTCCTCAGCGGCTTTGCACTGCTGAGCCTGGGCGAGGGTAATCGCTATAAAGGCCCAGAGTGTGTCGGCGTGCGCAGGCGGTGGATTTTGGCGGCGCCATCGCTCCCCCCATTCTTTCAAGCGTGGAAGGTCAGGGATTTTGCCCAGAGAGTATGCCAGCCATAGCGGTGCTTCCTGTGCGTAGGGGGCTCGCGTTTGTACCGCTTCCAGATGCCCTGCGGCACTGCGCCAGTCCCCCCGTTCATAGTAGATGAGACCGAGATAATAGTTCGCTGCGTCATGAAAAGGACCTAACTTTTCAGTCAGAGGACGCAACCGAGCGATAGCCTTGCCTTTATCTCCTATCGCATATGCTGCGTATCCCTCCATAAACTGCATATCCTGACGCAGTAGGGGGGAAAACTCCGTGGGGTTCAAACCAGACAAGTATTCAAGCGTCCTGTCATACTGCTTGCGGAGAAAGGCGTATTTGGCGGCATAGAATCGGGCGAGAGCACTTCGATAAGAGGGAGCTTCCTCTGCTGCGAAGTTCTCTAACTCATGAGGGGCATTCTCTCGGAGAAGGTCAAATAGGGCGTATTTTTCCCACAGGGGCACCAGAGGTGAAGGCGGTGCCACGGGTAGGGGGAGAGGCAGCCTGTCTATGTATAAAATATCCTGTTGTCGCGCCCAACTTTGCGCCCCTTGAAAGTGAGCTCTCTCCCCTTCATAACGGAAGCGTTCAGGACCCCAAAGAAGCGGAAGAGCCTGTAGCCAGGCATATCCTATGATGACCGCCAAGTTTCCCACTGTACAAGGGCTTCTGTTGTTTTTTGCTCTTGTAGGTTTTGCACAGTTTCCAATAAGGAGTCTTCAGCCCCGACCTTGCGTAGCCACTTTTGAAGGAGGTAGAGGTCTCGCGCTTCTCCCAAGAGTGTGGCCAATCCTTTTGGGGGGGACTCTGGGAGGTCAGCCCAGTATCCTGCCAGCTCCCACTTTCGGAGGAGGGTTCGTAAGTCGTGAAGCTGCTCTGACGTATAGGGAGGGGGAGGAAAAGCCCTCAGCTTCTCCTTGTGAAAGTCTGTCCAGTGTCGTCCTTGGTCTTGCCACAGCTGCATTCCCTCGGCGGTGGTCCATGGCTCGGGAAATCTCTTTTCCCACTCCATGATAGCTTTTTGAACCTCTTTTATCGAGGGTTTGAGGACTTTTCTGAGCCTGCGCTTGCGATACTTAATCTCCGCCTTCGCAGCTTTTTTCCATTCAGGGGCGAGTGTTTGGAGCCATTCCATGTGTAGGTAAGCCTGACGCAGCTTGCCCGCTCGGCGAAAAAGCTTATCTAATGCCGGATTGCTGGGCGGGTCCGCAGGAAAGTTATACAGGGCTAAATAGACTCGTAGCCGCTTTACTTTCCTTCGGAAGCGGTAGATGCTTTTAGGGGATAAAGAGCGCAGTCGGCGCAGACCTATCCGAAATGGCTTAGGCATCTTCGGTACGCTGGAGAGCTGCGACAGCTTCACGGAAAGCGTTACCCCGTTCTTCATAGCTGCGATACCAATCAAAGCTCGCACATCCGGGAGATAAAATCACCACATCATCTGGCTGGGCGAGACTTTGAGCTTTATTCACGGCTTCTTGCATGGACCCAGCTCGCTCAATCACAGGAACAGTGTCGTGGAATGCCCTGTAAATGGGCTCAGGGTCTATGCCAATCAAAATAAGAGCTTTGACACGAGCCCGCACCACATCTAAAATCTCACCCCAGTCATTCCCCTTATCTACCCCTCCGGCTATCCAGATAACTGGACGCTCAAAACTCTGCAGGGCGTACCAGACCGCATCTGTGGTGGTAGCTTTGGAGTCATTCACATAGAGGACGCCATTGATTAGGGCTACCTGCTCTAAGCGATGCGGCATTTTCTCTATTGTCTCAAAGGAGCGGCGCAAATCCGCTCGTCGTAGCCCCGCCAGCCTGGCTGAAATGGCAGCTGCCAAGGCATTTTTCCGCTGGGGAAGCTCTTGAATAGGCGTACCCTCGTAGGATACTTCCCATCTTTCGGTATCATCGGACTTTTTCATATCACATATGAGTTGGTTTCCATCCATCCATGCATGTATGCCCGGCTCGGCTTTCTGAGCGTATCGCCAGATTCTGGCTTTCGTAGAAAAGGTCTCGAGCTTCTCTTTCAGAAGCGAGCTGTCTGCGTCTAATATCAGGTGCGTTTCAGGGGATAGCCTGCGCAAAATGTGTAGCTTGGCTTCTACATAAGCCTCCAAACTGCCGTGCCAGTCAATATGATTAGGTACGAGGCCCGTGACCACCATGAGGTTGGGAATCAGCGAAAAAGTATCCCAAAGCTGAAAAGAACTGGCTTCTACCACATAGTAGTCATAGGGTAAATCCTCGGCAAGCGCCGCGCAGAAGCTATACCCGATATTTCCACAGGCGATAGCGCGTCGCCCGCTTGTACGCAAAGTATGCGCTAAAAGGGCTGTGGTAGAACTCTTTCCTGCTGAGCCGGTGATTAGCCATAGCTGTGCGGTTGAAGGAAAGTGCCGCCAGCCCCATTCCAAATCGGAAATGACAGAAGTTGTAGCCTTCAGGGCTTGAAGGTGGGGGTTATCTGGGCGAATGCCAGGGCTACGAATCACAATATCCACTTCTCTGAGGAGAGAGAGGGGCTCCGAGGAAATGTGCCATGATAGCCCTGCTGCGGTGAGCTTCTCTGCGTAGGAGGGGGCAGGCGGTTTATCTGCGAGTAAAATAGTTTCATATCCGTGTTTTTTCGCCAGGAGGGCTGCACCGACGCCGCTCTCTCCCAACCCCCAAATGCCAATTCTGCTCATCTGATTTTGAGGGTTATGAAGGCTAAGGCATTCAAAATCGCGGCTACTATCCAAAATCGGATGACTACTTTCGCTTCATGCCAGCCGCTAAGCTCAAAATGATGATGCAGCGGTGACATCCGAAAGATGCGGCGACCTTCTCCGTATTTGCGTTTCGTGTAGCGGAAGTAGGCTACCTGAAGCATGACAGAGAGCGTCTCTGCCAGAGGAATGCCCGCTATTAGCGGCAGGAGAAGCTCTTTTTTCACCATTAGGGCGATAGCTCCAATCAATCCCCCAAGCATCAGGCTGCCCGTATCGCCCATGAAGACCTGGGCAGGGTATCCGTTATACCAGAGGAAAGCAATACATGCCCCCACCACCGCCCCAGCAAATACCGTTACCTCCGCCGCATGTGGAAGGTATAGTATCATGAAGTAGTCTGCCCAAATGCGATTGCTGGAGAAATAGGCAAAGCTTGCCAGACTTACGAATGCTATGGCGCCTACTCCCACAGCCAGTCCATCCAGTCCGTCGGTTAGATTGAAGGCATTACTGGTAGCAGTCAGGATAAAGAGCACGATGAGGCCATATATAACGGCTCGAAGCCATAGAGGGGCTTCCCAACCGCCAAAGGTACCGTAGGCGATTTCTTGGTTTTTGACAAAAGGTAGGTTGGTCAGAAAGAGGCTTTCGGGTTTAGCTTGCCCGAAGAGCTCAGCGGCGATGGTAAAGGCTCGACCTTCGGGGATATAGAGGTGTAGGGTTTGTCCTTCTCTTTGTACCGTGTAAGAGGTCGGCGCGCTTCCATCCGCTCGGGTCGGCCTGAACCGCCAATTCTCCCATGAAAAAGGTTCTCCTGCTACTGCTATGAGTTTGTCTCCCCGTTTGAAGCCCACTTCTGCGAGGAGAGGCGATAGGCGAATGTGCCCATCAGCTCGGACTCTCTCTCGTGTGCTGTGAAAACTGGGCTCGAAGAACATAAGCATCGTCAGCCACAGAGCCCCGCCGACTTGTCCAAGCAGCTTGAGACGAGGCGGAAGCCCTTTCTTACTACGGGCGCGTTTGAGCCAGTCGTCCAAAAAGCCTATTGTACCCAACCAGAGCGCAAGCCCCAGCAGAGCCCATAAATAAGCGCTATTCCACTCACCCCATAGGAGAGCTCCCATAGCCAAGCTGATAAGTATCAATAGCCCCCCCATTGTTGGAGTGCCTTTTTTTCCTATATGAGTAGCCGGTCCTTCTGAGCGTATGGTCTCGCCGAAAGCATTTTTTTTCAGCCATCGTATCAATAAGGGACCTATAAGCAGACCTACTGCCCCTGCTGTGAATGCAGCCATCAAGGTGCGAAAACTGATATACTGGGCTAAGCGCATACCCGGCAAACCATGAGCCTCGTCTAACCACCGCATCAGCTCATTGAGCATACGAAAACGATTGAAGGATTTCCCTGTCGCTGAATGGATAACGGACTCCTTGAATCTCCTGATAAGTCTCGTGTCCTTTTCCCAGCACAGCCACGAGGCTTTTAGGTGGAGAGAGTTGGACAGCTACACGGATAGCTTCGGCGCGATCTGGGATAGTGACTACTCTACTGCGTAGGCTGGATGGTACGCCTTCCAGCATTTCTCTTATGATGGCTAAAGGGTCCTCAGAACGGGGATTGTCGCTTGTCAGAATGACTGTATCTGCATGAAGGGCAGCGATTTGAGCCATTGGCCCGCGTTTGGCGCGATCGCGATCGCCCCCAGCTCCAAGTACGGCAAATAATTTCCCCTCAGCTGGAATCAGAGGCCTGAGGGCTTTCAGAACCTTTTCTACCGCATCAGGTGTATGGGCATAATCCACCAGTCCAAGTCGCCCCTCAGGCAGGGATATAGGTTCTAATCGCCCCGGTAGGGTATGGAGAAGGGTGGAAAGCCGACCCAGTTCTCGCCAGAGGTCTCTTAAGCTCGCTGCTTCCGTGCCTCTCTCTAAGAGGAAAGCGGCCCCAAGTGCGGCTATGAGGTTGTATGCCTGAAATCGTCCTAAAAGAGAAGCACTAAGCGGCCCAAGCTCTTCTATAATCAGGGGAATGCCCTGCTTTTTAGTCTGGACTTCACCATACCTTAGAGCCAAATCATATTCTATGCCCCATAGGCCGGCTTCGCGCAGACGCAAGCTGAAATCTGCACGCCCTTCCAGTGTGTAGGCGTATCTCTCAGCGGCGGTATTTTGCAGCATGAAAGTGCCATGTTTGTCGTCAGCATTCGTAAGGGCAAAAGCTTGGGGAGAGAGCCCATCAAAGAGTTTCTTTTTAGCATCCCGATAGGCGGTGAAAGTGCCGTGATAGTCTAAGTGATCGTGACTGAGATTGGTAAATATAGCTCCGGCGAAGTTGAGCCCAGCTGTACGATATTGGTCTAAGGCGATGGAACTGACTTCCATCACTGCATGCGTAATCCCCTTTTCTACGAAGTGCCGGAAAAGCCGGTGCAGTTCATAGCTGTCGGGGGTGGTGAGCGTAGCGGGCAGGGTCTCCGTCTCTGCTAAGCAGAAAACTGTGCCTATGAGTCCTACCTTTTTGCCTAAGCCCCTCAGGAGCTGGTACAAATAGTAAGTCGTGGAGCTTTTGCCGTTCGTGCCTGTGATGCCGACGATATTGAGCTTTTCCGCAGGGAAGTCAAACCATGCTGCTGAAAGATAGGCGTAAGCTTCCCTTGCTGATTCTACGAGAAGGACAGGGATGTCAGCGGGGGCTTCTGAGGATTTTTCTAAGAGTAGGGCGACGGCCCCTTTTGCCAGAGCTTGTGGAATGTATTGATGCCCATCGGTTTGTTTGCCCCTCCAAGCTACGAAAAGCGCGCCCGGTCGTACCGCTCTGCTGTCGGCGGTTATTTGGGTGATAGAGACATCTTCGGTGCCCGTCTGCCATACCTGAACCTTAGGCAGGGCGCGTAACAGTTCAGAAAGGCGCTTCATCTCCAAGTTCTAATAGGACTTCTCGATTAGAACGGCGCTCTATGCGCACAACAAACGGGCCTTTGCCTCGCCAATAAACCGCATAACCTGCACTCTCTAACTCAGCGAGGGCTGAGCGCAGACTCATTCCTATGACGGCCTCAGGAAGTTGGGCTTTATGTGGTAAAAACTGGACATAATGTGTGTTAGGCTGTGTGCGGACGAATCGTGTTTCTGGTCTATCGGGCGTAGATATGCTGAGGACATTGTACAAGGGGACAACCCTTTTCTGAACCATGACAGGTAGGGTAGGTTGGAGGCGGTCAGGTAAAGGGTCCAACATCCGAGGAGCTACCTGTAAATCCCGAAAAACTATCGCATCAGCTATTTCTCTGAAAACAGGGGCGGCAACTTCTGCCCCATAAATCCCTCCTTCTTGAGGGTCGTCTATTACGACGATGCAAGAGTAGCGTGGGCGCTCTGCGGGAAAAAAACCCACAAATGAGGCTCGGTACCGATTGACATAAGTACCGCGCTCCACCTTCTTGGCTGTGCCGGTTTTGCCCGCAATAGTGTAGAGGGGATTGGCTATGCTCTGGGCTGTACCCTCCTCTACTACTTTTCGGAGTAGCCGGCGCAGCGTCGTAGCTGTCTGAACGCTCATAATGCGTTGAGGGAGAGGAAGCTCTGGTACCCGAATCTGGCCGTCAGGGTATCGGATTTCCCGTACGAGTTTAGGGGGCAGCCAGCGTCCTTCGTTAGCGATGGCGTTGTAGAAAGCTAAAATTTGGAGGGGGGTCAGCCGAATGTTATATCCGATAGCCAGCCAAGGGAGGGTAGTCGGATTGAAGTATTTGCTCCTGGGGGGAATATAAGCCGGTTTAGGCTCTGAGTAAAGGGATACCCCCGACTTGTCTAAAAGGTGGAAGCGCTCCAAGTAGCTGTAAAACCTAACGGGGTTTTGACCAAAAGTTTTGTAACAAAGGCTGGCGAAAGCAACATTGCTTGAGCGCGCCAGAGCTTCGGTAAACGTCATGGAGCCCCCCGCATGCCCATCAGTGAGCGTCCTGTCAGCCACCTTCAAGCTGGCGGGCACGAGGAAACGCTGATCCGGCTGAATCGCCTGGGCTTCTAACAGAGCGGCGGCAGTAGCTACCTTGAATGTAGAACCTGGCTCCCAGAGCGTACTCACCGCATGATTGAACTCCTCTCCTGCATTAGCTATGGCTAAAATTTCCCCAGTGGTCACTTCCATCAGAATCGCCACACCGTCTTTGGCTTGATGGCGTTTGATGGCATTTTCTAAGGCTTGGGTAACGATGTCTTGGAGATGAGGGTCTATAGTTGTGAAAACATCTGCTCCGGCCTGCGGCTCAAACTCGGTGAGGTCCTCCAAAGGGATTTCAATCCCATTCGGTAGGCGATGCACGAGAATCCACCGCTCCTCTCCGCTCAACACCTCGTGGAAAGCGCTTTCTAATCCTCGCCATGCCACCGAGTCATTGACTAAATAGCCCAGAGTCGCCCGAGCTAACCTGCCATAGGGGTAAGAGCGCTTGTGCGTGATTTTTTCTACGACTAAGGCGCGCCGACCCGGTTTGTGACGTAAAAGAGGAAGTTCTGCCACAGCTTTCTGCTGCGCATAGGTAAGTAATAACTTATAGGGCAAGAGATACACATGTCTATCCCCAGATTTCCATCGTTCATGTAGAAAGCGATAGGCATTTTCGGGTTTGGGATACACATCGGGGAAAAGGCGGCTCAATCCCTCTGCAAGGAGTTTCAAGGAGTCTTTCACTTCTGTTTCACTCCAAGCCCCTGGGTCCGCTGCTACCCGGAAAAAGGGCATGCTTGTAGCCAGTACGGTATTATCTCTTCCAAATATGCTGCCGCGTTCTCCAACTACTCGTTTCAGATAAGGGCGTTGTGTATAAGGGTCATAAGGCGAGATGTTGCGATACTTCCATTGAAGGTAGCCCAGCCGAATCAGAAACCCTATCCACAAAAGTGCAGCTCCTATCAGGAAGATATAGAACCGCTTCAAGGTCTTACTCATAGATCGGCACGATAATCGGGGCTTCTTTTGGGAGTTCTAATCCGAGACTATCCAAAGCCGGTTTGAGAGAAGAGTAGCTTCGTCTCTGGCTCACGCTGGCGTTGAGTTGGAGATATTGAGCGCGTTTTTCGGAGAGCTGACGCCGGAGCTGGTAGAGCTGACGGACCTTGATTTCTGCTCTGTATTGGGTCGCTACATACACAAGTAGCCAGAAAGCTATGTATAGCCAGAGCCCTACTTGGCGAGGCAACCAGTAGAAGGGATTCAAAACTCGTAGGATGGGCTTCATAGCTTTTCCGCTATCCATAATGTGGCGGAGCGACTACGAGGGTTGCTTTGCACTTCTGCGGGCGAAGGGCTCACCTTTCGCAGAAGCCGCCAGAGAAAAGCCTGCTGCCCAGTGATAGGATGTATCTGGTGGGGGCGACGCAAGTGAGCTTTGAGGAGACGGGCTTCACCGCTGTGGTAGGTCAAGACTACAAGTCTGCCACCGGGCATTATGAGGTTGTCCGCTGCATTCAAGAGAGCATCCAAGGCGCCAAGTTCATCGTTGATGGCTATGCGTATAGCTTGAAAGAGCGGGGAGAGATACCTATCTGCAGCTCGGCCATAAACGAGATAAGCGCATTCAGCGAGTGCTTTTGTCGTGAAGCCTGTATGCCATCGCTGTAGGATAACTTCAGCCAAGCGACGGCTCTTAGGTAAGTCTCCATACGTCCGAAGGATAGCGGCTAACCGAGTAGGGGTCTGCCGCTGCAGCCAGCGATACGCTGGCTCGCCAGTGGTCGGATCCATCCGAAGGTCTAAAAGAGCCTCTTTGCGGTAGCTGAAACCTCGGTCACCCGTATCCACCTGGTGCGAGGAAATGCCTAAATCTGCCAATATGCCATGCACCGCGGTAACGCCTTGCCGGGCCAGTAAAGCCTCTATATCTCGGAAATCCCCTCGGATGGTACGACATCGCTGATCCTGTATGCGATGAAATGGGGCTTCGGGGTCCTTGTCTATGGCATATAAAGAGCCATACGGGCTCAGGTGGGCTAAGATGGCCTCAGCATGCCCTCCTCCTCCGAAAGTCGCATCTACATATATGCCTTCAGGATTAGTGAGGAGCCCTTCCACAGAGTCCCAGAGAAGGACAGGGTAGTGGTAGGATACCTTCATGGGGCTTCTCCGAGGAACTTTTGGGTCCATTCCGAGAAATGAGACTCATGGGCAGCCTTCCACGCGGTGTAGCGCGATTCGGACCAGATTTCAATGCGGTCTCGCATGCCGAGGAGTATGATTTCTGCCTGCAAACCAGCATAATCGCAGAAAGGCTTCGGTAATAAGAGCCTCCCCTCGCTATCTAAGCTAACTGGTTGGGCACCAGCTTGATATAGGCGAAGGAAGTTCCGCCCCTCCGGAGTGAAGAGGTTGATTTTTTCGTAAAGCGTTTCTAACTCACGGCGCCAAACGGGTAGAGGATAGAGCCACAGACAAGAATCAGGAGCTCGCTGGAGCACAAAATCACTGCGTGCCCCCTCAGGTAGAAGGGTAAGCAGCACGCTCGGCATACCAAAGCGCCGTTTCGCATCCAGCCGAGCCGTATATTCTCCGAAGAGAAACAACGACACAAAGGTACACGCATCTACACTTTCTGCCACTTTTCCCCACAAGTCTCTACCTTTCGTATATGTCATGGGAAAAAGTCCAGGTGGCTTGGCTCTCGCTTTTGGAGGCTTTGAATGCTTACGAAGAGGCGCTCCAAATGGAGGTAGCCGAGGCAGCCCGGGAGCGGGACATCACGCGACTTTCTGACCTGACTCAGCGGCAAAAGCATCTGCGTAAGTTTCGTACTACCCTTGCTCGTGCGGGGAAAATTCTACATTTGGGAGAGTGAGTTGGGTGTGGCTCCAAATCGCTTTATTCGGCGGCTGGGGAGGGCATACCAGCCAAAATGACCTCGTGGCGCCGAATGAAATTTGGCATCGCTTTTACGGGATGGGTGTAATGGGGGTACGCTTTTCAGCGAAAAAGCGCTTACAGCCCACCTTGTGTGTGGAACTGGGACGATTTATCAGTCAGGAGCGTCAGCGGGGCTTGTTTTCTCAGACTCGCTGGAACTCTGTCGGGATCGGCGTGAGAGTGCGTCCTCTACGAAGGGCATTTTCGCCTTTTGGGGAGGGACTGGTGTTTCGTATGAACGCTCAGTGTCGTGATGCCAATGGAAAAACTATTCCCGGCGCTTCATCTTCGTTGTCTGTAAATGGTATTGGCTGGGGGGTGGGATTTTCATGGCAGATGAGTCCACACGGTGAAATTGCCCTACTGTATTTGCGTCGGCGTCCTCAGACCCCTCAACTGGAAGGCGTACCAGGTCCTGCTCGAGATCGGATAGAAGGCATCGTGGGGCAGCTATCTTTGTTTTTCATTTCAGCGCCCTCCAATCGTTCCCGATTCTGATGAGCCAGGAGCCGAGCGGCATATTTGACATGTTAGGTCCGATTATGATAGGACCAAGCAGTTCGCATACTGCAGGGGTGGTGCGGATCGCTCGGGTAGCGCACTTCCTCCTCGGGGGGGCTCCCGAGCGGGCAGACATTACCTTTTACAACTCCTTTGCTATGACATATAAAGGGCATGGGAGCGATAGGGCGGCCTTAGCGGGTCTCATGGGGTTTGCGGTAGATGATGAGCGTATTCGGGATGCTCTGGCTTTGGCTGACGAGGCAGGGCTTGCTTACACTTTTGATCCTGTCATCAGTTCTGCCAAAAGTCATCCCAATACCTTATTCATCCGTGCCCAGCGCGGGGAGCGGCGTGTAGAAGTAGAGGGCATCTCACGTGGGGGCGGGCTTATATTGATTTCTGGGATAGATGGTCTGCATACGAATTTCACGGGGCAGCTTTACACCCTCGTGGTAAGGGCGCGTGATGTCCGAGGCGCTGTGGCTTTTCTCTCAGCTATTCTGGCTTATGACAATGTGAATATCGCCACACTCACTGTAAGCCGCCGAGCTAAAGATGATCTCGCCCTCCAAGTGTATGAGCTGGATGAGCCGCTGCGAAGTGAAAGTCTCTCCTACATACAGACGCTACCATGGATAGTCGGTGCTCAGGTCGTCCCTCCGGTGTAGGTACAAGCGAAAAAGCCTGCAAGACCTCTATCGGTCAATCGCCAAAGAACCCTTTCTGACTGATGGGATTTCTGAGCGATGGTATATGCCAACTTCTGCCACTTGTTTTTTTGATTGATGGGAGCACTTTGAGAAGAGGATTGTGGGGGGTATGGTGCATTTACTTGTACGCACAAGGGGTGGAGTTTGATTTACCCGCTCAGTGGTCACTTTTCGCCGTAGATGAGGTGTATAATCTATACGGGTGGAGTGGGGAGGAGAGAGCGTTGTATAAAGTTTGGGCACCGAAATACGATTCGCTTACTCGGATTGGGGGCGTGCCAGGGGAGGAGGGGTTTCTTGGTATCACTGCCCTCGCTCCCCTCGGTAATCAGCAGCTGTATGTTTTAGACGCTGATGGTCAGAAGGTCTTTCTCCTCGGTACAAACTTGCAGCCCCTCCAGAGGCTTACATATGCCCAGCTTCCCCCTGAGGTGTCTGAGGGCTACCCAGTACTTCTCGCTGGGGGTAGTGGTGGAGAGCTTTATCTTCTTTTGAGAGAGAGTCAAGAGATAGTCAAAGTGGATGCGTTTGGACGAGTCCTATTGCGTTTTGGGGGAAAGGTGTATGGACCAGGCTCCCTCGCAGGGGTGGTAGCCCTCTATGCTGAATCTGACAGAGTCTATGTCGTAGATACGGCACAGCGTCGCATTGTAGAGTATGACACTTGGGGTAACTTTATCGGTGAAGAGCACATTCCCGCTGAGGTACATGGTGCCATCGCTTCCCGAGCGGGAAAGGCCTTCTGGCGTGGGAATCAAATCATCTGGCGGAATGGAGGAGAAAAGCAGTTTTTGACCTCTGAGCCTATTAGGGCGTTGTGGATCCGAAAGCAGAGATTGTACTGGGTAGGTAGGCATCGGGGGGGATGGTTTCCGATACCTTGAGGCGTAGAAGAGTCGGTTCAAATACACTACCGACATATATGTAATCGCCCATGGGGATAGCTATGCTGGCCGTGGCATATCCCTTGGGAGCTCTATATAAGGTGCGTACTCGGTATTGTCCTTCTGGAAGTATGCGGACCTCTGCTATCAGCCAGCGACTGCGTGTCCCGCCGAAAGCTAAACTTCGTGCCCACGCTGTGAGCTTTTTATGGCACACTACCCAAAGTGTGCTATCGCCTACTACGGAGATATTATCGGGGTAGCCTGGGAGTCGAATGCGCCGCACGTAGCGTAGAGAAATGGGCATGCCATTTTCTTGATACACCCACAAGGCTCTGCGAAAAGCTGTGCTGACAAAAAGCCACTGTATTTGGGGGAGGTAGGCTACATCGGCTGCGTAAGGAATTCGGTCTGCCACCTTGCGGCAGGTATCGCTTTCACAGAGTATGAGGCTACTGCGCACCCGTCTAATAAAAAATCCCGCTACTAAATGCCAGCGTGCGGCATTTTTTCGGTCATTAGCGACATAAAAGCGGGTGGTATCTATGGGACATACCGCTTGAATAGACACAAAGTCTCTATGACGCCAGACTTTCGGCGCTTCCAGCTTTTCTCCCGTCCAATGAAAGCGCCAGACTTCGGTGGGCGGACCCTTAGGGGCATGAGAGAACCACAAGTAACCCCCTAAATACGCCAGTCCAAAAGGGTGCCATTTTTTCCCCATCGGGGTGACTTCTCGCAGAAATGGAAAGCTATCTACACCTGAAAAGCGGTACAGATGTCCCTCTACGTTTGTGTCTTCGGTCGCAATCCGCCTGTCATACGAAAATGCCCACACATAAGAGCCTTCTCGCACTAAGCTCTCACACCCTGGTAGGGTGAGGCTTGTATCCCATCGTTGAGCTTTTAGGGATAGTAGGCCTTGGATGCTTGCCAGTATGATTCTAACTCTTCTGATGAGCATGCGGAGAGGTCTTTATGGTCCTGTTGGGCTTGGCGTTCCATCCAAGCAAATCGCGCCTTGAATTTTTGATTAGTGGCGGAGAGGGCGCGTTCGGGGTCTATACGGAGATGCCGAGCGAGATTCACAAGTACAAAAAGGACGTCGCCTAGCTCCTTGGCAGCAGACTCGTAATCCTGGGTTTGTAAAGCATTTTGCAGTTCTGACAATTCTTCTTCCAGCTTGGGGTATAATGCTTGGGGATTAGCCCAGTCAAATCCCAGAGCTGCTGCTTTTTCCTGCAAGCGGTATGACTGTAAGAGAGGCGGTAGTCTTTCTGGTATGCCTGCCAGAGGGGAGGAGCCCCTCTGAGCACGCTTGATGGCTTCCCAACGGGCTATTACTGCTCTGGCATCTTGAACCTGTGCCGTCCCATACACATGAGGATGGCGAGCGATAAGCTTTTGGGTAAGGCGCTCTATGACCTCCTCAATAGTGGTCCAGCCTTTTTCCTCTGCCAGCTGGGCATAAAAAAGTACATGAAGGAGAACATCCCCGAGCTCTTCAGTAATGGCTTCGGGTATGCCATTTTGAAGAGCTTCTATGAGCTCCGCTGTCTCCTCCCAGGTCAGAGGCATGAGACTTTCAAAGGTTTGGGCTCGGTCCCATGGGCACTTTTCCCGCAGCTCTGCAACCACCTCCCGCAAGCGCTCCAGATTTGCCACGAGACAAAGGTAGAATTCTTACTAAGTATTGAGGGGGGGGGGAGTCTGCTTATTTCCCCATCGCAAGGAAGAGTGCCAATAGCCATAAGCAAAATATAGAACTAATCCAACCAAAAGCCACACTCCCAGTCGCAGCCAGTTTTCAGTACCTAACTCTACAATCAGATACAAGGCGCTAAACATCCCGAGCATTGGTAGCAGAGAGAGATTATACCGTACGGTGAAGTATCCGAATGGTATCAGTAGCAAAAGGAGTATTCTGTAGCGCCATATCTCCCCTCCTCGTGTAGGGTCTATTAAGGCTGCTAAGCTTTCAGGATTGACATGATAGCTCCAAATAAGGCTCATAGAGAGCATGACGAGAAAAGGCCAGCGACCAGGAATTTTAGGCACGCGGAAGCGAGGAGCGTATCCGGGCGGTGGAGCATGGTGAAGATAGGCTACACCTGCACTTACTACGGCGAAAGCCATGAGAGTCCCCATGCTGGTCATATCCACTACGGCATGAAGGGAGGAGAAAAAAAGCGGTACCGCCACCACTAATCCAGTCAGAATCGTGGAGACATGGGGGGTTTTGAACCTCGGATGAACCTTTCCAAGTGCAGGGGGAAGCAGACCATCCCGACTCATGGCATACCATATCCGAGGCTGCCCGATTTGAAAAACCAGCAATACACTCGCCATAGCCACCACAGCACTAATGGCAATCACTCCTGTCAGAACTTGTCGGAGCGTGGGTGATAAGGGAAGTTTCCCAAAAACATAAGCCAGCGGGTCTGGAATAGACAGCTCCTGGTAAGGTACTAATCCGGTGAGTACCAGGGCTATGCCAATATACAGAAGCGTGCAGATTGCTAATGAAAGGATCATCGCCAGCGGAAGGTCCCGTTTAGGGTTTTGAGCTTCTTCTGCTGTGGTAGATAGAGCATCAAAGCCGATATAGGCAAAGAAAACCGCCCCCACACTACGCATCGTTTGTGTAAAGCCGTTCGGCATGAAGTTTTGCCACCGCTCAGGGTCTACAAAAAATGCCCCAACTCCGAGTACCAGTAGCACAGCGCCTACTTTTATAGCCACCATGAGATTGTTGGCTGTGCGGCTCTCTTTGATGCCGATGTAGGCTATGAGGGTGATCACCGCTGTGATTAGCAGAGCGGGGAGGTTCATAACTATCGGTATGCCTAAAATTCGCGGGGCTGCCTGCCATGCTTCGTAAGCCGGGCGAAAGGTAATATCACCCGTAGCCGAGAACTGCTGGGCTTCTCGCCAGAGGGAGAGTGGGTCTTGTACTAAATACTGCGGCAGAGGTATACCCCAGCTTCCCAATAGCGCTTGGAAGTATCCCGACCATGAAATAGCCACGGCGATGTTTCCCACAGCATACTCTAACACAAGCATCCAGCCTACCGCCCAAGCGACTATTTCGCCGAAAACTACATAAGTATATGTGTAAGCACTGCCAGAGAGTGGAACGCTGGAAGCCATCTCAGCATATGAGAGGGCAGAGAGCCCTGCTACGATAGCTCCAATCACAAACACTAGCGTAACCGCAGGTCCAGCTTTTGCTGACGCTTCACCTATCGTACTGAAAATTCCTGCGCCTATGATGGCGGCTACGCCTATGGCGGTCAGGTCAAGTACTGAAAGTATGCGCTTGAGCTTCGGGGTATCTGGGTCTGATAGCGGTTTCCGACGAAATAGAACAGACATTAGCCGCGTTTAGCGATGGGGATGTATTCTCGCAGGACAGGTCCTGTGTATATCTGGCGAGGACGCACGATAGGCTCCCCAGCCCTGCGCATTTCCCACCACTGGGCTAACCAGCCCGCCAACCGCCCAAATGCAAACATCACCGTGAACATTTCCACAGGTATGCCAATCGCCCGATAAATAATACCAGAGTAGAAATCCACATTTGGATATAGGCGCCTCTCTATGAAGTAAGGGTCGCTGAGCGCTACCTCTTCCAGCTTCTTTGCAATATCCAGCACAGGGTCATGAATACCTAAAACGTTTAGGACTTGATCTGCCGCCTGTTTGATGATTTTGGCCCGAGGGTCAAAGTTCTTATATACTCGGTGCCCAAATCCCATCAGACGAAAAGAGTCGTTTTTGTCTTTGGCTTTATCTATCCACTTGTAGATATTCCCGCCGTCCGCTTTAATCATCTCCAACATTTCTATGACCTCTTGATTAGCGCCGCCGTGCAGCGGGCCCCATAAGGCACAAATGCCCGCCGATACCGAGGCATAGATATTTGCCAGAGAGGAACCCACTGTGCGCACGGTACTTGTAGAGCAGTTTTGTTCATGGTCGGCATGCAGAATAAGGAGCTTGTCCAGTGCATCCACTACGTGGGGATCAGGCTCATAATCATAAGTGGGCATGCCAAACATCATGTACAGGAAGTTATTCACATAGCTGCGTTCATTTCGTGGATAGATATAAGGGTGCCCCTTTCGCTTTTTGTAAATCCATGCAATAAGCGTGGGAATCTTAGCCAGCAGACGGATGATATTGCGTTCTATGACCTCATCTGGGGCATAAGGGTCCAAAGATTCCGGATAAAAAGAAGAAAGCGAACACACGACGGAAGCCAATATCCCCATGGGATGCGCAGAGGAGGGAAATCCATCAAAGAACTTCTTGATATCTTCATGGATAAGCGTGCGCTCTTTGATTCGCTCTTCAAAGGCTTCTAATTGAGCCCGGGTCGGAAGCTCGCCATAAATCAGTAGGTAGGCTACTTCCAAGTAAGTGGAAAACTCTGCCAGCTGCTCTATGGGATATCCTCTGTATCGTAGGATACCCTGCTCGCCATCTATGAAGGTTATCTGGCTGATGGTAGAGCCGGTATTTTTGTATCCGATGTCTAAGGTGATATAACCTGTTCTGTCTCTGAGCTTGCCTATGTCCAAAGCTTTCTCCCCTTCTGACCCTGTTATTACATCTAGCTCGTATGTTTGCTCACCTAAATGGATGATAGCTTTTTCCATGCGGCGAAAATACATATAAACTGCTTTGCGCTATGAAAGGCATCATCGTAACGGGGATACATACCGATGTGGGCAAGACTCGGGTAGCTGCGGCTGTGGCTGCAGGACTTGGTTGGGCTTACTGGAAACCAGTACAGACCGGTAGCCCCACAGATACAGAGACTGTAAAAGCATGGGGGATTTCCACCTATCCGGAACGGTATCGGCTCCTGCTGCCGGCAGCTCCATTAGTCGCTGCTCAAGCCGAGGGTATATCAATAGATTGGGCAGCTCTATGCGCTCCGCCTCCATCGGAGCCGATAGTGATAGAAGGTGCAGGGGGATTATTCGTGCCTGTGACGGAAGAGCATTTTTTGATAGACCTTTTTGCCCACTGGGGGTATCCTGTTCTGCTCGTAGTGCGCCCCTATCTTGGAGCTATGAATCATACATGGCTTTCCCTCCAAGCGCTGCACGCAAAAGGAATACCCCTTCTCGGCGTCGTTCTAAATGGCACTACGGGCGATCCCAGTGAAGCGTATTTCCGACGGACATTCAAGCCGTTGGGCGAGCTTCCGTGGTATGGGGATTCTTTCTCCCCTACCCGGGCATTTGAGGAGAGCGGACTGGCGAGAGCCCTTTCGTCGGTACTGTCTGAATAGTCTCAGATGTCTAAGCGCGCGTAGCGGGCATTTTGTTCAATGAAGCGCTTGCGCGGGGCTACCTCTTTGCTCATTAGGATAGAAAAGGTTTCGTCTGCCTCGGCGGCATCTTCTATGGAGACCTGTTGAAGGGTGCGCGTTTCAGGATTCATTGTAGTTTCCCAGAGCTGCTCAGGGTTCATCTCGCCCAGCCCCTTGTATCGCTGGATTGTCAGCTTGGACTCATCACCTCCGAACTCCTCTATGGTAGCCTTAAGCTGCTCCTCTGTCCAGCAATACCGCTGCTGCTGGCCTTTTTTCACGAGATATAATGGGGGTAAGGCGATGTATAGATGACCTTTCTCAATCAGCGGGCGCATGTATCTGTAGAAAAACGTCAGTAGCAGCGTCCGTATATGGCTACCGTCTACGTCAGCGTCGGTCATTAGGATGACTTTATGGTAGCGGAGGTTCTCTAAATCAGCTTCGTGGATGCCTTTGGGGTCAAATTTCCCCATGCCCAGAGCGATAGCGATGTTTTTGATTTCTTCGTTTTCATAGACTTTGGTGAGGTTAGCTTTTTCCACATTGAGAATCTTTCCTCGCAAGGGAAGGATAGCTTGGAAGCGGCGGTCCCGCGCTTGTTTGGCGCTACCACCTGCGGAGTCCCCCTCCACGAGAAATATCTCAGAGACTTCTGGCTCTCGGCTGGAACAGTCGGCAAGTTTGCCAGGTAGTCCTCCACCTGTTGAACTTCCCTTTTTCTGGACCATTTCGCGGGCCTTGCGTGCGGCATATCGGGCTTCTGCCGCCAGTAGGACTTTCTCTAAAACAGCCCGAGCGACGCGGGGGTTTTCTTCTAAGTATTCTGTGAGAGCCTTCCCGACGATACTCTCCACGATGCCTGCGACTTCGGAGTTGCCAAGTTTAGTTTTGGTTTGACCTTCAAACTGCGGTTCAGGCACTTTCACTGAAATGACGGCCGTGAGCCCTTCCCGAAAGTCATCTCCCGAGACCTCAAACTTTATCTTGTTGAAAAATCCTTCTTTTTCCCCATACGCTTTGAAGACTCGGGTCAGAGCTTTACGGAAGCCCATTACATGCGTTCCGCCCTCGTGTGTGCGGATGTTATTGACGTAGGAAAAAAGATTTTCGTTGAAGGTCTCGTTGTATTGGAAGGCAACTTCCACATGGTACAAGCCTTCACTGTCTGTACCTTCTATGACCACGGGATCATGGAGGAGGCTTTTGCCTTGATTGAGATATTTGACAAACTCTGGCAGCCCCCCCTTAGAATAAAACACCTTCGTGAGGGGTCGCCCTTCTTCATCTATGTCTCGCTCGTCTTTCAGGGTGATTTTGACCCCTTTATTCAAGTATGCAAGCTCGCGCAGGCGATTGGCTACGATATCAAACTGAAACTCCGTCACTGGAAAGATGGAGGGGTCTGGCTTGAAGTGCACTTCGGTGCCGCGCAGGCGCGTCTTTTCTATGGGGGCGACAGGTACCTGAGGTATGCCTCGCCGATAAGATTGATACCAAACTTGACCATCCCGATACACGCGTACCTCTAAATGTTCAGAGAGGGCATTTACGCATGATACGCCGACTCCGTGGAGCCCTCCAGAGACCTTGTAGGTGCGTTTGTCAAACTTACCTCCTGCGTGGAGGACCGTCATCACGACTTCTAATGCAGAGCGTCCTTCCGTCGGATGGGTATCTACGGGGATGCCGCGTCCATTGTCTTTGATGGTGGCGTAGCCGTCTGCGTGGAGGGTTACCTCTATCTCTGTGCAGTACCCCGCCATTGCTTCATCTATGGAGTTATCTACGACCTCAAAAATCAGATGGTGAAGCCCTCGAATTCCTACATCACCGATGTACATGGCGGGGCGTTTGCGTACAGCCTCCAAGCCTTCTAAAACCTGTATGGACGCCGCTGTGTAGTCCTGAGTAGAGGTCAGCGTCTGCTCGCTCATTAGGGCAAAGCTACGAAGAAGCGTCTGCCTTGGGAGCTGCCTGTTTTACGAAGTCCAGCTTCACAAGCCACTTTCGTATAACTTTTTGCGTAGGGGTATTGAGGTCAGGAAACTGCTTGACTATTTTATACAGTCCATACCAGTTGAGCGTCCAAACCGCCACGATTAGCCCTGTGACAATGGCGGACAGAGGATTGTACTCTATGGCAGTTTTCCACTCTCCATGAAGCATATGTTGCGTACCTCGAGTGAGTCCGCAGCCTGGGCATTCTATGCCATAATGCACTTTCCAGTAGCATATGTCCGCGCCGCCATCAAAGTAAGAAGCTGGCACTCTCCATAGGAATATGAGGGTGCCCGCGATTGCCGCCCTGAGGCAAACTTCTACTATGAAGAGGACAAGGCGAAGGTGATTCCTCATGCTCCTTTCCAAAGGATAAAAGAAGTGCCTGAGTAGAGGTCGCATGAGGAAGATAGATTTCTTTGCTGCATATGACAAAAATATCAGGAAGTTCCCCGCACCACCTACTCTATCGGTGGGATGAACTTTATTTATGGGTTTTTCTTTGCGGACTTCTTTTACCTTCGTCGCATGGAGCAGCCAGAGTTTATGCTGGTGTATGTCGTCTGCGCGAATTTAGAAGAGGCGAAGCATTTGGCTAAGACAGTGATAGAGCAGAGGTTAGCTGCTTGCGCAAATATCTTGCCTACAATACACTCCCTGTATTGGTGGGAAGGGCAGATTCAAGAAGGTGCGGAAACTCTCCTAATACTCAAAGCTCCATACTCCTACTATGAGGCGATAGAAAAGGTTATCAGGAGAGAACACAGTTATAGCGTGCCTGCGATCCTTCAAGTGCCAATCACGCAGGGGCTGCCTGAGTATTTCCGCTGGTTAGCTGCTGAGACGGGATTTGATTACTGAGCTGGGTATTATTCTGGCGATATTTTTCGCCGATACGACTAAGCGTCCCGAGTTATTTTTTGGGGGGGTATTTGCTAGTTATGCGGGCACTTATGGTGCGCCCTTTCTGGCTTGGTATGACTGGCGAATGGCGCAAGGATGGCGGCTCTTTGACGATGGGCGAGAATGGAAGCAAATGGATAAGCTCGGACACGTCTGGACTACCTATCATCTGAGCTGGGTGTATCATGACTGGGCGAGGTTTTGTGGGTACTCACCTGCGGCGGCACGGCGGTTGGGAGCGGTATTAGCTTGGAGCTTTCAGACGAGTATAGAGCTGGTGGATGGTTTTTTTCCTAAGTGGGGGGCTTCGCTTTGGGATGCTTTGTCCAATACTGTTGGCTCAGGTATTTTCTGGATAAATACGCTCTCGTCTCCTTGGCGGGTGGATGTCCGGTTTTCGTTTTTTCCTTCTCCGTATGCTGCGCAGCGCCCTGAGGCTCTTGGGCGTGGGGTTTCTCAAATACTCAAGGATTACAACGGGCAAACTTACTGGTTAGTTTTACTTCATGAAAAGTTTCCTCTCGGTTTAGCTATCGGGCATGGCGCACGGGGGCTTTTAGGCGGCTATGGGCGTGAGCCGATTTCCACAATCCGGGCTCGTGAGCATCGCCGTTGGCTTCTCAGCGTAGACCCACACTGGGAGCTTTTCTTCAAGAAAAGGCGTTGGATGATGCGTATATTTGTCTCTATAAAGACCCCATTCCCTGCCCTTGTGTATGAGAGGCACGCTTTTCGTGTGGCTTGGATTTACTTTTAGTATTGGGTTTATCCCACCGCAACCCTATCGTCCGCAGGTAAATAGCCTCTCTGCACCCGATACAGTCTGGCTTGGTCGCTTTTTAGCTGAAAAAGCTCCTCATCTTCAAAGCTATCTCCGAGCTGCGAAGGCTTATCACATCCAGATCATTTACACCCAGGTGAATAGAGATGCCCAAAACAGACCCATTCTTCGCCACTATGCTTTTCGGTTGGATACGACCGAGTACTTCTATCCTGCGAGTTTAGTCAAGCTGCCCCTTTGCGCCCTCGCTCTGGAACGCATAGAGCGTCTAAAAGCTCAGGGCATCACTGTAAAGACCCCATTCGTTTTAGAAGCAGAATCCAAGGGATGTTTTGCCCAGATTCAAAGAGAACCCTACTCTGCGGCGGACTGCATTCGGCGGCAGATGGTGTTTAGTGACAATCCTACATTTGATTACTTCTATGCTTTGGTAGGGCCTGTTCATGCTACCTATACGCTGCGGCAGCGGGGATATACTTCAGCTTACATAGGGCATCGGCTCGGGAGGAGCTGCAGCGCCCAGGAAAATCTTTGTGCTGAGCAGGTCGTCTTTTTGCGGGAAAATACCCCCCTTTTCTCCCTTCCTAAAACTTGTTCAGAAAACATGCCCTCTCACCCGTATGAGAAGCATCCCTACCTTCTCATGCCAAATGCAAATGCTCTCAGTCTGAAAGATGCACATACTATGCTCATTAGTCTGATTTTTCCGAAGGCTGTACGCCCTTCAGAACGCTTTCAACTGAGTGCGGATGCCTATCATTTATTGCGGCGTTATCTGTCTATGTATCCTTCCGAAGCTCGCGACCCCGACTACGACCTCAAGGAATATCACGACGGCGTGCGTAAGTATTTTCTGATGGGGGGAAGCGATACTGTACGCTTACCCTCTCGGATACGCATTTTCAATAAAGTCGGGTTAGCTTACGGATATCTGTCCGACGTGGCTTACATAGTGGATTTTGACTTGGGGGTAGAGTTTTTTCTGTCTTCTGTGATTTATGTGGGTGAAGGCAACCTCAATAGTCCCCCCGTTTCAGGATATCCTTGGAAGCGAGGTCTATACTTTCTCAAGGAGCTGGGATGGGTGCTGTACAAGTACGAGACGGCTCGGAAGCGTCCCCAGAGGCCTGATTTGAGTGGATTTAAGTATGACTACCGACGCCCTTGAGCAGCGAATACGAGTGCTGCCTGAGTCGGTGATTAACCAGATAGCTGCGGGTGAAGTGGTCCTCCGTCCAGCATCGGTGGTGAAGGAACTGGGAGAAAATGCCATAGACGCTGGGGCTTTTCATATTAGTTTCTGGACGGAACGAGGAGGCAAAGACCTTATTCAGGTTAGCGATGATGGTGTGGGAATGTCCCCCATAGATGCAGAGTTGTGCTTTGAGCGGCATGCGACCTCTAAAATCAGCTCCGCCAAAGACTTATATCACCTTCTGACCAAGGGCTTCCGTGGAGAAGCGCTAGCCAGTATCGCAGCGGTGGCGGATGTACATCTTTTCACTCGTCGGCACCAGGACATGCTCGGAACGCATGTGCATATGGCTTTCGGTAAAAAGCTCCTTGTGGAGCCTTATCGGTGTGCTGCGGGGACGACGCTGACCGTACAGAAGCTTTTTTATCGGCTTCCTGTTCGTAGAAAGTCTCTGCGTTCTGATGTGACGGAGCATCGTCATAATCTCCAAGAGTTTTTTCGGCTGGCTTATCCCCATCCCGATCGGCACTTTCGCTATCATCACAATGGCGTTCTTCTTTTTGACCTTCCAGCTACCAGCCTTCGAGAGCGCATTCTCGCTCTACACCCAGAAGTTCAGCCAGAAGATTTAGTACCAGTAGATGAAACTACCCCTTTTTTTCAGGTACAGGGCTTCTTAGTCTTACCTGAGGCTACACCTACTCAGAACAAGGATGGCTTCTTGTTTATCAATCAGCGGTACATTCGGCATGCTGGGCTTCAACAAGCTCTTATGCAGGTGTATAAGCCGTTCTTTCGAGGCGAACAGCGGCCTTTGTACTGGCTATTTCTGACCATAGACCCCTCGCAAGTGGATGTGAATGTCACCCCTTCTAAAACCGAGGTTCGCCTATTGAAGGAGATGGAGATTAGAGCTATGCTGTACAGCATAGTCCGAAAAGCTGTGGCCCTCGGGCGCTTGACTCCTTCTATTGATTGGATAGAAAAAAGCACTGAGTCCATATCCTCTCTTCCCACTGAGAATAGTATCGCTTCATCGGCTAATGCCCTTGTTCAAGAGCCTCGTATCGTCGAGACTCCGCTTTCCCCAACCGTGAATGAATGTATGGTTCTTTACGGACGGTACGCTGTTTTGCGAAAAGAGGAGGAAGTATGGCTCATAGACATATCCAGGGCTTACCAGCGCATTTTGTATGAACAGTACCTTAGGGAGATTCCTGTCTCTTCGCAAGGGCTGCTTTTTCCAGTACATGCATCTGTTTCGCCTGAACAGGCAGCGAAACTTGCAGAGCTTATTTCCGATTTAGAGCGGGTTGGGCTTCGTGTGGAGATTAGAGAGGGGAAAGAAGCTGTTCTACACAGTATTCCGGTAGGTTTAGCTCCGGCGATAGGAGGCGTTTTGTTAGAAGAAGTAATTCGGTTAGCGGGGGAAGATTTGCCGGCAGATTGGCGCCCCCGTATCGCTCTAAACATGGCAAGATATGGCGCCCCGCGTCCTCCCTACAAGCTTAGCGCTGAGGCAGTGGATGCACTGTGGAATGATCTCATGGCTTGTACGGATTCCATGCGCACGCCTACGGGTAAGCCCATTAGGTTTCTCTTGACAGAAGGGCTTTTAGAGCGGCTTTTTGGTTAGAAGTAGCCTGCTTTTTTCTCCGAAATGCAGCTTGACTAAGCTCAGCCTGGGGCTAGTGGATTTCATAAACAAGTTTATCTATTTCCAGCTATTATCGGTGTAGTACCTTTGCGGATATGAAGCGCACTATCCTATTCTGGATAGCTACGGCTACCTTAGTCGCTCAGCAGTATTATCCTTTTGCTACGGGACACTCCGCTGGCGTGTTGGGAGCACAGTTCAATCCGGCATCCATAGCAGATAGTCGGTACCGTTTTGACTTACTGTTCATGGGATTGAGCCTCCATGTATCTAATAACTACGTCGGAGCGCGCCGACAGTTACTGACGGATTTTATTCGGAATGGGGGGGATTTTAGCGATACTATAGACTTTCAGCGTACCTATCTGGTAGATGATTATGAAAATACCTCTTTGAAGCATGTAAGATTTGAGAATCAGGTGCTTCTACCGAGCTTTTTGCTCACTTTAGGAAGGCGGTCAGCCATAGCCCTGAACTTACGCTTTCGCAATCGGTTCAGTTTGAATAACGTAGATCATCGCCTCGCTAAGCTGGTGTATGAAAGTTTGGAGTATCCCCCCTACTGGCGCACATGGATAGAAGGAAAAGATATCAGCTTTCAATATGCGACCTACTATGATATAGCCTTGACCTATGCCCATGTGCTTCTCAATCGTGGGCGACATTTACTCAAAGGAGGTCTTACTCTTCGCTACTTACATGGGGTTTATAGTGCCTACTTTTATGTAGATAACTTGCGTTTTCGCTATCAGTTTTACAACGATGACTCGCTTGCGATCGAGGATGGCTCGCGCTTTTACTGGGGGCATGCAAAGGATGTGGATTACGACATATACAATAAGATAGTCGAGCGTCCGTTTGATAATCAGACCAGGTTTTCTCTGGGCGGGGATATTGGATTGATATATGAGTTTAGGCCCCGCTATGATAGATATGTCTATGACATGGATGGCGAAGTAGGGTTAGAACGTCGAGATAGGGACCGGTATGCGCTGCGATTGGGTGTGGCTTTACAGGATATTCGTTCTCGGATGCGTTTTGTCAAGGGACCGCTTAGCAATCAGATTGAAATTAACCAGAACAGAATAGACCAAGCTGTACATGAGTGGAATCTGCGCCCCGTACGATTTTCCTCTATAAGGGACTTCAATGATACCTTGAAAGCACGATTTGGCATAGTGGATAGTAATCCTGATTTCGTCCTGCGCAATCAGCCTGTTCTCAATCTAAACTTAGACTGGCATGTCGTAGGTCCATTCTATGTGGGCGGTTTAGCCATGATACCTTTTGGTAAAGATAGACTACACCTGCGCACGCTACGATTCTTTTCGGTATATCCGCGCATAGAGACGCCCTATTTTACGCTGGGAATACCTTTTAGTGTGAATGAATGGGGAGATCAAAACTGGGGACTTGCTCTGAAGCTCGGTCCGTTTATTTTCGGCACAAACAGTCTGGGATGGGCATTTGGACGGCCTACGCTGCGTACAATAGATTTCTACTTCATGTTCAAAGCGGGCTTACCTTATCGTAAGCCTAGGGATAAAGACAACGATGGTGTCTCTGATAAGCGGGATGTTTGTCCGACTACTTCTGGGGTTTGGGCATTTCAGGGCTGTCCAGATAGCGACGGGGACCATATTCCCGATAAAGAAGATGCGTGCCCATTAGACCCAGGCGTACCTAAGTTTCAAGGGTGTCCAGATACAGATGGAGACGATATTCCTAACAAAGAAGATGCCTGTCCGACCGAAGCCGGCCTGGCTAAGTTCAAAGGCTGTCCTGACAGGGATAATGATGATATTCCTGATAAAGACGATGATTGTCCTGAGGAGGCAGGATTAGCCAAGTTCAAAGGTTGTCCTGATAAGGATGGCGATGATGTACCGGATAAAGAGGACGCTTGCCCGAATGAGCGTGGTCTTGCACAGTTTCGGGGATGTCCGGATACCGATGGTGATGGTTTGCCGGATAGGCAAGATGAATGCCCTACTCAGGCTGGTCTCATAGCCTTCAAAGGATGTCCAGATACCGACGGGGATGGAATTTCTGATAAGGAAGATGCCTGCCCGACTGCGGCGGGTCAAGCTGAGTTCAAAGGATGTCCAGATAGTGATAGAGATGGACTGCCAGATCACGAAGACCGATGCCCTACTCAATACGGACCTGCTGATAATAAAGGCTGTCCGTATGCGGACCAGGACGCCGATGGGGTAGTCGATAAAGATGATGATTGCCCCTTTACGCCTGGCACACGCGCTAATCGTGGATGTCCTGAAATCCCCAAAGAGCAAAAGCGAATCCTGGATATGGCTTTCCGCAACTTAGAATTTGAAACGGGCAAGGCGATTATACGAGAAAGGTCCCTCCCTTACTTGGATACCCTCGCTATGCTATTGATAGAGAATCCCTCCTACAAGTTGAAGATTTCAGGTCACACGGATAATCAAGGAACCAAAGAGTTCAACATGCGTCTCTCCAAAGCTCGGGCTGAGGCGGTGCGAGACTACTTGGTGTCCCAGGGGGTATCGGCTGGGCGATTCGTGGTTGAGTACTTCGGTCCCCTGCGTCCGATAGCGTCTAATGCGACTCCGGAAGGACGCGCTCGTAATCGTCGTGTAGAGATGAAGGTTATTTTTGAGTAGGAA
>JANWXY010000005.1 GCA_025057135.1 Bacteroidia bacterium | reverse complement strand
TCTTGGGCTGCCCAGATTAGAGTTTCTACGGTATTTGTGAAGCGTACGCCGAGCCAGTTAGGCATAGGGTTTGTTTTGAGCCAGATTACATCATTCAGGAGCCAAAAACCCATATCTTGTAGAATAGCCCCTATGCGATGGATGTTGTGATAAGTGCCTATGACCCAGAGAGTAGCCGTAGGCTTCATAACTCGCCGCAGCTCCAGTAAGTTTCTCCGAATAAACTCATCATACTCGGCAAAACTGCTAAACTTATCCCATTCATCTTGTACGCCGATTACTTCGGTTTTGACTTTCCAGCGGCGAAGGGCTGCTTTGCGCTCGGGAAGCTGGAGGAAGTACGGCGGGTCCCAAAATATCCCATCTACACAGCTGGCGGGAAGGGTTGGGAGGATTTCCAAGCTGTCTCCGTGTATGACTTGATTTAGGTAAGGTATAGGTTCGTGGGCCACCGCCATAACCGAGAAACTCTGCTTACCCAGACTTTGCCAAATATACACTAAATGTTAGCTTGCTTATTTGTCGGAAATGCCTTCTTTTTCAGAGAGTCAAGAAACCTCTCAGGTGGTGCTCATAGTTCTCCTAACTCGCTGCTGAGTTCTCAAAAGGGTATGAGCTTAGGCATGACAGCCAGGCTACTCGGGGGTTGAGCCGATTGCTAGTCCGACGCTCTCGCTCTACTACGACCCGAAAGCGGCGCGGCTTTGCTTCAGCCATGCTCAAATGCACCAATCTTATTGACAGTACAGAGGAAGAATACCTTTTCCCGCTTCACTCTTAGTTCTGCTTGAAGGAGTCTTTATCACCCCTCTGTATTAGGCCGACGCATAGCCGCTTATCGGTTCGGTCCTCTGCGCGGTATACTAAAGGCACCACGAACCTTCCCCAGGGCTATGAAGCAAGGCACTCCTTCTTCGTCCTACGTGCAGTGAAGTAAGAAGTCACTGGCGCTAATACTTATCTTTTTATCTTTCTTCGTTGGTAAGGAAACTTCACTTTTCAGTTTTTAGCCTATCCAGCTCTACTGTAAGGTAGAAGTTCTGGGAAGGGAAGTCTATGCCGCCTGCGATCCACTGGCGGTAAGCGCTCAGATGGGGCTGATACCGGGTACCCAAGAGATTTTGCACGCCAAGGGTTACGAAGCGCCACCGAAGAGCGAGATTGAGAAGAACATAGCCTGGCGTAGGCACCTCGGTAGAATAAAGGGTATAAGCTCGGAGCTGAGGAGCATACAGCAGCACCTCTGGAAAGAAAGACCATTCATGATAGGCATAGCGCCCGGAGAGTCGACACCGAAGCGGAGGAACGCGAGGTACAAACCGCTCGGCAGAGGCGGGCTGAGCTAAAAAGTGCCCTAAGACATACCCTATGCCGATAGAAAATAGTTGGCTTTGCCACTCGGCCTCGGCTCCTGTGAAGAAGGCCTGACGAACGCCATAGGTGAAAGCCGCCCCAACAGCAGTAGTCAAGGTATCCGGCAGCCTTTCTGCAAAAATGTACCGGGGGAAGTACTGAAAGAAAGGACGGATTTGGGCGGAGGCGAAGGATAGGAGTCCTTCAGCGGTGTAGGCAACTTCAGGAGGGAGATCGGAGCGTCCGTATTCGTATCGTTTAGCCCCTTCGTGGAAGCCTGAAGCCCATAGTTCGGCGGGGTGCGGGAGGCGAAAGCTGCGGGTAAGGCGTAGAGCAAAGGCTGCTCGGGCGTAAGTGAGCTCCCCCGCCCAAGTGAGGAAGGTTCTTTGAGTCTGAGCTTGGCTCCACCCCGCGTGGATTCGTCCGCCTAAGAGGAATCGGCCTCTTAGCCCAGGGCGTCTGTGGCGAACCCATACCCCTCCCTCTCCATGCAAAATAGAGGGAAGAAACGGCTCTACGCCTTTGTCTCGGGTTTGTCTGAGAAATCCTGTGAAGCCGCTTTCCCAGTCTTTTCCTCGCCGAGCGAAGTCTATGTCAGCCCGCTGCGTGAGAATTCGCACATCAGGCGTAGCTGGCAATTCGCCGTACTCTGCGCGTTCGTTTCGCTGAAATCCTACAATCAGCCCATTTGTGGTCCCAGCGGTTTCCTCCCAAAGGGTGCGTACTTGTAGGCCGCTACTGAGAATTCGTTGGAAGGGTAGGTCCTGGGTGAATCGCCAAGCCTCTCGCACAGGAATATAGCGCTGCTGGGCTTCGGAAAACCATTCTCGGGTCTCGGCTTGCCATACAGGCGAAGGCAATCCTACTATTTGAAGTGTCTGAAACCCCGCTATCTCCGTGAAGCCCTGCTTTATGGGCATGCGTCCCGTCAAATAGCCATATCCACTTCGCATTCCTGTATTCCACACAAACGCATGGCGCGGGGTGTAGAAGTTTTCAGCGGACTGAAAGAGGGCCTCGCCCATAAGAAATCGCTGGGGTGTTCCCACGGCGCCAGCCCCTTGGAGGAGTAGGCCTAGTGGGTTAGAAGTGCCTTGCATCTGCAGCTTGAGGAAAGCGCGCTTGGGTACGAGGGGTTGAAAGCGCACAAGGCCCCCGATGGCCTCACTGCCATAACGCACGCTTTGGGGTCCTAGCAGTACCTCAGGTTCGTAGGTCAAAAGCTGGGGCGGCGTCTCGTAGCCGTGGTCCTCCCCCCAATAGGCCCCTTCTCGCATAAGCCCCCCAAAGAGCCAGCCTACTCGGGTATAAGAGTGGCCTCTTACTACAGGACGGCCCAGAAGCAGGCTTCCCGTCTGCATCCACTCTATTCCTGGTATAGTGCTAAGTACATCACCCAAAGTCAGTTGCACACGTCCTTCCGGAAGAAGGACACGCTGAGGCTCTAAAAGAGGTAGGCGTTCGGCATGAATCAGAATCGGACTCAGTTCCAGCTCCGCCGTATCCCGTTGAGCTAAGAGGAACCCTCCCAGTATGAGTAATCTCCATGCTTGCATAGATGAAATGGCGAAGAGATTCTTGACCTAACAAAATTCCAGTAGTACCTATCAAGGTGAAGGATTGAGGGCACTTCCTGCCTGTGGGAGATTGGGTCAGCGATAAAGTAGGAGGGCTCTGTTTCCTTTTGAGAGGTTGGGCAGATTAGGAGATAAAGGTTCCCTGCAGGGCTGAGTTTTCCCAGCATGAAGACCTTGACAAGGAGATCGGTCTATTTTCTATCTTTGTGCTGAATCTAACCCTATGAACGAAAACCTCCGCAAGCTCATTCAGCTGTACGCTACGGAGTCGCCTAAGCAAGTGGAAGCGTTTCTCTCCGATTTATCTTCAGCCTTCACTCAAAGCGCTCCTTTTAGACCTACTCACTCTGTACTTCAACGATAAAAACTCCTCTTATCTTCGGGAGCTGGCTACGCTTTATGTAGTTGGCTACACTCCTACACAGAAAAAGTTAGGCTATGATGGCTATCGGAAGGCTGTAGATGGCAAGCCTCAATACTGCGAAGTCAAGCCTCAAAATACTGATAATCCCCGCAAAAAACTTAATGGCGGAGGCAGCTTTAACGATTACACTCCTGAAAGGTTTGAGAAGGACAGGGAACAAGCACCCCAACTGCTCATAGCCGGGTTTGTACAGGGTAAGCTACTGTATGTGTTAGAAGTGCCTTTCTGTTGTATTGAGTTACGCTTAAAGCAGGTACTGAGGGAGCGCTTTCCCTCAGGTACGAGGGGTAAGGGCGAATATCTCCGCTCGGCTGCCTTCACCTATAGGGACTACCAGTCCTGCAAAGAAGTAGCCCTTAGATTCCTTCATCCCGAGACTCAGGACTTCAAGGCGTATCTGGCGAAGGGATTTTTAGATTACCTTTATGCTCTACGACCATGAGAGGTCTGCCCGTAGATAAGGTCGTATGCGGTGATGTGTTAGAGGTTCTAAAAACTTTTCCCGACAGCTCTATAGACTTGGTCATTACTTCGCCCCCCTACAATAAGAAAGAGAAGTATGGCGGCTGGCTTGTGGAAAAGGTCATTTATGCGGGTGCAAAGGACTGTATGGACGAGGCTGCGTATCAAGCCTGGCAGCTGGCCGTACTTCAAGAGCTCTATCGGATCGTCAAGCCTACAGGCAGCCTATTCTATAATCACAAGGTGCGGTATGAGGAAGGGAGGCTCATTCATCCGATGGAGTGGCTTTTGCGCAGCCCGTGGCAGATTTGGCAGGAGATTATATGGCATCGTAAGATTGCCGGGAATATACGGGGGTGGCGCTTTTGGAGCGTGGATGAACGGATTTACTGGCTGGTGCGGCAGCGTCCGCCCGAGTTAGCCCCCGCCCATGCTAAATTCACTTCTGTCTGGGAGCTGCGCCCTGAACCAGGACACAAACAACATCCAGCGGTATTTCCCTTAGAATTACCCGCTCGGATTATTCTCTCTATTCTAGAAGACCGCCCGGGGGTAGTTTTAGACCCTTTTTGCGGTACAGGTACGACCTTGGTGGCTGCAAAGCTTCTGGGTAAGTCCTATATGGGTATAGATATTAGTTCGGAGTATGTGACCTATGCCCACCAGCGATTAGAACGAGCGGAGATGGAGCGTTCTCGCATAGCGCAGGAGGTAGGTCGTCACCAGGTAGAACTCACTTTTGCTGAGAGGAAATCAAAGGGACACTGGAGAGCACCAGCATCATGAAATCAGCTTTACCATCTGAGTCATGTCTGAGCCGAGACTGCCGAAGCCTGATGTAAATACGCCTTCTGCTATGAAGAAAACTTGACCTTTGTAGCCCCCCCCATGTATGGTGGTGTGAGAAGCGGTTCTGTATGCCAGCCTTGTTCCTGACAAAACTTCAAAAGGGTAGATTGAAGCTTTTTCTTTCCAACGCCGTGAATCACGATAGTGAAGGGAAGCCGAGCTGCCTCGCAAGCATATAAAAAGCGTTTCATGAAGCTTACCTGATAGGAGAAAATAGCATCCGCAGAGCAGCCCTGCATGTGCGGTGCCAACGTTTCTATATGTAAGTCTATTTCATGGGCAGGGGTGGGTATGCGAATACCCTCTCTCTCCGAAGCAGGTAATGGAGCTGAGATAGAGTGTGAGGTAGGCGTAGGAAAAATCCTCTGCTTTCCGGCCTTTGTCAGCATGGAAAGCTTGATAGGTATCTCCATAGTGGATACTACGGGCAGCTGCATCACGGCCTGCTGAGGTATCTCTAATCGCTGTAAAAATATCTCCCATGGCGGGGCGATTGCCTCCATGTCAACATGTACTACTGCTACTTGTCCAGGGGTCAGAGTATCTGCATATATGGGGAGCCAGCTTTTGTCATTTTTTCGGATGTACAGCCCGTAAAAACAGGGCGTACTGAGCCAGTGGGCTATGTATAGCTCTGCTTTTTTTTCGGATAGGCGTGAATACAGCTCTATCTCAGTTCCTGACTCTTTGATTTGGTCGTGTGACGGCCCTTGTAGATTGAGAATACTGGGTTCGTTAGCTTCTTCGTCTATGATGAGGTCTTTGAGAGAAACGGACTGCTGAAAGCCGTGCCGACGCACGATTGCGATTTGAGCCGCCTTATCTATTTGGAGCACCTCTACATCTTCTGGACTGTGGAGGAGTCGGGCTCGGGGCATCGGGGAGTTATTCTTCCTTTTCTGCGGCTTTACGCGCTTCTTTGTCTAAAAAGAGGAGGGCAGCGGGATTTTCATCAGCCATGGACAACTTCTCTACCCAGTGGCGCATTAGGGCTTCTTCCTCGCGCTGTTCTTTGATGTACCATAGTAAGAATTCTTCTGCGTCATATTCTCCGCTTTCTCGGACCTTCTTGAAGAGCGCATGATAGCTACGAGTGACCTCTTGTTCATACTCATACGATGTTTTGAAGCAGGCTAATGGGGAGGCAAAATCCTTGGGGGGAGCTTGTATTGACATAGGAGTGAAGGGAATGTCCCGCTCCATCATGTATTCAAATAGTCGCATAGCATGTTCGCCTTCCTCTTCGGACTGCTTTAGGAAAAATGCTCCGAAGCCGTCATAGCCATTTTCTATGAAGTAGCTGGCGATGGTCAGGTACATGTACTGAGCATACAGCTCTTTGTTGAGCTGTTCGTTCAGATTTTGAATAAGTTCTGCAGACATTTTCATGAACTCTTAGGTATTTTGAGGTTTAGGGTAGTCCATGCAGGAATAGGTTTTCCGTTTTGCGTTGCCGGTGAGAAACGCAGCTCCAGCAGCGGATGAACGAAGTACTCAGGCCCGAGTTTCGGATCAGAATTTCTCAGCAGCTGGTAGCGTTTCACTGTGCCAGCTTCTGTAACATACACTCGCAGCGTTAGGTCTATGGGCGTTTTAGCACGATATCTATGACTGATTAGGATTGCAACGCTATTTAGGTTTTGCGGTATGGGCTCATCTTCTATTAGAACCGCTGCATTTGGCGCAGGTATGCCTGAAAGGTCGGTCAGAGTATCCATCCATGCTTCCTTCTTTGGAGGAGGGAGGGGCTTAGAAGATGTGAGGGTATCCAGAGCAGCTTTAGAAGGGGAAACTTCTCTTTGATCTTTTTGGAGAGTCGTGGCAGGGGTTTTGTGAAGGCTATCGGCTATTTTGTCTATGAGAGTTTCGTGTTCCTTGGGACTCTGGGTTTGCGTGTCTGAGGACCCAGTACGAGAACAGCTCAATATCATCAACATGCCGCCAGTAAGTAAGCTGAGCAGTATGCCAGAGGAGGACAGAAGCACCGATTTTTTCCAAATCATACTGAGCGATTAGCAGAACCCCCTTACTTCAGCGAAAAGTCAAACGGGATTGTTACCCAGACTTTGATTGGCTTGCCAGCTTGAATGCCAGGGGTAAACTGGAGATTGGGTAGCTCCTTTTCCACAGCTTCTGTGAGGAGCTTATGAGGCGACCTGAGGACTATATGTCTTTCGTATTTGCCATCTTTGCTGACCAGCACCCTTACAATCACCTTACCCTGGATATTAGCCTCTTTGGCAAGGGGGGGATAAACGATCCGCTTCTTTATATCGTCCATATTGACCGGGCTGGGCTCTTTTTCAACAACTACGAAAGCTGTAGGGTCTGGGTCCTCCTCTTTCTGCTCTGCAACCTCGGCGGGCTGGGTGCCTTTACCATCGCCTTCAGTGATTTCGGGTATGGCATTAGGATCGCCCTGTACATCTTTTGTGCCAGGGTCCACCTTCATAAGGGTATCTATGTTAGCAATCGTTTCTTCGCGCTTAGCTTCCTCCTCCTTGACTACTTGTGGGGGGACAAACTTTATTTGAGCGCGTTGGGGCGGTGGGGGCGGTTGCTCTATCGGAGGCGGAGGGGGTTCATTCTTTTTATCTATGGGGGGCGGCTCCATGAGTTCTGTAATTACTTGCTTCTTTTGCTTTGCGCGCAGGCTTTCTAACTTAGCTTCAATGTAAGCTTTGACGAAAGGTACCGCTACCCCTATCGCTACTGCGGATACTGCGATGATGAGCGCTCGTAGAGTGTGCTTTACATAGCTTTTGCGCAGGACGTATGCGCCATACTCCCGGTTTCTATGGCGAAAAAGCTTATCATCCCAATCAAGCGTAGTGGTCGTCATAAATCACGAGCGAGTTGCAATAGATTTTTTATAGTCCTCAATCATGGATTTCTCTTCAGGGGTGATATCTACGAGAGCGTATTTTTTCTGCTGGATGATAGCCATTTCATCTAAAATATCCACAAAGTCCTTGTACTGAGCTTCGTCCAGCATCTTTATGATCACTATCATTTCGTCGGCTTTGCCGTATCGCTGAGCGACCTTTTGCCGGCGGTCCAGGAGCACCTTTCGTATCCCCGATTTAGGCGAGAAAGTAGTTTGGAAAAGCTCTGGTTTTTCTACGCCTACGTAGTAATACACTTTCGCCCGTCCCACCAATAGAGTGATTACCTTGCCCTCAGCTATTTTGGGGGGCTCTACCTCGTCTTTCTCGGTTATTTTCGGGGGAACCACCACGGGCATGGTATTAGGGGTGGACATGGTAGTAGTAAGGACAAAGAAGGTAAGAAGTAAAAACCCCAAGTCTACCATCGGGGTCATATCTATGCGAGGCCGTTTCTTGGGCTTTCGGGCTTTCCCTTTCTTTTTACCCTTTTTGGGCGCACCGCTATCGCCACCTACTTCAGCTGCCATATTAGCTTTTAGATTGGGCTTCTAAGGTCGTGATAAGGTTGAACCGATGTACTTTTTGCTCTTTCAGCGTCTCTATAATCCGAGCTATAACGGGGTAGGGGGCTTTCTCATCAGCTCGTATAGCGATGCGAATCTGAGGATTACTATATCGGGCAAAAAGAATCCATTGCTTGAGCTGATTATTTGTGCTGTCGGTAGGAATAGAGACACGTTTATCCATGGCTTTGCGCTCTGGCTCACTCAACGAGAGGTAAGCCTTCAGCTGTTCAAAAGGTACGCCCACTTCTGCCAATACAGAGAAGATATGGGCCTCCTTTTCTGTGAAATTGTACCCGTAGCGTTCTTTGATTTTTTCCAGAATGGATAGGCGGGTGTGCTTACTGTCGACTCCAAAAAATACACGCCCGTCACTGGATACAGAAATTAAAAGGATATTCTGAGCAGGCAGCGGGGTGTCAGCTATTGACGAAGGGATATCAACTTGTATTGCCTCTTGGGCGCGAAACTTCACCGTGAGCATGAAAAAGGTGATAAGCAGAAACGCCAAATCAACCATCGGGGTCATGTCTATGGCGATATTCTGCTTTTTGGCTTTGAATTTTGCCATATTCTATGCCTTAGATTGAAAGCTTTGCACAATGATATACCCCGCTTCGTCTATACGATAGGTTATGTCGTCTATACGGCTCGTGAAGTAGTTGTATAAAACGGTAGCGATAGTGGAAGTAGTAATCCCTAAGGCGGTATTGACTAATGCCTCTGAGATACCCGTAGCGAGAGCGACCGCGTCTGGTGCTCCGGAGGTCGCCAATGCAGCAAATGCACGGATCATCCCTAATACTGTCCCAATCAGACCAATGAGTGTAGCTATGGAGACTATCGTGGCGATGATAGTCATATGCTTTTCAAGCATCGGGAGCTCCAGCGCAAGGGACTCCTCTAATGCCTTTTGAAGAGCTGCAACTTTTTGGTCTTTGTCCATCTTAGGGTCATCTTTTATTTGCTTGAGGCGCATTAGGGCTTCACGGGCTACATTACCGACTGTACCGCGCTGTTTGTCACACAGAGCGATAGCTTCATCCAGCCTGTCCTGCTCCATCAGATACTCTATTTGCTGGACGAAACTCTCCATACTCATTTTACCAGAGGCGCGAGCTAATGTGATTGCGCGCTCTATGGACATCGTTATAGTTATGAGGAAAAGGCCGATGGCTATGGGTACCAGAACGCCGCCCTTGTAAGCAATTCCTAAGTAGTTACCTTGAAGGGGGTTATTTTTAGGATCGCCTCCTTCAAAGTTGGCAGGGTTACCCAAGACGAATACGTAGAATACTATCCCTACCGCTATACAGGCTACAATAACAATGGCTGCAAAAAACTCTCGCAGAGCTGATCCACTTGAACGGACAGTGGGAACTGATGGTTTTACCGTCGTTTGTGTAGGTGTTTGGCTCATATCACTGCAAATATAGCGTACATACGAAAATCCAAATCTGCTTACCTATTCCGCATTCTGAGAGCTAATAGCTGTACCTTTGCCCCATGAGTAATCTAATCCGTGAAGTGGAGTACCTTATCAACGCTCCGTATGTCAAGTCAGACCTACCGGACTTTCGGTCAGGCGATATCGTTAGGCTTCACCTTAAGATAGTAGAGGGAGGAAAGGAGCGCACTCAGGTTTTTGAAGGTATGGTCATCCAGCGAAGGGGTAGTGGGATTAGAGAAACGATTACTGTCCGAAAAGTCTCCGGAGGTGTAGGGGTAGAAAGGATAGTCCCGTTGCATTCTCCCTTTCTGATGAAGTTAGAGGTTCTGCGGCGCAATCGCACCCGACGCGCCCGTCTATTTTATATGCGCGGCCGCTTGGGTAAGGCGCTTCGCTTGAAGAGAAGAGAGGCTTAGAGTGTGGTATGCTAAGGCTGCTTGGTTTCTGGGGGGTTTGTGTTTTTGCTCAGGTACCGCCATACTTTGAGTTGTATTTTGCGGGTAAGTTGGATGCGTTTGGTAAGAAAGCTACTGCCGCTCATAGGAAATTGACCCGCAGGCAGAGTGGTGCGGAGCCAAGCAGTCTGGGCACTGCCATAGCATATGCCCTCCATCAGACCGAGATACATAAAGCTGGTGAAGCTGAGTCGGCCTTACATCCCTACAAGGCCTTTATAGAGGGCAATAATGCTCTGCCGTCTGAGCTGCGCTTTTATTATTTTTGGGTATTAGCTCGCATAAATCGCGAGCAGGGGCATATAAAAGCTTCTTTTGACGCAATCAATGCTGCATCTACTTTTGCTCAAATGCCCTGGGCGCCGGCAATTCTGCAGATGGAGAGAGTAGAAAATCTCCTTCTCGTAGGGAATGCGGATTCGGCTGCGAATACTCTGGCTGCACTAACCGTACCGGTGAGCATGCAGGAGCCCTATTCTGGCTACCTCACTCACAGGAAAGCTTACCTTAGTGCCGTAGCTTCGTGGCAGCAGGGCAAATGGGACTCTCTGCCGCCTCTGCTTTTTCGCGCCGTTAAGTCTCAGCATCAAGCGCTATATGCCGCAGAATATGCCTACCTCAGGGGCTGGGCGTCTTTCATGCGGGGGGAATCCAAGACATTAGAAAAATCGCTAAGTCAAAGTATAAAGCTCTCAAAAAAGCTGCCCAACAAGGGTTCTGACCTTGCAGTAAGAGCGGAAGCGCTGAGGCTCCAAGCATATTATCAGACCTCGTACAAACCTAAGCAGCGCCATAAGCTTAGAGCTCTGAATCCGCTCATATCCGAGCTTCGCTCCCCGAAGCTACCTACCAGTTATGCGACGATTCAGGCATTGGAGCACGTTCATGACATCGCAAGTATTGTTCAGCGGCCTCTTTTGTCCGAAAATCTTCTGAGCCTCCACTTGGCTAATGGTGCAGGTATCAAGGGAGCTCGCCTCCAGAGGATAGCTTCGGCGATTGCGCGTTTAGAGTACAGGGGGACTATAGCCCTGTCATATGCCAGTCAATCTGTCAAGCGATTGGAAGAGGAGATAAATTTTCCTGCACTGGAAATCGCCCTCTCTCAGGCAGAGCTCGGTGAAGCGGCTATGGTGGCTTATAAGTATAACCAGGCGGATAGCGCATTTTCAATAGCTTATCAAACTATTTCTGCACTCGGAGAGCCAGAAGGTCCTTTGTCTCTGCCGGTGTGGTCCTCTCTCGCCAAGTATAAGCTCAAAGCCGGTCGCTATAATGAAGCCGAAAGGCTACTTACACGCCAGCGGGAGGTTTATAAGCGTCTTTTTCGCTTCCCTGAGAAAAATATTCTATATCTAAGAAACGGGCTTCTATCGGCAGAGGCCGCTCTGCGTTTAGATAAAGCCGCTACGGCTGAGACTTTGCTCAGTCAGATAGATCGTTTCATTCGGGACATGTCAGGTGTAGCGGTGCCTGAGCTCATAGCGCTGGAAGAGGCATTAGGAGACCTTGCCCAACTAAAAGGAGAGTTCAAAGAGGCGGAGAAGCACTACATAGAAGCCATTCGGATTCGTCAGAAGTATAAGAGAGGAGACGGTGAGGTAGAGGAAGGCGCAGGGCTTTTGCGGCTGGCTTTACTATATCAGCGCACAGGGAGGCTGTCCCGAGCACGAGAAGTGTATCAGCGTATATCATCTATTTATGAAAGAAGCCACCGTCAAGATGCTGAGGCTGCGGCATTTTATACGGGATTGACAGAGTTTTACTTGGCTGTGGGAGATTATCTCAAAGCTGAAAGTGCCGCTCAGACCGCCAAGGATGTCAATCTCAAGCTTTTCGGAGAAGTCTCGCCTGGCTATGTGAATGCGCTTCTCGTGGCTGCCAAAGTTGAGAATGCGCTTGGACGATATGATAAGCAAAAAGCACATTTAGATGCTGCTCTGAAAGCACAGCGGACGCTCTACGAAGGGAAGCCTTCTATCGCTCTCGCTCGCACATTTTACCTACTTGCTGAAAATGCGTTTGTCTCTGGCAAAGGAGAGCCTGCTGTGTCTTACCTCACTCAAAGTGGTGAGGAGGCTCGGAAAGTGGAAGGTTCCGCGCCTTTGGAATATGCTTCGCTCGCATTAGATATTGGCGGCTTATGGCTGGCTATGGACAGCGTGTCTTATGCCGAGCAGTACATCGGCTCTGCCCGAAGTGTCTTAGAGGCACAGGTGCCGCTCAAACATCCGACCCGCTTGCGAGGCTACTTGTATCAGGCGCGCCTACTTCGAGCCAAAGGAGACTACATGGCGGCCTTACGGCAGTATAGCCGATGGCTCAATATGTGGCGCAGTATCTATGGGAAAAAACACCCTGAATATCCCTTTCACTTAGCTGAACTTGCCGACTTGTACTGGTTGGCTCGCGACTATAGCTCCGCTAAGCGGAGTTACGAGCAGTCTGTCTCTCTTATTCTCACACAAGTAGATCAGCTCTTCAATGGACTCACTGAAAACGAAAAAGCGCGCTATTGGGTACGAGTTCGCCAAGTCTTGGAACATTACTATGCGTTTGCTTTCCTAAATAGCAAAGAGAGTGACAAGCTCCAGGCTTATGAGGTGTATTTGACTACTAAGGCTTTCCTACTTAGCGAGACGGCTCAGCTTAGAGCACGACTATCGGCAAGTCCAGATACTGCTGTACAGCGCGCCTTTCAACAGTGGCAAGACCAAAAAGAATATGTCGCCCGCCTCTACACCTACTCTAATGAAGAGCTCAAGCAGCTAAATATCAATCTCAGCCAGGAAGAAGAAGAGCTGAATCGCTTGGAAAAAGTTTTGACGCAGTATGTTGGAGACATTCGTCTGCGCCGAGTCCTCTGGCGCTCGGTCAAATCAGCTCTGCCTGAAAATGCAGCGGCCATAGACTGGATTCGTTTGCGGTTGCCGCTATCACGAGATTCTATCGTGTATTTTGCGGTAGTTACCCTTCCCTCCGCTAAAAAGCCGATATTTCTGATGTTTCCAAACGGGCGATACTTAGAGACTGTGGGAGCCTTTCGGTATTCTCAGTCTATTCTCAACTTTGAATCAGATACGACCAGCTACCGGATATACTGGTCATCAGTCCAATCCGTTTTGCCAAATACCACTTCCAAGTTGTACGTCTCAAATGATGGTATTTTCCATCAGGTGAATCTCTCCACGATCAGACTTCCCGAGGGGGGGTATTTGGTAGATAAGTATCAGGTGATATATCATACCAGACTAGCCAGTTTGGCTTATCCGCCTAAACGAATCAAATACTGGGAGGGGCGTAAAGCGATTCTGATTGCAGACCCTGATTATGCTGCTGGGCTACCAGAGGATAGCGTATATATTCCCGCTCTGCCTGGTACTGCTGAGGAAGCCAAAGCTATCCGAGATATTCTCCTCAGTGAAGGCATCCTTCCTTATCTACACACGCGCTCACAGGCAGATGAAGCCCTACTGTACACAAGCGTATCGCCATATATCCTACATATCGCTACCCATGGGGTATTTTTGCCGTACTCAGAGGGGGTGGGCAGTGCTTTGGGTATCCAGAGCGGGGAAGCCCTGGCTAATCCCCTCTTTCGATCGGCATTATTGCTGGCAGAGGCAGGACGCTCTATGATAGTAGGCTCAAATGACATCAAACGAGATGGAATCGCTAATGCTTACGAGCTTCTATCCTTGAATCTCTCTAATACGGAGCTTGTTACCCTCTCTGCTTGCGAAACTGGATTGGGAGATGTTCAAAATGGCGAAGGCGTATATGGTCTTCAAAGGGCTTTCCTGCTGGCTGGAGCTCGGAACCTTATCGTCAGCTTGTGGCGAGTAGAAGATGAGGCCACCAGGGACTTTATGATCCACTTTTATGGAGAATGGCTGCGTAAAAAGCTGCCTATGGAGGATGCTTTTTGGAATACACAACGGGCGATGCGCCGTGCCCGTTCTGCACCGTATTTTTGGGGAGCTTTTTTGTTAGTTCGTCCTTGAAAATCCCTAAGTTTTATCCTATGACATTGACACTGACGCCTTCGGCAGAAGCAGAGCTCAAGCGCATATGGCAGGCGGCTGGTGATGCGATTGGTTTTCGCATAGCCGTGGAGGCTGGTGGCTGTGCGGGTTTGACATACAAGTTAGAGCTCATCGCTGAGCCAGACCCTGCGGATGAGCGCATAGAAGTTGGCGGGATTCCCTTTTTCATCCACCCTACTCATCAAATCCTTCTCAGCGGACTTAGCATAGACTATCCTCAAGGGCTGGCAGCCAGAGGGTTTGTCTTCCAGAATCCTCAGGCTCGCTCTACCTGCGGATGTGGTACTTCGTTCTCTGTATAACTTTTTCGTATCTTTGCCCCGCTTATGCCGAGATTGAATCCAATCGGGCAGTATGAGATAACCCAAATATGGCTCCCTGATCTCACTGCAGAGGAGTATGCACAGCATTTGAAGGAGTTCAACGCCTTTTTAGCGGAGAATCAGGTTGAAATCTTGAATCAAGAAATCTGGGGTCTTCGCCGACTGGCGTATCCTATTCGGAAAAAGGAGGCAGGCTACTACGTCTATACAGAGTTCCGAGCGCCAGCTTCCTTTATTGCAAGCTTGCGCCGCTATCTACAGCTTAGGTCCCATGTTATGCGCGAGCTGATCGTCAAGCTGGATAAACATGCGATTGAGTTTAATCGCCGGCGTCAGGAAAAAATCCGATCCCAAATCTCTACTGAAGCATGAGCATAGAGAAAGGCATAGGTCCAGCCCCGTCTAATCCCGCTTTGGCGGTCCTGTCGGGGGTTCGTCAGAGGAAAAAGTTCTGCTTCTTCAAAAAAAGCGGCATACGATATATAGATTACAAAGACCCCGACTTTTTGTTCAATTTTATAAACGAGCAGGGGAAAATCCTGCCGCGTCGTATTACCGGTACGAGCTGGAAGTATCAGAAGCAGCTTGCGCGAGCCATCAAGCGAGCGCGCCATTTAGCCCTCCTGCCCTTCGTAGCTGATAATCTCAAGTGAAGCCTATGGCAGCACGAAATATAGAAGTAATCCTACGAGCCGATATAGAAGGCCTGGGCCAGAAGTATGATATAGTGCGCGTGCGTCCAGGCTATGCGTGGAATTACCTTTTGCCGCAGGGGCTGGCAGAGCTGGCCACAGATGGAGCTAAGCGCCATTTAGCGGCACACCTTCGTCAAATAGCTAACAAGCTCGCTCAGGAAAAAGCTGCGGCAGAACAGCTTGCCGCTTCTATGAGTTCCCTGAGACTGCAGCTCCCGATGTTGGCAGGAAAAGAAGGTAGGCTTTTCGGTGCCGTCACGCCCCAACATATTGTAAATGCCCTGTCGGAGCACGGCTACACAATAGAGAGACGGCAGGTGCATTTTCCCGTTCCTATCCGTGCTTTAGGTGATTATATTGTGCAGATTCGCCTGCATAGAGAGGTAATAGTAAATGTTCCCTTAGAAGTCGTACCAGCAGAGAAGGGGGCATCATAACTGCCAGCGCCACTGCAAACAAGGCAGCTTTCCCCTGCAAAGTAGAGCATATCAAGCAGTCACTTATAGTTCAAACCTATAGTCTCCATAGCCCCCCTCGTCTATGCACTCACTAGATGCATATGGTCTAGGAATAACTCCCTTCCTTTTACCTTATCACAGGTACGACTACACTTTGTCCCCGATAGCTTACTATAAACGTTCCTGATGTCGTAATAGGAAATCCCATCGCTGTCAAGAATGGCGAAGCTTCTATAGGTACAACCTTGAGTAAGCGTCCATCTATCGTGTAGAGGCGAATCTCCCCCCCCATGCCCCTATCAAATAACTGAATGTGAATGCTCTCCTGAGCTTTATCGTACCACGCATCAAACCAGCGTCCCTCCGCCGGGCTCCACTCCACCCGCTGAGAAGTGATATAGGTCTCCGTGCGGCCATCGCTGTAGCCATAGCGCAGGCGATAGAGGTTTTCGCCGAGGAAGGGCTGACGGTCTGTATAAGTGGTAATCTCTGTGGGGAGCTGAGCCAGCGTCTGCCAAGTAAGCCCCCCATCGCCTGAGCGGTCTATCGCCCAGCCAGTAAGCTGCTCAGATTCCGCTAAGCGGGCAGCGTCCCAGTTCCATCTCAGCAGGACTCCCGTGCCTCGGAGAGCCTCCGCTCGGAAGGACACCACCGGCTGCGAAAGCGGTGTACAGTTGAAGGTCATCCCGGAGGGAAGATTCCATGTGAGATTGTAGCCTTGAGCGCCCGCCGTCCAGCCGTTAATCATAAGAATGTAGTACTGACCAGCAGTTACATTCAGTTGACTGACCCAGCCATCTCCCGAAACACCTTCAATCGGATCAGATGCCGAGGAGGAAAGCCCCGTACAGCCTGTGGTTGCAGCATATGTGCATCGTACAGGGGAGCCCAGAGAGCCGCAGATTGTAGATAGATTATTTGTAGTAAATGGCCCCCAGATGGCTACATCATAATCTTGCCCTGCGGGTACAGGACACACCGAGAGAGTAATATTTCCAGAAGCTCCCTGCGGTTGGAAGATGTAAAAGTTGGTGTAGTTTTCATTTGTGATGCAGCCGCCGCACTGTGCGGAATTGCCAGGCCCATAGCTAAAATCAGTTATGCCTCCACTATTGCATACTGGAGTTGCTTGCTGGCAGTCGGAGTTGCCCGCTGACTGGCGGGTGCAGGGAACGCAGGAGAGGGTGGCTGACCAGCCCGGTCGCGTAGTGCTCCCATCCGAGCAGAAGCGGAAAGTAAGGCAGCCACTTGCATCCGTAGAGGTCTGCGGAGGGGGATTAGAGGTTCCACAGCCCTGCCATAGAATAGGTCCATTTTGAGCGGGCCCATTTTGAATCCTAAGAAGATCATAGCAGCAGGGAGAATTGCTGCATGCCCCTGGCCAAAAGCAGCCGTTCTCTACATCAAAGTTATTGAATTCTACTCTCAGGCATACATTATCTGCATTTGGACAGAAAGTCCAGTATATCCAGTTCACGTTATTGGCATAGTTTGAGCTGGGGCCTCCATTATCGTAATAGTTTCCTGAGCAGGTATGGACTTGGCAGCCGCCAGAGTAGGTTCCTGCTACTCCTGTCGTCGGATGATTATAGGATTGGGCCCAGAGGAAGCTCAGCCCACTTAGCATAAAGGCTCCTGCGTATCTCATAGACCAGCGGCTTTGGAAGTGATGGGGCGGTTGGGCGTAGATTGACACACCTGGGGCCATCGAGCGCATACCTCCGCACGGCAGCGTTCTAAGCTCTTGATGACGACTTTGTAAGCCCCGACCTGATACTCCCGGTCTTCGATCTCATGCCGCTCAAAGAGGCGGGGGTCTACCTGCCGATGGAAGGCTTCTACCTCCTGCGGAGAAGTGCCAGGGGGGGCGATGACTTCGTAGCTTTCGGAGAACTCGTACTTGAGCCCCTCCCACTTAAGGGGAGTCTTTTCTTGCACTTCGGCGATGTCACTCTCGGAGTAGTACTTATAGAGCGCAGTCGAGAGCATCTGCGCCTGAGCCCAGCAGAGAGCCGCCAGAGAGAGGACGGCGGCCCGCATACCGCAAAGTTAGGAATATTATCCCAAGAAAAACAAGTGAGCTACCTTGTACTGAATAGTGGGACAGGCTCTGCCTATTGCCTACATGCTATGTCTGTATGACTCCTGTGCGCAGGACTGTGGGTTCATAGCCCCACTGAGCGGCTTCTATCAGTAAGGAGAGAGTTTGGCGGGTCTCGTGCGGCAGTATAATCTCATCTACCCAAAGGCGTGCGGCTGCATAGAGCGGATGCATCTGCCGCTCGTAACGCTCCCGAATCTTCTTAAGTAACCGCTGCTCTTCCTCAGGTGAGAGGTTCTGTCCTTTCTTGTAGGTCTGCAAGAGCGTTTGAGCGGCTTGAGTACCTCCCATCACAGCGATACGAGCTGTGGGCCAAGCCGCAATATAGCGGGGATCATATGCTCGGCCACA
>JANWXY010000020.1 GCA_025057135.1 Bacteroidia bacterium | reverse complement strand
CGGCGCTGGCGCGCCCAAACAGCTCAAACTCGCCCCAACGGCATCTCTCCCGAGGTATCAGCCCACCTTTCCCCTACTTCTGCATAAACCACGCATCCCCTCAAAGCTCGCCCGTAGCCCCACCAGGACTCGAACCTGGATCTTGAGCTCCGGAGGCTCACGTTCTATCCCTTGAACTATGGGGCCGACGCAAAAGTAGCTAAAAATTTAACTCATGAAAGCGTCCTGGAGAGCAGTAGCCCAGAGCCCTTTCAGCGCTATGAGGTCTAATCGGGCATGCCCTACGTCTGTTTCAATCTGCGCCCAGCCTGCCGCAGGTATAGTTTCACCCAAGCGGTAAGCACAGAGTCCCACGTCTTCTACTCTGCGACGAAGGCGCTCTGCATAAGAAGGCGCCACAGCCACTACCACTCGTCCGCCATCCTCTCCAAACCAGAAGGCATCTATCCGCACCCCCCGAGGTTGAGTTACTTTGAAGCCGTTACCTCCGATAAAAGCCATCTCCAAAAGGGCTATCAGCAGTCCTCCGTCTGAGATGTCCTGAGCTGCCAGTAGAAGTCCTTCTGCTGCGAGACGCGGCAGAAGGGAAACAAGTGCTTTTTCCGCAGGTAGACTTAAGTGCGGCGGAGGAGAGTAGCGGATGGCTCGTATCTCTCGGATAAAATGGCTACTCCCCAGCGTAGGTGCATAAATCGCTTCCTGACTCCCTATGAGATACAACTCGGCGCTCTCCGAAGGCAACCCCATGGAAACCCACCTGTGGAGAGCGTCTTCTATCAGACCCACTACGCCTATAACGGGCGTGGGGAGTATAGGGCCATTCTCGTCTTGGTTGTAAAAGCTGACATTACCGCCTGTAACGGGGAGTCCTAAAGCTTCACAGGCTTCCCGCATACCCTCTACGGCTTCCACAAACTGCCAGTAGACTTCAGGATGGCGCGGGCTGCCGAAGTTGAGGCAATTGGTGATGCCTAAAGGAACTGCTCCTGTGCAAGCGACCTGACGAGCAGCTTCTGCCACAGCTAATGCTGTACCTACTCGGGGATTGGCCTCCACCCACCAAGGATTGCAATCTAAGGTCATCGCCAAAGCTCTCGTTTCATAAGGCAGCCTTATAGTCGGTGCAGCGGCGAGTATTTCACCAGCACTACCCATCGTAGCAGCACCGACCATGCGGTCATACTGCTCATATATCCACCTCTTGTCAGCCAGATTAGGATGCCTAATCAGCGCATAAGTAATCTTCATGAACTCTTCGGTAGAAGAAATATCCCGCAGGTTTTTTTGATCAAATCTTTCCACTTCCTTCAAGTAAGCGGGAGGAGTGCGCGGATGGTCATATACAGGAGCCCCTTCCCCGGCTAATAAGAGCGAAGGCGGCATTTCTACCACTTTCTCCCCCTTCCACCAGTATTCTAAAAGGTTAGTGTCCGTGATTTCCCCTATCTCTGTGCATGTAAGCTCCCATTTTGCAGCGATACTCTTAATGAGCTCAACATCCTCTGGACGAGCGATGAGGAGCATTCTTTCCTGAGATTCGGAGAGGAGAATTTCCCGAGGGTGAGAAACACCCCCACGTAGAGGCACTTTATCTAAGTATATCCGCATGCCAACTTGCCCTCGCGCCGCAGTCTCCGCAGTAGAGCTGGCAAGCCCGGCGGCTCCCATGTCTTGCATACCTACAATCAGTCGCCGCTCTACCATCTCCATAATCGCTTCCACCAGGAGCTTTTCACGGAAGGGATTACCCACCTGAATAGCAGGGAGATTATCTCGGCTTTCCTCATCTAAGGTCTCTGAGGCGAAAGAAGCTCCCCCTACGCCATCCGGGCCCGTCGCAGCCCCCAAATACAACACACGATTCCCCACACCTTGCGCACGAGCGCTGACCAACTGGTCTATACGAGCAAGTCCTATGCTAAACGCATTTACGATGGGCTTCCCCTGATATTCAGGGGCGAAATATGTTTCTCCGCCTATGGTTGGGACGCCCAAAGCATTCCCATAATCGCCGATGCCTCGCACCACGCCGTCTATGATGCGATAGGTTTGAGCCTGTATAGGGTAACCGAAGTGCAGAGAATTCAAAGCGGCTATTGGTCGGGCGCCTACGGCGAGGATATCCCGATGAATCCCTCCGACCCCTGTGGCAGCGCCTTGATACGGCGCAACTGCGCTGGGGTGATTGTGCGACTCTACTTTGAAAGCAATAGCCCATCCATCTCCGATGTCTAAAATGCCCGCATTTTCCTCACCAGCCGCTCGAAGGCTATGAGCTCCTCGGCGCGGTAGACGTCTCAGATGTATAAGCGAACTTTTATAGCTGCAGTGTTCGCTCCATAGCGCAGAGAATAGCCAGACTTCCACAGGACTAGGCTCTCGCCTCAGGAGGGTCAAAATACGCTCGTATTCATCAGGGCTGAGCCCAGCGGCTTCGGCTACTGCACGGCTCTCAGAAAGCGTTCCCATCGAGGCGTCCAGTTTTCAATAGAAAGTAGGACAAAAATGGGCTTGCCTACAATATGATCTTCTGGCACAGGGCCCCAGAATCGTCCGTCAAGGGAGTTATAGCGGTTATCGCCCATGGCAAAGTAGTAGTTCTGGGTGAATGTATATTCACTCTGTGGCTTGCCGTCAATGTAAATTTGACCTTTGGAAACATATATAGTGTGCCCTTCGTATGCCTCTATCAGGCGACGGTATAGAGTCAAGTTATAGTGATTGAGTGAAATGCGGTCGCCTTTTTTCGGCAAATAAAAGGGCCCCCAGTAGTCTAAGTTCCACCGGAAAGTGGTGTCTTGAGGATATACTTGGGGTAGAAAGTTTCCTGCCGTATCCACAGCTCTATGAAAAGTATCCAGAAATTCTGCGAACTTTTGCCGAAACTCCTCTGCTAAGAAACGGGGCATATCTAAGAGATAGGTTCGCTCGTCCAGCGCTATCCAGTTCAGATTAGAGCTACCTGGCGGACGGAAGCCGTATTGTTTGAGCACTCGGTGCGTCAGTGGTGCGCCTTTAGTTACCACTTTATAGCGCTCTTGGACATAGCGCGGGTGATAGCTGGGCTTACCATTGACGTATAAGTTGCCCGCCCGAATCTCCACTGTATCCCCTGGTACGCCTACGCATCGCTTGACGTAGTTCTCCTTCAAGCTGGGAATATACACGGGGCCCAGCTCTGGACTATTGGGCATGATGTCGTCGGCTGGATAGTTGAAGACGATGATGTCTCCTCGTTGGATCGGCTTGAAGCCTTTGAGACGAGTATATGGCAAAACAATCCAGTCCAGATAAGATGGGATGCCCGTGAAAGGAATGCGATTATGAATGAAAGGGATAGCGAGCGGCACCATAGGTAAACGCGGGCCGTAGTGGAGCTTGCTGACAAAGACTAAATCCCATGCTAAAAGTGTCCTTTCCATAGAACTGGTTGGTATAAGAAAAGCCTCCACAATGAAGGTGCGCAGGAATAGAATCACCCCCAAGGCGATAAAGAGTTCGCGCCACCAGCGGCGCCGACGGGCTTTGAGTTCGGCGCTATTTGCCACTGCGGCAAAGATAACGGCTATGCTCTTTTGCCTGTGAGCCTAAGACAAAATATCCCAAGAATCCGTTCATAAATCTTTGGGCTTCCGTTTGGAGTAGGGATTAGTTCCAAATTATGCAACTTCGTTATATGAAGCCCAGCGAGCTCCCCCTGAGACCTGATGGGGCTGTGTATCACTTGGCTCTGCGTCCAGGCGAGGCATCTCACCGCTGCCTTCTGGTCGGCGATCCTGCACGAGCTGCTTTATGCGAACCGCTCTTTTCCTCCATCCTTCACAGAGGAGGGAATAGAGAGTTTGTCTGGTTCACAGGGCTCTATAAGCGAGTGCTCATTACTGTCGTCGGTACTGGGATTGGCGCTGACAATACAGAAATTGCCCTCATAGAGTTAGACGCTGTCCACAATATAGACCTAAGCCGAGGCATACCTTTTCCTACCCAAAAAAAGCTCTACTTCTTGCGCGTAGGTACCAGCGGGCTCCTTCAAGATGAAACCCCTCTGGGAGCTGTGGTGTTCAGCGAGTGGGCGTTGGGTACCGATTCCCTTCCATTCTTCTACCCTGCTATTGCTCATAAATCTCTTACGGACGCTATTCAAAAGCACTGGCAGAATACTTCGGGTTCCACTCTTCCGTGGTACGGCGTGAGAGCCACTGAGTTTTTTCGGCAAAAAGCTGCTCAGACAGAAAGGGCGCATTCAGTAGTTCTGGGAATCACCTACAGTGCGCCGGGATTTTTTGCTCCTCAGGGGCGGCAGACCAGATATGTAGCGCAACACCCTGACTTGCCAAAAGTTCTCAGTACTTTTCAGTTTGAGGGGTATAAAGTGCAAAATATTGAAATGGAAGCGGCACCACTGTACTACTTAGCCCAGGTTTTAGGTCATGAAGCTGGGGCTTTGTGCTTAGGTATAGCCCACCGTCAGCGCGGGGAGTTCATCTATCAAAATGGGGGAGCTTCCCCAGAAGAAGCTATGCGTAAGCTCCTTCGGTTAGGCTTGGAGTGGCTCCGAGAGGTGCCGTGAAAGTACGGTGTAGATGGCATTAGCTCGTTCATACAAGCGCTGAAACTGTTCTATCGTAAGCTGCTGAGCTGCATCTGAGAGTGCTTTCAGAGGCTCAGGATGGACCTCTACTATTAGTCCTTCGCTTCCCGCTCCGATAGCTGCGAGCGCTAATGGCTCTACAAAATCCCATCTCCCTGCTGCATGCGAGGGGTCCGCTATTACAGGGAGCCGAGTTTTTCGTTGGACTGCAGGGATGGCGCCGATATCCATGGTGTATCGCAGACTCCGCTCAAAGGTTCGTATCCCCCGCTCACATAGGAGCACCCAAGGGGTGCCATAGAGGAGAAGGTATTCAGCCGCCAGAAGCCATTCTTCTATGGTGGCTTGGGGATTACGTTTGAGAAGGACGGGTTTGCCGAGGGGCGCCACAGCCTTCAGAAGCCAATAATCATCCATATTCCGAGCTCCGATTTGTAGAATATCCACATGCTCATAGAGGGGTAAGTGCGTTTCACTCACTACTTCTACGCAAATAGGCAAGCCTGTCAGACTTTTGGCTTCAAATAACCAGTCCAGTGCCTCTTGTCCCATGCCTTGGAAGGAATAGGGGGAGGTCCGTGCCTTGAAAGCACCGCCTCGTAGCACCTGAACGCCAATAGCTCTGAGCTCCTGAGCTAAACGGAGAAAGTCCGCTTTCCTCTCTACGCTACAAGGACCAGCTATCCATAGCAAGCCCTTTCCTCTCTGCCATGTAGGTAGTTCTACATTGTGGCTCCACTGCTGAACAAGCGGCTGGATGTCGTGTGTAGAAAAAACGCGTTCTACCTCCTCATACCTGGCAAAGGCTTCGGATAAATGTCCATTACCCTGTATTTCCAGAGCCCAACGATCACCCAAACGATGCACCCGAACCTCCAGAGACTCAGCTCGCAGGGCTTGAAGTAGCGTTTCAGGGGTAGCTTCTGCACGCAAAAGGAGCCACATATTTCGGATTAAACAGAAACGAAGCAAAGGTAGAGCTATATTTTTGCTCATGCGCTGGCTGATTATCCTCCCCATTCTCGGATGGTCTCAGCCTGCAACTATTCGCGCAGACAGTCTGCGTGAAGCCGGAGAGTATAAAGCCGCTCTCGCTTTATATGACTCCGTAATATCTCGTTTCGTTTCCACCGATAGCTCGCGCCTGCAAGCCTATCTCGGAGGGATCGAGTGCCTCCTCAATCTCTCTAAGTATGAAAAAGCCTACGAGTGGATATCCCAAGCAGAGCGCTTGGCTAAGCACCTTCGTGACACCCTGCGATGGATGAAAGTCTATTATTATCAAGCGTGGATGTGGGATGAAGAGGGAAAGTATAGAGCGGCTGAAAGCTTATACACTCAGGTCGCTAAATGGCAACGCGAGCACCTCGGAGAAAAGCATTATGATTACCTTCTGACCCTCAATGATCTCGGTATTGTGTATGAACACCTGAATCGCTACGGCAAGGCAGAGTCTCTCTACAATAAGGTATTAGCCCTTCAAGCTGAAATCTTGGGCCGTCAACATCCTGATTATCAGATTACACTCAGCAACCTGACGAGGCTATACGAGCAGCAGGGCCAATATCAAATCGCAGAAAGTTTGTATAACGAGCTGGCAAAAGTTGAAGCCCAAACTTTGGGGGAGCATCATCCAGAGTACCTCACCATCCTGCATAGCCTTGCTCTCATTTACCACCGGCAAGCTAGATACGCACAAGCAGAAAGCCTTTATCAGAAAGTGGCACAGATGAGGGCAAAAATTTTGGGCCCGCAGCATAAAGACTACATTACCACCCTAAATAACTTAGCCGTGGTGTATGAGGACCAAGGAAAATACGCCGAAGCAGAAACCTTATATCGCCGAGTAGTTGAGGTTCGCGCTCAGATATTGGGAACACATCATCCAGAATACCTCGCCGCCTTACACAACTTAGCAGGTATTTATGAGCGGCAAGGGTACTACGCTGAGGCAGAAGCCCTATATCAAAAAGTAGCAGATTTGAAAGCGAGCATCATAGGCCCTCAGCACATCTCCTATCTCAATACCCAGAGCTGCTTAGCGAGAGTGTATGAACGACAGGGACGATATGCCGAAGCTGAAAAGATATATCAGCAGGTAGCCGAAGCCCAAGCGCATTTACTCGGTCATAAAGCCGAAGCGTATCTCACGACCTTGTACAATATGGCTGTGGTTTATGCTCGCCATGGAAAGTTTTCTATGGCAGAGTCTCTGTACAGAAAAGTAGCTGAAATCCAATCTCGCGCAGCAGGTACTCAGCATCCCATATATCTTACCGCCATAGCCGGAATGGCAGATATCCTTGAAGGTCAGGGACGATATGTAGAAGCAGAGAAGCTTTATACAGAGGTGGCAGAAACTCAGTCCAAAATACTGGGTAGCTATCACCCGGACTACTTTATTACGCTTCAGCGGATGGCATTTCTGTATTACCGTCAGGGGCGATTTGCAGAAGCGGAATCGTTATACCATAGAGTTGCCGAGGGTTTATTCAGAACGTTAGGTCCTCGCCATCCTTATTATGTCTCTGTGATATACCGAGTAGCTGATTTGTGGGGAAGGATAGGTCGGTATGCTCTGGCAGATTCCCTTTGGCAGGTAGTGGTGGAAAAAACCTTTCAGTATCTACAGCGAGAAATGGGTGGGCTTCCCACAGTTCATCAGGAAAGATTCTTAGAGGCGAATGTAATGGGGCGGGTTCGGGCTTTCCACAGGTATGTAGCTCAACGAGGGGCTTCTAATCCTGACCTTTTGCGCCTCGGATACAGAGTCGCCCGTAGTACCAAGGGACTTATTCTTACCACTAGTGAAGGCTTGCGCTATCTGGCCGAGGCAAGTTCGGATAGTACTACTCGTCAGCTTTTTATTCAGTGGCGCACACTTATCACTCAATCGGCTATGTTCGCTATGCAAGATAAGCGAGCAGAGGCCGACTCTATTTGGGAGGTAGCGGTAGAAATAGAGCAAAAGCTTATTCGTCTTTTGCCAGAGATTCGGACTTTTTTACCTAATCCCTTCACTGAACCTGATCCCAAACTGGGCAGAGATGAAGCCCTTGTAGAAGTTGTAAGGGTAAAGCATAGAGATTCACTGCTATACCTTTTCTATTTACTCCTTCCGAATAGGCGACAGTCCCAGCTTCTGCTTCATGTACATCGAGTGGATTCGGTATGGGAGGTACAAGCTCAAAATGTGTTTGAAATTTTGCGTTCTCCAAGTGCTCAGGTTACAGGGCTTGCTTATCGCATTCTATGGAGTTTCATAGACAGCCTTCTGCCGAGAGGTGTAAAGAAAGTGTTCTTTTCGCCGGATGGCATTTACTACCGAATCAATATCGGCGCTCTATATGATGGAAAAAACTTTATAGCTGATCGATATGAGGTGCGCTACATTGCCAGTTCTCGTCGGCTGGTGGTAGAGCGTCGGCGCTTAGCCGCTCAGAAGCCCGTAGTGATAGGAAATCCTGCTTTTGACCAGACTTCTTCGCAGGGCACAGGCGTGCGCAGTTATCGGCTGTTTGAGGGAGGCATTCCGCCCCTTCCTGGGGCTGAGGCAGAAGTGAAAGAGGTGGCGAAGCTGTTAGGCGTTTCCCCATTGATTGGAGACTCTGCCACGGAGGAGCAGGTGAAGCATCTCAAAAGTCCTCAGATATTACATATTGCCACGCATGGATACTTCCGAGAGGGAACGGGCTCGGCGCTGCTGCGCTCGGGATTGCTCTTGGCTGGGGCTGCGGTCTGGGATAGCCTCTACCCTCCGCTTGGCGTAGATGACGGGCACCTCACCGCTCGGGAAGTCTCAGGAATAAATCTTTTGGGGACAGACTTGGTAGTACTTTCTGCCTGTGAAACGGGATTAGGAGATATTACAGGGGAAGGGCTATACGGACTGCAGCGTGCTTTCTTAGAAGCAGGGGCACAGCGAGTAATAGCGACGCTCTGGCAGATAGATGATGCAGCTACGAGGGAACTTATGCAGCTTTTTTATGAACGAATGGTTACCCTGGAAAAAAGAAAGTCGCTTCTGCTAAATAGCCGGGTAAGCGAAAATACCCTGTCTGATAGAGCTTTTGCAGAAGCTCTGGGAGTGTTTCGGCGCAAGTATAGAGAACCGTACTATTGGGGAGCTTTCATTATTATGCGCTAAAACCTCACACCAGCTCGTACCGCCGCAGTATCTCCGCAAGGTCGGGATGGGTGCGAGCATACTCTCGCAGCGATTGCACCAAACGACTCAACTTATCGGCGTCCTTCTGAAGCTCTGCTACTTTGGCTTCCATGGGGGCTAAGGCTTTCCGCCTATCCCATAGGAGAAAAGCTATAAACCCTATCAGTATCGTCAGAAGTGTGTAGAATTGCGTGTCACTTCGGCTCTGCATATGAGCGAGTTGAGTGCGTAAATCCCCTATGCTCGAGTCGTGTCGGCTCTCCATGCGAGCCAGCTGTGCACGCAGCTCCGCCATCTCCTGACGATACTGCTCGCGAAAGAGAGCTAGTTCTTTCTCCATATTAGCTACCCGTTCTTCTAAGCGGACAAGTCTATCTCTATCTGCCAGCGTGTAGGGCACGGGCTGATTGGCTGGCTCCTGCGCCCAAAGTAGCAGACCCAGTAGAATTCCTACCATTCTCACCCTCCCAAAAATACTCAATCACACAGCAGCAAAGAGAGGCTTCTTTACTTACAGTCCATCCTCAGGAAAGGCAGACACCTGCAACTATCCAGAATGATTTTGCGTATTTTGCAATGTCTATGAGAAATGAAAAGGACCTTACAAGTCATTCACCTTATCGCTGGGCTATTACTTTCTCAGACTATTTCCTCTGTACAACCTACGCTCACCGTATGCGGCGAAGCGGGTTCGTTCTCTGTAACTATCACCAATAATACTGCGCTTGCTCTCTCTTCGCCTGAACTCCACATACAGCTCCCTCCCGGAATAAGTTATCAGCCCGGCTCTGTCAGCCCAGCCACTGTATCTGAGCTGACTATTTCGCCTGCGAACGCACCGAAGTTTGGACTGCCGACTATTCCTGCGCAGTCTTCATTCACTATCACCTTTTCAGCGAGCGCTTCCTGTGCTTTATTGTCTATCCTGGACAACCAAAATGGGCAGCTAAACAATACTTACACACTCACGTGGGGTGGAGGCACGCAAACAATCAACTACACGACCCCGAATTATACCGCGCTCCGTCCTGCCCTAAGTTACCTTAGCATAACCAACAAATCGTACCTAACGCCAACAGCGCCCGCAGTTTTCTCTCGTACGTTCACTGTGAAAAATGCGGGAAATGGACGATTATCTTCATTTTGGCACCGTGAAACAGCGGGGAGTGGAATAGCTATCACAGGCGCTACTGGGGGCACTATCCAAACACACACGCCAAACTTTTTAGAGCTGGCATTCTCAGGGGTTCATTTTACGAGTATAGGAAATGGCGATGCCTTCTTTGATCCCAATGAGAGCATTACTTTTACTGTCAGCTATCAGATAAACACCTGCTCTAATCTCAACTCAGTTTTTCAAGTTGGCTGGGGGTGTGGTGGAGATACCTGTGTAGTGGAGATAGAAACTGGCGGAGTAGCCGTAACAGCTAATGGACTCGTACCAAATGTCGTGACGCCAGCATTTCCTCCTTCTGGCAATGCTATGGTCATCCTAAATGAGAGCAGTTGCTATGGAGACGCACCCGGCAATGCTAGTCGTATTCTATTTCGGGCGGTAAATAATGGTACGGGACCAGCGTATGACTTAGAAGTGATTCTGTATGTGCTGCCCTTGCCGCCATTTTCTGCAGCAGCCAATCCTCCCTCTCGCATAGATACAGGCAGCTTGACAGTTCGTATCGGAGCAGGAGGACCTATACTGCCTCGCCAAATCATAGCAGCAGAAGCGGGTCCTGCCAATAGCTGTTTCACCGTGCCGAATGTGGTGCGACGATGCACCCTGCGAGTGCCTCAGCCTTTGGCAGCAGGAGACACCTTGTACATAGAGTTTGACCAGTATGTTTGCCAGCCCTCCTGCAGCCCAGGAAATACTACCCTTCGTCAGTTTGGTTGGGCTCTCTCTTATCGTAGTGGATGTAATGATACTTATACCTCTCCCCATGGAAGCAGCTTACTCAGAAATCGTATCGGGGCGAATTTGATCAACTCTCATCCTGGAGCCGTAACTGATGGACAGACATTCAATCTATGCATCACAGTAGATGGGGGACCAGGAAACTATTGGCATATTACCCCCGATGTTCAGAACATAAACGGGGCTCCTTCTTCTACAAACTACGTATATCAGTGGGAGATTCAACTGCCACCCGGCGTTGTCTATACTGGGGCTCCGCTTCAGTGGGTTGGAGTTCTGCCGAGCACTTTTATCCACTGGAATGCGGCATCGGCTGTCCAAACAGGTACCACTCTACGAGTGAATTTTACCCATCCCAATAGGCCGGCTGGCTGGAGCTACGATGCATTCCAAAACTCTTACCTCTGTATTCCGCTTACTTTCACCTGCGGGACACCGGGTAGCTATAGTATCACCTCCCGTTTGTTTTACAATCCGAATCCAAGTTGTAACCCGACACCAGGCTATTGCTATGGTATGCCGCGTACCACCCAGATAGCGCTCAACTGCCCTACGGCTTGTCCTAACGGGATGGAGTTCATAGGTTTTTCTCTTAGACGCACTTCCTATGGACTTCCAGATAATGACAACGATGGTCTGCCGGATGGCTCAGGTACCTTGGACTTCACTAAGATTCGTACTGACCGCTTCATGGTTACGGACACCGGGGTCGCTCACTTCAGGGGGGGTTATACGCACTTCCGGAGCACCGTAGCAATTCGCTTGGGCCCATATGGAACTTAGGACACAGGGTGATAGATTCTCTCCCGTAAATGCCCAGATCCGCATACGAAAGTTTAGTGGAATAGTGTATCAAGGCACTGTGCCGGTCATAAATGACCCCGCCTGTGGCGGGTCACCAAACTGTAATCGGTTTGCAGTCAATATGAGTGTATCTGCGCTATCCTCAGCCGGAGTAGTGCCTGGTGGCTTTGTTTGGGAAAACGGCGACTCTGTAGAGGTGTGGATTCGGATAACTGTGGCTGTGAATCCGGGTAATATCCGTCAGCAAGTTGAGGTTGTGCCTTTGCTCTATACTACCTCATCATCTGCTGGGCTTGGTAGTCAGGCTGCTCCGCATTCTGCTGCTAATAGATTCGCTTGTGGAGAGTGGACTGATGCCGTGGAAATTATCGGCTACACTTTTTCATCAGGCGATGCTCTGGTGTCCGCAAACGGCTGCCCGAGCCCATATCCGCAGGTAACCTACCATTATCACCTCTACATGGGGAATGCAGGAGACTGTACAGGAAACCTCTTCCCTTATGAGTATCGGCAGTGGAGCATTCCGACTGAGTTTCGGGTTACTCTGCCTACTGGGTGGCGATATGTGATAGGCACAGGACAGCTCACCCATGACCGGACCCAAGGAAATCCCACGAATACCAGCATAACTTGCTTAGCCCAACAGACAGCTGTGGGTGCAGTTGAACCCATCAATCCCAATGCCTCTACCCTTATTTTTCAGACTTCTGGGGCTTTCACTTCTGGTGGAGGTCCCCTTTCTCCCAGCGATGATGGATTCAAGGGGGTACTTAGATTTCGTGTGCGGCCCACCTGCGCTACAGCTATTGAGACCGAGGAGTATGTCCCTGTACGGATCACTTTCAGCGGGCGAATCTCTTCTGTAATCAACGCTCGTCCCCTTCCCAACGGGTATCGCCTTCGCTTCAATGGTCCTCGTCTCTCAGTAGAGGGGGTCATCAATCCTGTAGTTGCCCCTCAGCAGACTGTAGAATGGTATGTCAAAGTATCTAACACCTCTAATGTCAGTTCAGCGCCGAACGCTTTCTTATTCTTCACTGCGCCGAACGGCGGACTTTCCGTCACTCAAGTAATAGATGCAGCCACAAACTTGTCCATTACCCCCACTGGTGGCTACTACCCCATTGGAAATATACTCGCAGGGCAAGACAGGTACTTCTATGTAAGGGCTCTGGTCACGAGCTGTCCAGATACCTTGATAGCCCGTGTAGGATGGGATTGCCAAGGCTATCCTAATCCCCTCTCTACTTATCCATGTTTGAATTCTGCTCCAAATGCTCGCCTGGCCTTCATACCTGCCAATCCCCTTATCCTAAGTAGTGCTACAATATCGCCTTCTCCCTCAGAACTCTGCGATACACTCACCGTGGAAGTAGAACTCAACAATGGAGGCACTGGACACGCTTACCTGCCTACCTTTTATTTTATACTTCCACCTGGAACAAGCTATGTTCCTAACTCTGGTCAAGCTCAGTATCCACTCAGTGCCGCATGGAGCTCCATTCCAGACCCAGCTACTTTCTTAGTTCTGCGGTACTGGAACTTAGCAGCTTTCATTCCTGGTCTCTCTAATGGGCTCCCTCATACTGGAAATGATAAAATCAGGCTTCGTTTTCGCATTGCCACCAGCTGCTCATTTGTGAGTGGTGCCCAACTAAGATTCTTCACTCTGTATAGAACTATATGCGGCGAGCCGCGGTATCAGATAAGCAACTCTCCCCTTATCGCTCTCACAAATGTTGTTACACCTTATGAGACGACTATCTCAGCCCCAGACGTAACTGTCAATAGCTGCGGCGGTACTTATCTCTTGACTGTCACCATAGTAAATCGCGGCCCAGCAAGCACGGGGGCGGATGATAGCGTACGGGTAGTGATACCGAGCGGTATTTACGTGTCCAATAGCACAAATGGACTGATCAACTTTACCGCACATGAGCCAGTAATCAGTACAGCAGGTGGAAATACCATCCTGACCTGGGGCATCAATCCAGGGGTGCCTATGGGTGATACTATTCGTTTCTCCTTCCAGTTTCAAGTTGCCTCCACTCTACCTCATGGACTATACAATATCGCCCTCCAATCTGTGATCAATGCTAATCGGGCTTGTGGTACCACCACTTGTAACATTTTCTACCCAACGGGTAGTGGAAACTCCGTTTTAGATGTTCAACGCCCTGTAGGACTATGGCGAGGAGAAGTCAGTAGCGACTGGTTCAACCCGTCCAACTGGGGGGACTGTGAAATTCCTACCTGCGCCAAAGATGTGACTATCCAGCCCGGTACGCCATTTCAGCCCGTCATAGCTGGAGCGGCGGCCTGCCGCCATATCACGATTTTATCTAATGCCCTCCTAACTCTGACAAATACTGGCAGCATAAATATCTGTGGAGATTACTGGCTGCAGCCCAATGCTATCCTAAATGCCCAGACCGGTTCTCAAATGCGCTTCGTTGGCAGTGTAGACCAGCGTTACAAGAAAGAAGGCGCCGGAGACCCCTACAACTTAGAGATGGCTCAAACGCTCCCCAATCGCCGATTAATCCTCCAGACCCCTCTGACCATAGAGGGAAATCTAACTCTCACCATGGGGGTCATAGATGGCTATCTCCAAGGCCATGAAACTTTCGTCAAGAGAGCCGCAGCGAATGCTGTATCTATCGGAAATACGAACAGCTATGTATCTGGGCTCCTTCGGCGGAACCTAAACACTTCTGCTCGGGATAACTGGTATTATCTACCAGTCGGCCACCTTCCAAGTGGCAAAGGGTATCAGAGAGGTGAGATTTTATTTGACCAGGCTCCGGCTTTTGGGCAGCTACTGGCTTACTTTTTGCCATGGCCTACGCTGCCTCCTCCTTATCCTGTGACACAAGTGGATTGTGGGGCTCCATTCGGCACATTGCCTAACTTAGACAATGGGTATTGGGTCATAGAGCGCATAGGAGGACTGCCGACTTCCTATCATATCCGTCTGTATGCTCGAAACTACACAAATGCTACGGGTAGTGGATATGCTGTCGTGAAACGCCCCTTAGGTTCTCCTCTTCTATTTGGATTTGAGGGAATGTGCGAAGGCTCGCCTTATGATCAAGCTCACCAGACCGGACGTCTGCAGGTCCCAGATTTCTCTGAGTTTGCCATAGCGCAGAGCCCTCGTCCTCTGACCACGCAATTCATTTATGTAAGAGGTGTCGCTAGAGACAGATACGCGGAGCTAAACTATGCTATTCGCCAAGACTGGGCAACAGCCGATTATCACGAAATCCAGCGTTCAGTAGATGGTCATACATGGCAGACGGTGACCATATATCAGGCTCAATCTTACTTAGACAAACGGGGGGATATAGGCGAATATGGATGGAAGGACTACGACGTTCAGCCTAATACGCGCTATCTGTACAGAATAATCGTCCGAGAACGCTCTGGGAGCGCTTACTATTCTGATGTGGTAGAGGTACTCATGGGTAGTCCCCGAGAACTGAGAGCCTCTATAGTCCCTAACCCCTCCCGAGATGAAGCATGGTTAGAACTAAGTGAGCCTGGCTATCCCGTCAGAATACTCACGATAACAGGTACCTTGTTATGGGAGGGATACGCTGCCGAAGAGAGATTCCAACTACCCGTAGAAAGCCTCAGCGCAGGGGTCTATATCGTAGAAGTAGGCTCGCTCCGGTTACGCTGGGTAAAGCAGTAAAGTAAGATAGCGATATCTTCGTGTCCGAGCGCGTCCTTTTGGGGGCGCGCTCGGTGCATTTTTAGTAGCCTTTCACTCTCTCATACTTGACCATGTAAGCTCACAATACACAGAACCCTAAGAATAAAACTCGGGGAACTCGGATAGCAGTCATATTGCCCCCAAGTTCCCCTACTTTATAAGTCTTCAACAAAAAAACCTTATCAAGAAATCTTGCTCATATCAGCTTCAAGCTTCATTTCAAATTTCTCCTCCAAATCTCCTCGGAGGAGTTTGAATCGTATTCTCATAACAAAGTGAAGCATACCAGAGTCTAAGAGGCTACCCTCTATAAGAAGTCCGGCGGGAACGACTTCTATGATATTTCCTTCATTCCGAAAACTTTCTTCTAAACCCTTGGCCAGTTCTTTCACAATTTCCCGACTCTCTTCCTTTGCCACCGTGAACTTATCTCCTTCTACATGTGCAGGGAGAGGCTGGTCATCATCTATTACAACATACAAGTCTGCATCTGAGGCATCTGACTCCTTGATAGTGAGAGTGATTTCTTGCGCATTATCGGGCGCTCTCATCTTAAGCTTGCCGGGAATCTTAAACTGCCATACCCCCTCACCTTTCCAGGTTCCAAGGAAACTCGATACATCAACTCCTTCACTTTGCGCATCACTGCTTTCAGTAGTTGTACTTTCTGATGAGCTTTCCGACGAATTTTCTGACGAACTTTCCGAACTATTACTATCATCGGATTCGGAGGACTCTGATTGTTCCCCAGAGAGATTGACGATCGCAGACTTAACTCTTCTTGCTTTTTTACATCCCGAAAGGTTCGGTGAAAAAACTATCAAGCCTAATACTACAAATGCAAGGCTTTTCCGCATAAGCATATAAGTTTAGTATTAGATTTCTCAGGAAAATCGGTGCAAACATCAAGAGAAGCAATCATAGGGAACGAATGCTGCTCTACTCAAGTTGAAGTCAGCGAGGAGTATAAGATTACTTACAGCGTATCTCTCATCTGAGAGGTAAGCCTGACAAAGTTTGTTACCTATCAAATAAAAACATGTCATCAAGCCAAAGATACGACTTTGTCGGACAAGTTTGCTATGACAGACTCCACGAGGACATATTTCCCTCGTGATGCCTTGCCAAATTTTATCGGAATACGATTGCCCTCGTGCGGGCAGGGCTTCGGGCTGAACCGTACCGCTGGGTCTGAAGAGCGTATATCGGTTTTCAACCTTGGAGCATTTCTACGATTTTTCTCAGCTCTGCTATCTCATGTGCCTTAGCTTCTAAGCGCAGCTCGTATTCCTTCAAAAGTTCTATGGGTACGTAGTTTTTGAGCCAATCGGCTTTGAGAAGGTCGCAGGCATGCTGAGCAGGTAGGAGAACGGCAAAGTGATAATCTTGCTGAGGGAAAATCGCCAAAAAGCATAGAATATCCTTTCCATAAGCATCTCGGTTCGAGATGAACCCAAGCCATGGACGGTTATTACCTAAGGTGGCCCACATGTCCATGAATACATGCGGTGGTGTCGTAGGGCTGCGCAGAATTTTTGCCGACTGCCCGATGAACTGGTCTCTGGAGTAGCCGAGCATATGCAGAAGAGCCGAACTGGCCGCTTGTATCAAGCCCTGCTTGTCAGTGATGAACCACGGCAGATAGTCCATCTGAACGGAGATACTACTACCTTCTAACTGGCGCAGAGCCTCCTTAAGGCGCTGAGCTTGTACTTTCTGGCGGGTAATATCAAAAGCGACTCCAATGTATTTGTATGGCTTTCCGTTCGTGTCCAAAACGGGCGTGATGGTCAGATATACCCAGAAGGTAGTTCCGTCCTTGGCTTTATTCTGCACCTCTCCTTGCCAGACAAAGCCACTTTTGATACGGTCCCACATGCGTTCAAAGAACTTAGGCGGATGAGCACCACTGCGAATGATACTATGCGGTTGGCCAATAAGCTCTTCTCGGCTATAACCCCAGAGATAGAGCGCTTCATCATTTACAAAGGTTATTCGTCCCTCGGGGTCGGTCTCAGAGACAATAGCAGCATTATTGAGGGCGTTGATGCGTCCTGTAAGTTCTAACTGTGTATCTAAGAGTTGAGCCTGAATCTTTTCCAGCTCAGCTGCATAAGCAGAAAGGGAGCGCTCTTTTTCCTGGGCCTCTTGTAGAAGGTGTCGGATTCGTTCGCCTTGGCGTTTCTGGGCGGTAATATCAAATGCGACACCGATATATTTGAATATCCGTCCTTCGGGGTCCTGGATAGGCGTAATAGTCAAAAGCTGCCAGAAAAGCTCACCACTCTTAGAGCGATTGAGTACCTCGGACTGCCAGACCTGTCCCGACTGGATAGTTGCCCACATTTCCTGCCAGAACTCTGGGGCGTGATGCCCACTACTGAGGAAACGAAGGTTTTGCCCTACCACTTCCTCCCACCTGTATCCCCATGCCTCTAAGGCAGCAGAGTTTGCATACAAAAGATTGCCATGAAGGTCCGTTTCCATAAGGTAAGCGGCATTGCCTACGGCGAGTATCTGGCCGCGGAGTTCTGCTTGGGCGCGCCGCAGCTCTTCTGCATAGGCTCGTAGCTGCTCTTCCTGTTGAATTTGCGCTGTCAGGTCAAAACTTACAGCGATATACTTCACCAGTCGTCCTCGGGTATCAAGCACAGGTGTGATTGCAGAAGCCACCCAGTAAAGCGAGCCATCCTTTCTCTTGTTGCAGAAAATACCCCGCCACATTCGCTTCTCTTTGAGGGCTTTCCAAAGGCTTTGATAGAAAGCGTCATCATGTCGGCCTGATTTGAGAAGGCTATGGGATTGACCTAAAAGCTCTTCTCTGGTATAGCCCGAGATGCCGCAGAAGGCATCATTCACAAAAGTGATGCGTCCATCAGGGTCCGTCTCAGCTACGATAGCGGCATTATTGACGGCGGTGATTTGGCCACGCAGCTCTACCTGTGTGCGGCGCATTTCCTCTTGAGCAGCCTGCAACTGCTGCGTGTAAATACGAAGCTCTCGCTGTTGAGCTTGGGAGAGTTCCAAGGCTGAGCGTAGCTCTTCTTCTTGCCGCTTCTGTGCGGTGATGTCAAAGCCTACCCCGATGTATTTCAGGACTTTTCCTTCGGGGCTCAGAACGGGCGTGATTGTGAGTAGTATCCAATAGTACTGCCCATTTTTGGCGCGATTTCGGACTTCACCCCGCCAGACTTGCCCATGGGTGATGGTCCGCCACATCTCCTCAAATACCTCGTCGCTCTGATGCCCTGATTTCAGGATACGGTGGTTTTGTCCAAGAATCTCCTCTGCCCGATACCCATATATGTCCAGAAATAGCTCATTTACCCGAATAATGCGCCCTTGAAGGTCTGTCTCAGAGACGATTGCTGCATTCCCCACAGCGGCGATCTGGCCCTTAAGCTCTGTCTGAGTATGGAGTAGTTCTTCATTCAGAGACTGGAGGCGCTGATTAGTTTCGCGCAAGCGCTCTTCTTGAAGGAGTGTCTGCTCTAACATGCGGCGCAGTTCCTCCTCTTGAGCTTTTTGACGAGAGATGTCAAAGCAGATTCCTATGTAGCCTGCACTGGAGAGCCCTTCTAATGGCGCAAACGTCGCTTGAAGCCACAGGATATCCCCGGCGGCTGTCTGGACTGGCAAGCTACCTTGCCACGTAGCACGAGTGGAAAATGCCTCTTGAAGGCTCTGTGAAAGGTTTGTATCTGTAACGAGCTGAGGGAAGTATCGCCCCCGAATCTGCCCTGGGGCAAATAAACCTGCATTGAGAAAAGCTTCGTTAGCAAAAGTTATCTCCCCTTGGGCGGTCAGCTCTATCACAAGCGCAGCACTTCGGATAGCACTGATTTGACTGGCGAGCTGCGTCTGAGACTCTATGAGTTTATTCTGCGCCTCTTCCATGAGCTGCGCACTGCGCAGCAGCTCGGCTTGTTTCTCCTCCAAGGTCTTTCGGAGGCTTTGTTCTTCATTTAGGAGGGCTGTAAGCCGTTCACGGGAAATAAAGTTTGCCAAAGCAGCGCCGATGTGCTCACCGATTTTTTGAAGAAAAGGCTCAGCTGCTGAGGAGAAAGCTTCCAGGGATGCTAGCTCTACTACACCATAAGCTTCATCTTGGAAGATGAGCGGGATAAGCAAAAGCGTATGCGGTGGGGCTTCGCCGAGTCCAGAACGCAAACGCAAGTATCCGCTCGGTACAGGATGAATGCGTAAGAGGCGTTTTTCAGCAGCGGCCTGCCCTACAAAGCCTTCTCCAATACGAAAGCGCCGCTGGGTCACCTGCGACAAATCATACGCATAGGTCCCCACTAACGATAACTCATCCTGATCCCGTACAAAAAGCGCCCCCATATGGGCGCTGAGTTCTCGGCAGAGGAGCACTATGGTACGCTCTGCAAGCTGAGGGATCGTCTCAGACTCTTTGAGAATTTCACTAAAAGCTGCAAGGCTTCGTAAAGTGAGCGCCTGTTCCGATTGCGTATCCCAGCGCTCACGCAGCACTCGCTGTAACTGCTGAATCCGATGAAGCAGCGGATGGTCCTCCGCTGGTAAAGGGTGCTCAGCTTTGCCCTCCGAAAGCGAACGAATAAAAGAATCTACACCGTGCCATACATTTCGAAGAGAAGTCAGTACTTTGGCTCCTGCGGCTTCACTGGGAATACTACTCTGCCAGTCAGCCTGCTTCCACTTGTGTAAAACGCTAAGGGTGGCTTCATGAGCGGAGATTTCCCCGCGATACTGGCGACTCATCAGGAAAAAACCAGCACCGATTCCTATCAGTGCCCCTAACCCTAATATCAAAAGCCAGAGAATAAGTCGTCGATGCCGCTCCTGTTCTAACGAAGCCAGCGAACTGAAATAACGATTCTCTATCCGAGTGAGCTGATTCTGTAAGTTCTGACGGTCAGCTTCTGTGTCAATCCCTTCACTCATGCGCCGTAAAAGCGGCTGAATAGAAGAAGCCTCGGGAAGCCTTTCCGTAGCCTGAAAGAGAGAATCCATGGAAGCATCTTCAGAAGCGATGAGACGACGCAGTTGCATAAGAAGAACTACGTCCTCTCGTAGCTTCTGGGCCTCGGCATGCGCTTTAGCTTCTATGAAATTCACATATATCATCGCCCCTCCGATAAACCATAGCACGCCAGCGATGAAGAATATCAAGCCCCATATTCTCATGGGCGTAAAACTTTATCCGGCACAATAAATGCTCCCGGAAAAATTCGGCGATATCTTTCTAACCATCGTTCGGCTTCCCGCCGTTCTAAGAAATCCCCTATACGCAGTTTATACAGAGGCGCTTCATATACCATGTGGATACTCTGTTCGGTGAAGTTCTCTAAGAAGAAAAACCGCACAGAGTCGGCTTCGGCTCGAACCGAAGTCGCTAAAATCTGGATACGATAACCTGGAAGTGTCGCAGCGGAGTGGGTCTGTTGCAGTACTTTTTCATACAGAGCCTGGGCGGCGGGCGACGGTGCCCATATTATCCGGGCGGGAGCGGGCTCAAAGCGACGAGGCTTTTCGGCAGAGGGTAGGGGTTTTGGCGTATAAATCGGTCGCAATGCCTTCCATGGCTCCTGAGCGATAACCAAGCCTACAATCAAGCACCACTTACTCATAAGGCTGAAGAGGTTCCTATACGAGTAGCCCCTGCCTGTATAAATGCCCACGCTGCTTCCGCTGTGCGTATGCCTCCGGAGGCTTTGACGCCCACAGAGGCTGGCACAGAGTCACGCATGAGCTTGACCGCTTCAATTTCGGCCCCCTTTGCGGCAAATCCAGTAGAAGTTTTCACAAAATCTGCTCCGGCATCCGCTGCCCAGTGACATAACTCCTGAATCTGTGACGGTGAAAGAAGCGCTGTTTCTAATATAACTTTCAAAAGGGCTGACTGCGCATGAGCAAGCTCTGCGAGATGCTGTATTTCTGCCCGTACATATCGCTCATCTCCAGAAAAATACGCTGATAGATTGATGACCATGTCTAACTCTCTGGCCCCCATAGCTAAGGCAAGGCGGGCATCCTCAGCCTTTATTTCGGTTAGTTGCATACCGTGGGGAAAGCCCACGACTGTGGCTACAGCCACCAGCGAACCCTCTAACCGCCTAACAGCATCTGAAACAAAGTATGGCGGCACACATACAGCAGCATATCTCCGTTGTATAGCAGTATCGCAGAGAGCCAAGATTTCCTCTCGCGTGCAGCCTGGGCGCAGAAGTGTGTAGTCTATATATCGTGATAAATCAGGGGGATTCATATGGCACTTGTGAAAGGGCTTCCCACATAGCTTGTGCCATTGTGGATAAATCATACTTGGGTTGCCATCCCCAATCTCGGCGGGCATAAGTGTCATCTATACTCTCGGGCCAGCTCTCTGCCAGCTTCTGCCGAAAATCTGGCTCATAGGTGCAATAAAACTCTGGCACTCTCTTCTGAATTTCCGCCTCAAGCTGAGCCGGGGAGAAGCTCATGCCGTGAATGTTGTATGCCCCCCGAACTGACAACCTTTCCTTAGGAGTAGCCATAAGCTGTAAGATAGCTTCTATAGCATCATCTATGTAGAGCATTGGCAAAGTAGTGTCAGGCAGTAGGTAGCAGGTATAATGCTTCTCCCTTAGAGCTGCATAGAACATATGAACGGCAAAGTCGGTAGTCCCTCCCTGCGGAATATGTCCCGGACCTACCACGCCAGGGAAACGCAAGCTGCGTATATCTAAACCATGCCGAATGAAAAAATACTCAGCTATCCGCTCCCCAGCAAGCTTGGCTATGCCATATAAACCCACCGGGTCCATATGAGGATATTGCGGAGTAGCCTGTCTGGGCGTATGAGGTCCAAAAGCAGCGATAGAACTTGCCCAGAAAACCCGTTCTACACCAGCTTCCTTACATGCTTCAAAAACCTGCCATGTCGCCCTGAAATTTATCTCCCAGCCGAGATGAGGTTCTCGTTCTGAACGGGCGGAGAGATATGCCGCTAAGTGATAAACTTCCTGAGGTTTCCATTCATGAAGTAGTCGCCTCAGGTTGTCTTTATCCAAAATATCTAACTGTGCGGTAGCCGTAGGGTAATCAAGCGCCCGTATATCTGTGGCTATAACCTCGTCTCCCCGAGCGACTAATGCTGGGACAAGTGCATGTCCGATTTGTCCACCAGCCCCAGTGATTAGCACACGCATATCTCAAAATCGTAACCCAAATGTAGTAACTACTCGGTGCGTGCGATCCTGAATGACAACATTCGGGGCCGGAGCGTAAGCGGGATTTCTGACATAGTAGGCTAAATACACTTGGGCACTCATTGCATATATGTATGCCATATCCACGAAAAAACTTCCGAAAGAATAGCTGGCCCCCAAAGAGATAAATTGACGCTGCATAGCCAAGGTCGTCAAATTTTGAGGGCGTAGCGGGTCTGCATAGTATTGCCGAGCCTGCGGATTTCGGACAGGTGAGTAATACGCATATCCCCCTCTGATGCTGACTTGGGGGCTAAGTAACCATTCCGTACCAACACGCAAATTGTAAGCCCCTCCAAATGACCGTTCTATATTTTCATTCTGTATATCGTAGCTGTAGCCTTCGGAAGTAAAGCCCGCAGTGCGGTAATCCAGATATTCTCCTTCCACAGATACCGCCCCCCGCTCTGGAATTATAAAAGCCAGCCCTGCATTCACTCGGTAAGGATAGGAAAATGTATATTCATACTGATACGGCTCTTCAAAAGAACTCAACGCACTGCGCCCATCATCTACAAGCAACTCCATGTCCGCAGTGTATTCGTCTTGAATGTTTATGCGCGACCCGGTAATGAAACTCGCTCCAAAGCGAAAATAATCTAACGGCTCCACGAGTACGCCCACGGCCAACCCGAAACCACTACCTGAGGAGGTATATTTCTCTCGCAGTACTATCTGGTCTACAGGAGAGGTGCCATTTTGTCCATTATAGCGGTTTTCGGTGTCTATTTCGCGGAAACGGTAGAGATTAGAGTAGTTGAGACTGCGAATCAATAGAGAGGCGCCGAAAAATACCATGTTCTGATAGCACAAGCCTACCGACACCCCCCATGTATTCAGCCTACCCTTCTCTTGACGAGAAATATCTTGGAAAATCCCCCCGTCAGAAAATACGCCTTTATACCGCCAGGGGTTGGTAGAAACCAGGTCTATGACGCCCCATGTAGTAGAAGGCGTGGGGCTCTGCACGAAAGTATTGTAAGCCAAGGCTGGAGAACCAAATAAAAGTGTATCTGGTATGCCTTCTGCTTGCTCAGCGAAGGCTTGCGTAATAGAGTTCCGAGTATTGAAGCCCTGAGCGAGGGTATTTTGTACAAAAAACCCTTCTTGATTATATCCAACTCCAAAGTTCCAGTGGGTGATTGTGCGTCCGCCTTTCACATGAAAAATAGCCGCAAACTGACTCAATCCGAGGTGGGAACGGCTATCTTGTGCCGGCCCTAAGTAAGACGAGGAGGTCGTAGAGACGGACAAAGTAGGCGTAAGCCACAAGCCACCTCTCATAAAGAGGCCGATGCCTGCGGGGTTTTGAGTGAGATTGGAAGGGTCGCCGCCCAGAGCAGTAAATGCGCCTCCCATCCCCAGTGCCCTTGCGCTCCCTTGAGGGATGCTCTGGCTCCAACGCTCTGCATCAAGCTCTGTTTGTGCTAAAAGGCTACCTGCCCCCAGCAGAGCCCATAACATCCGCATCTCGTCAAAGGTATCGGTTTTTTTCTGTACCTTACAGAAAATGAAACGCCGCTCGTGGATAGGCATAATCGGAAGCATAAGTCTATTACTCCTCATCTACTGGCAAGACCCACTCTACCGACTTGGTCGGAATATAGAAATCTACGGTAGAGTGCTCCAAGAGCTGACCCAGAACTACGTGGATGTCCCCGACTTAGACCGGCTAACCACCAAAGCCATAGAAGCAATGCTGAACGAGCTGGACCCCTACACGAACTTTTACAGTGCCATGGACGTGACACAGGCCCAGCTTGAACAAAGCGGCCAGTACGCAGGAGTCGGCATAGTCCTACAGTCCCTGGAAGGTAAAGTACTCTGTCGCAGAGTTTTACCCAATAGTCCTGCTGAAAAAGCAGGTATAGAACCAGGCGACCTGCTCATAGAGATAGAAAAGCAGCCCGTGGCGAATCTGTCTTTGGACCAGATACAAAAGCTCTTGCGCGGCATGCCCAAAACTGTCGTGAATATCAAGATATACCATCCAACCTCACGACAAATGCAGGAATACACCCTCACCCGGGCTGAGATAGAATCAGAGGCAGTGCCTTTTAGTACCATCCTATCCGGCCAAATAGGATACATTGCACTGACTCAATTCACTCGAGGCTGCGCTGAAGCTCTCCGCCAACATCTCATCAAACTCAAAACTCAAACCCCTCTCAAAGGGCTCATATTAGACCTACGAGGGAATCCAGGCGGGCTCATGAATGAAGCCTTAGATATTCTGAACTTTTTCTTGCCCAAAGGTGAGCTTTTATTGGAGACACGGGGGCGCATGTTAGAAGCTAATCAAAAGTATTACGCTCAGATGCACCCACTTGAGCCTACGCTACCACTTGTCATACTTATAGATGAGCACAGTGCCAGCGCCTCTGAAATCGTCGCAGGGACTCTCCAAGACTTAGACCGGGCAGTAATAATTGGGAAACGCTCCTTTGGGAAAGGCCTTGTGCAAGTTGTCCGTCCACTGGTAGAAAATACCCAAATGAAGATTACCGTGTCTCGGTATTATACACCTTCGGGGCGCAGCATCCAACTATCTCCTCGTGCCGGACAGAGCAGTAGAATCTTTCGCACTCGTAATGGCCGTCCTATCCGAGAGGGAAGCGGAGTGACCCCCGACATAGAGGCACAATCTTACCTTCCCACCGCCGAAAGGGAGCAGATTGAGCCGTACTTCTTTTACTTTTTATCTCAACACAGGAATAGTATCCCCAGAGACTCAGCGACGCTGACCGTGGAGTTACCCCCACCGGCCCAAGTATTAGCACTGCTGGACTCACTCAGGCACTACCCTAATATGTACAAAGGCGAAGCTGAAGCTCTCTTATCTGAGCTGCGCTCCAAGCTCAATGAAGTATCGTCCATTCAGCCGAAACTCCAAGAAGTAGAAACTGCGCTGCGAGAATACCGGCTTGCCCAGCTGCGTCGTTCAGAAGAAGCGCTGCGGGTCTTAGTTGGACAGCTCAGAGCTTATCATGGGCTCGGCCTGCGTGGAGAGTATAGCTTCATCACAGCTCGTGACCCGGTAGTAAAGCAAGCACATGAGCTGCTCAGTGATCTCAACCGTTATGAGAAAATCCTTCGGCCATAAGGTGCTTCGCAGCTTCATATAGCACAATCCCACCGGCTATCGCTACATTCAAACTATGCTTGGTGCCGAACTGGGGTATTTCTACCACTTCATCGCTGAGATGAAGTAGAGTATCACTAACGCCAGTTAGTTCATTTCCTAAAATGATGAGCCATGGGGCAGGAGGCCACCTAAACTGCCAAATTTTTACGCTCCTATTCGTATGCTCTAAAGATATCACCGTCCACCCCGAGCCTTTTAGAGCCTCTATGATACTTTTACTTTCATACACTTTCTCCCACTCTACGCTTTCCTCAGCTCCCAGCGCACTTCGATGAATCTCTGGATGCGGGGGGGCAGGAGTGAAGCCTGCGAGATATACCTTCTCTACACGAAACGCATCAGCGGAACGTAAGAGGCTCCCCACATTATACCGGCTGCGAAGGTTATCTAATAAAAGACGCATGGGAAACTTAGGCGCTGCCCGATAATCCTCTACGGAGAGCCTTCCGAGCTCTTCGGGGGTGAGCTTGCGCAAGCGATTTTCCTGAGACATACCCACGAAGTACATGGTTTATCACAATATCGAATAAATGGCCAAAAAATGCCCCCCGCCATTCCCAGCTTATGCCGCTCCTCTAAAAGACCACAATCTATGTACAGACAGTCACAATCCCGAAGAAGTATCGGAAAGTAGGCGCCGCTCTGTCCCATACATATATCTGTCCGCCCGCCCACTATGGAGTAAGCCAAGCTACCAGAGATAATACAGCTGCGTTGAGGCAGGCTGTCATAAGCCTGTCTGACCGCCGTCACATACTCGTACGGCACATAAGACTTCTCATATGCCCAGCGGTGATGCCGGTATGTATTGCGAATCTGCCATCCTAAAAATACTAACCCTCCAATAGCTATGGCATAGGGAGAAAAATATCGCCACAATCTTTGGCCCCAATACCACATAAGCGGCTGAAAGATTATGACAAAGTGCCTCATATCCACGATACCTACCCGACCCCGCCACATGCTCCAGAAATACAGCATCGCCTGAGTAAAGGATAGGATAAGGAGAATCTCATGCAGCTCTTCCTTATCTGGGGAAAAGCGAGTCCCTCCCCTCAGCCACCTCACTACTAAAAATCCAAGCCCTACCAACCCCACCAGTCTAATAAATGGGACAAGCTCCCATATGAGCCACAATAGGTCCGGGGGCATAGGCATATCGCGGATCGATAATCCCGTCTCCCTCAGAGGATGATTTAGAGAGTTCCACCAGAAATAAAGTGCCGCCAATACCGCCTGCCCTATGAACAAGCCGATAGATACGATAAAGGTTTTCCAATCTTTTCTGAGGGCTCGCCACATCCCCCATAGAGCAAGTCCTGCCCCTATTGCTATGCTGGCATAACGGGTCAGAAAAAGCGCCCCCAACATCAATGCCATCACCCCTGCCCACCGCAGGCGCATGGTTTGACGGTATTTCCAGAAAGCCCCAATAAAGCCTACAAATAGCGGTATGTAGAGATTTTCCGAAAGGGCGTAAGTAACATTCCAAGTGTAGTTCGGCGGATAAATGAAAAAGAAAATCCACTCCGCCTCTTCTCTAAAAAAGTAGAGGAGCAGTCCGTAGGTCACCATCAGAAGGATGACGTTCAGCCAACGGCTGGCATAGAAGGGCTCTAAGCCCGTAACCTTAGTAGTCAAAGCGATGGCTGCGGGATAGCCTAAAGGCCATTCGTGCATCCAGCCGTATGGGAGCGGCTCAAAAATAGGGGGAGTCTTGAGACCATCCCCTCTTAGAAGGGCTTGAGCCGCTGTAAGATAAGCTGCACAGTCTGCCTGCACCCTGCGAATCCCATAAGCACGCATGAGACCAATGGTGTCCCAGGTTACAATAGCTATCTGCAATATAACTATACCTCTGAGAAAGCGTCGCAGCCATACTGGCGGGAGGGCACGCTCAGAGGTGACGAGGCTATCCTTAGGGGCGAAAAAATACTTCTCAATAAGCCGACTCACCACCCAAAAGTAGCTCTTACAAGGACATGAGTGGGATATTTGTACCTTTCTGATGAGTCATGATGCAGCCCCTACTCATCATGGGTGAATGGAAACCCTCGCCTATCCTTCGGCCGCTCTTGGCTCCTTATGGGGGAGAGGTGCTGGCAGAGGTAGCATATGCGCAATCAGAACACATCCATCATATCATACAATATCAGCCGCGTGCCCATAGGGCCGCTAAGCACCTTCCGGTACATAAGCGGTACGAGATTCTACAACGGCTCCTAAGGTGGCTTGAAGAAAGTAGCGAGGAAATCGCTCAGCTAATTGCTCGTGAGGCTGCCAAGCCCCTACGATATGCGCGTTTAGAAGTGCAGAGAGCTATGCTAACAATCAGTATGGGGCGTGATCTCGTGAGAGTGTTGGAAGGGGAAATCCTACCGGGTGATGTTTCGCCCGCTGGAAACGACCGATGGATACTTGTACGACGAGTACCCGTAGGGCCGCTCTTGGCTATCACTCCATTTAATTTTCCACTCAATCTGGTTTTACACAAGGTCATCCCTGCAATCGTCGCTGGGGCAGCCATCACCCTCAAGCCGGCCCCTCAAGCACCGCTTACGGCATATAAGCTGGCGGAAGCCCTTCTTTCCGCAGGATGGCCACCCGAAGCCCTCAGCGTGGTATGTGTAGATGTACCACTAGCAGAAGGATTGGTGCGCTCACCCGCTTTTCGGCTACTTTCCTTTACGGGAAGCGCAGCTGTCGGGTGGCATTTACAAAGCATAGCCACCCGAAAGAAGGTTCTTTTAGAGTTAGGAGGGAGTGCTGCGGTTATTGTTCATGATCCTCCCGACTTGCAAAAAGCAGCACAGGCGATAGCTGAGGCTGCATACTTGTACGCTGGGCAGGTATGTATCTCGGTCCAGCGGATTTTCGTACAGCAGATGCTGTATGAAGCGTTCTTAGAGGCTTACCTTGAAGCTGTCCATACCCTTCAAATAGGCGACCCCTTGGATGAAGCCGTACACCTGAGCAGCTTGATAGACCAGAAAAGCTTCAATCGGGTGCAAGATTGGCTCACAGAAGCTCGGATGGGTGGCGCAAAAGAACTTATCTCGCCTACCATAGACCCCGATAGACGCTTGATTTCACCCGTACTAATGACAGATGTCCCCTCTGAGGCTCACCTATCCAGAGAAGAGGCTTTTGCGCCATTTGCTGAGATACGCTCTTATACTTCCATAGATGAGGCTTTTAGGCTGGTAAATCTTTCGCCTTTTGGATTACAGGCTGGAATATATACCCAATCAGAAGCGCTCCTCAAGCGCGCATTCAGCGAGTTAGAGGTCGGCGGTGTAGTACATAATGCTCCGCCGACCTTCCGCATAGACTCCGCGCCTTATGGAGGGGTCAAAGAATCTGGAATAGGACGAGAAGGCGTCAAATACGCTATCTTAGAATACACCGAACCCAAAGCTCTAATATGGTAGCCGACCCGCTGATTATTGCCGGAGAAACTATTCATAGTCGCCTGTGGGTGGGTACATCCCGCTATCCTTCCCCGCAAGTAATGCTTCAAGCCTTAGAGGCGGCACATGCTGGGCTGGTAACCGTGTCTGTCCGCCGACTCAATCTTCGTGCCCCACAGGAGACTTTCTTAGACCTTCTCGTCGGGCGTTTTCGCCTTTTGCCCAACACGGCAGGATGTTATACTGCTGAGGAGGCTGTGTTTTTAGCCGAGCTTTCTAAGGAGGCTCTTCAAACAAACTGGATAAAGCTGGAGGTTATCGGAGATGAGCATACTCTGTGGCCTGATCCTGAAGAACTTCTTTCAGCGGCTCGTGAGCTCGTGAAACGCGGATTTATCGTTTTAGCGTATGCACCTGATGATCCGATGGTATGCCAGCGGCTGGCTGAGGCTGGATGTGCTGCTGTTATGCCCTTAGCTGCACCTATTGGCAGCGGACAGGGCATCCGAGACCCTGAGAGGTTAGCCCTCATTCGTCATAAACTTCCGCATACTCCCCTTATCATAGATGCGGGCATAGGTAGCCCATCGGATGCTGCGATAGCTATGGAGATGGGCTATGACGGCATACTCGTCAATACAGCTATTGCTGAAGCTCAGCACCCAGTCCTTATGGCAGAAGCTATGCGTCTCGCTGTAGAAGCAGGACGCAAGGCTTATCATGCAGGACGCATTCCGCGCGTTTCATATGCGCGCCCGAGTAGTCCCATAGAAGGACTACCTTGGAGCTGACTTGGGGGAGTCTTTCGGAGAAGTGGTCATGGATGCCCACGCTTCATTTATGCCCTTGATAATTAGCTCGTGCTTCCCCAATCAGTGTGTCATGAGGACCTGAGGCTGGCTTTGGGAGTTGATACGTTTTGAACAAAAAGTTTTATATTTGCGTACGCCAAGGGGGTGAAAGGCTTTGACAGCTAAGGGAAAGCGTATGGTGCATGCGAGGTTCGTTGTCCTCCTCTCAAAAGGGCAACCGCACAAGAAGTGCCGAAACTTCTTACGCTCTCGCTGCCTAATCTCAGGTAGCGCAAGGGCAGGGAGGCCCCGCCTGAGGCTGAACTGTCCTTGAGGGTCAAATCAGGCTAGGGTAAGTGAGCGCCCTGGCACTTACCGACATAGAAGGGCTAGGGAGGGTAAGCTATTTGCCCTTAGATAGCCCCTCCGACATCCTATAAGGGCTAAGCATGTAGGGCCATCGCAGGTACCTCAGTCTGGACGCGGGTTCGAGTCCCGCCACCTCCACTTGCGATACATCTGGCTAATCCCCTTCATGATTATGATGGGGGTAGCTTACTATCTACCCATGGAAACGAACTGTCTATTATGTGCGCCTAAGCTTGGGGGCCCGTGGCTGGGCACTGATCCTCTTGGACGCGACTTACTCGTGCGTCTGCTCCGAGGATGGACCCTTAGCCTCCTTATAGGTATGGGATCGGCTGCGCTGAGCATCACCCTCGGAACTGCCATTGGTCTACTGATGGGTAGCCGTACTGGTTGGATAGATGAAATGCTTTCTATTTTTCTACAGTCCGTATGGGTAGTCCCCGCTTTGCTTTGGGCGAGTCTTTTAGCTTTTGTGGGAGGGAAAAACCTACTCACACTTTTCTTATCTATTGGGCTAAGCACCTGGACAGAAACCGCTCGCCTCATTCGAATAGAAACTCGCCGTTTATGGGGACAGCCTTTTATAGAAGCGGGAAAAGCGTTAGGACTGCCTCCCCTTCGACTCTTGCTTAGGCATGTACTGCCTGTTCTCTCTTCTATTCTGGGGGTTCAGTTTCTGCAGGTTTTTGCGACGGCTATTTTGATAGAGGCCGGCTTAGGTTTTGTGGGGTTGAGCGTAGGACCTCCTCATGCCAGTCTGGGAGTTTTGCTATTTGAAGCCATTAGCTGGCTTACTTTGCCCCAGGGACAACTTCAAGGCATACTTTCGGCTTTACTGCTGAGCGGAACAGTTTTTGTCGTATATTCGCAGGCTAACTATGGGCGCAACGCTCTCGGATAGTCCAATGCCCTTCTCCACCCAGCAGCTCATACGAGAGCTGGAGCTTCGACGAGGAGAGGTGGAGGCTGTCCAAGAGGTCGTCCGCTTATTAGCCCCCCGAATTCGTGATACTGCGCTACTCATATCGGTAGCTTCCATCCTGAGGAGTCGGTTTGGAGTACAACGGCTTGCCTATATCCACACATTCACGCCTGAGCACCAGCCCAAGCTGGCATATTTTCACAACTTCCCCAGCATTTCTCAGGAAGCACTGAAAGAGTGTATCACCTATACCACCACGAGCATTCCCAAGGATGGAAGCTTTATCGCCCACATGGGAGCGGATATTGTCATGCCGCTGGGTAGATATGTCGGTCCTACGACACGGGTGCGCATCGTTGAACCGCGGGCATGGTGGCTCCTGGGTGAATTTGCGGATACCGAAGAGGAAAAAGCTAACGACCTGCTCTATTTAGAAATCATAGGCAGCCTCATCACTGTATACTTGGAAAACTCTTTCTTTCAAGAGCAGCAGCAGCAAGCAGAGATTCTAAAACTGCGTCAACGCGCTCAGGAACAAGAGATCGCCGTCGCCTCAAGAATCCAGCGCCGAATTCTCTCCTCGTCCCTCCCTACTATTCACAAGCGATTAGACACTGCGACCTTTCATATTTCTCATGGAGGTATCGGTGGAGACCTGTTTGAGTTTATTCCCTTGGACAATAATCGCGTCCTATTTTATATTGGGGACGTCTCAGGCAAGGGCATTTCTGCCGCCATCGTCATGTCTAATGTGCAAGGGCAGATTAGAACCTTAGCAGAGCTTGGTACGCCTTTGCCACGCCTCCTAAATCAGCTGCATCGTCGCCTCCTCCAGCTGTATGGAGAAGAAGATGGTTTTGTCACACTTTTTATCGGTGAAATAGAACTGAAAGACTCCCAAACTGCGACTCTGCGGTACCTCAACGCTGGTCATCAACCTGCCTTCCTCCTGCGCGAAGGCAAAACAGTTGATTTGCCGGCTACACACACCGTTTTAGGTTTATCTCTACTGGATGAAGTGATTCCGCCGGGTACCGAGCCAATAGTCATGAATCTCTCAGCAAATGATGTACTATTTGCTTACACTGACGGCTTGATAGAGCAGACTAACTCCCAGGGAGAACAGCTCGGTATAGATCGTCTGCGAAGCCACTTGCGGGGCTGCACTATCAGTAGCGCCGAGTCCTTATTAGCTCAGGTACGATTTTTCTGGGAAGGTTATCGGGGCAACCTCCCGCCAGAGGACGATACCAGCCTCCTCGTATGCCGACTGCTATAAGCGATAAGCTCCTTCAAGCCTACTCGCAGCCCTTGAAGATTTACAATCTACCTTTTGCCACACTATCAGAGGTGCTGAACTGTGCCCCGTATGTTTGGCTGCAGTTTTTACGCCATTTAGGCTGTATATACTGTAAAGGGCTCGTGCAGGATATTCGCACTTTTATAAACCGCTGGAATGGAGAGACTAGACCAAAGCTTATATTCATTCATCCAAATACCTACGAGGAAGGAGTAGCTTTTTTCCAAAAGTTTTATCCAGAAGCGGCTTTCATTGCGGACCCTGAACTGCATCTGTATAAACTTTTTCAGGTGCCTCGCGCTTCTCCTTGGCGGCAGCTTAAGCTTGGCAACCTCCTGCGATTTTGGACGCTTACTCGCCGGGGCCTTTCAAATGACCGTCCCAAGGCGGACCCATGGATTTTACACGCGACCTTTCTTTTCAGACAAGGTAAGTTGGTATGGAGTTATTACGCAAAAAGTTTCAGCGATGTCCCAGATTGGAAACGACTTGTTTAGGATTCTGGCGCCTGTAGCGCTAGACTCTGCAAATGAAGAGGAAATTCTTCTGAGTATCTATCATCTCCTCCGAGGGCTGAAAAGCTCTACTTATCTAAAGCTCTATCATGCCCTTTCCCCAGATAAAATACGCTTGGCTCCGATGTATGGAGAGAGTTTCCTCCATCAGATAGAGCTCGCCAAAGCCCAAGCCGAGGAGAAGCTACTCTCGTATGTCACTACCTTAGGAGCTAAAATTCCTGAGGTTGAGATTAGTTATCACATAGAAAGCTTAGATGTAGCGCTATCGGCCGAAGAGATACTGAGCTACCTGCAAAATGAACCGTTCGCTCTCTTGGTCCTCATATTCAAGCAGCGCAAACGATGGGAAAGATTTTTTGGCTCCACAGCGCTCTGGGATATCATTGAGGGCTCACCGATATCGGTGCTGCTTTTATCAGCGCCACTTGTTATTCCTCCCAGACGCATTCTATGGGTGACTTCCATGCAAACAGAGAGCTTCGCCCTACTGAAACCCTTGATCCAGCTAATCCATTACCTCAAGGGAACCTTATACTGTGCTAAAATAAACACGCCCTCTAACTTCACGACCCAACGCATTTTTCAGCGTCAAGTATTAGAGATGTGCGACTACATTATAGACCATGTAGACCCTGACTTTGTCCCAGAAGAATGTCTACTTTATGCAGATAAAGATGTGGTAGAAGGCACTCTACATGTGGTGCAGGACTTTTTGACTGACATGGTGGCGATAGACGCAGAAGAAGCCCTTGAAGAGTGGAAAATCGCAGACAGGCTCCTAAGTCAGCAGGTCCCCGTACTTTTCCTCAAAGGTCATAAATAGGGTAGGGCTTTGAAGACGCGCTCCTCTGTGGGGATGACGCATTTATCGTTCATGTAAGATACAATCCAAAAAAAGAGCATGCAGTACCCAAACCCAGCAGACATATCAAAAAGTCTCTATCTTTGCTGTATGCGATACACCTTAGTGAGTATCCTGAGTGGGATAGTGCTTGCCCAAGCACCGAGTCCTACGGGAGGAGACATCTGCGGCTATAGGTGGTACACCTCAGCCTCATCCGTGGTGGATTCAGCACCGACTTATTCATGGGTAGACCCGAGTACCCTGAACGGCGGCAATCCAAACATCATTACTGGCCTCGGAGACGACAACTACGTGGGCCCTATTACCCTGCCCTTCAACTTTGTATTCTACTGGAATACCTACAATCGCATCTACGTCGGCTCTAACGGATACATTACCTTCGGGCGAGGACGAAATGTGTCCTCTGGCGGTCCTCCGTTTTTCAATCGTTTTCCGAATACGGCACTCCCTAATGAATGGATAGCCGTTTATTTAGCCGACCTTACTTTCACGGACGTGAATGGACTTCCCGTTCCTGGTGCGAAGGTTCTCTATGGCGTGGATGGTCAGGGACGGTTTGTAATCACATGGGATAGTGTGCCATATTGGACTGATGCCGTACCTCAGCACTGGGATGGACGCAATAGTTTCCAACTTATTTTGAACCCCAACGACTCTACTATTCTCCTGCAATACAAGAGGATAGACTCCGGCTATGACGCAACCTATGCCACTGGAAACTACAACGTAGTAGGTATGGAGAATATAACAGGTCAGTCGGGCTTGGATATCGCCGCTGCATGGCCTGTCAACTTTCAAGATTTCGCTATAAAGATATATCATCCACGAACCTTCTCTTGTACGGTGAGAGATGTACAAGCTGACTGGACTCTGAATCAAAGAGGTGAAGGCATATTCATCTTGCGCGGAGGCGATGCTCCCCAGCTCCAAGCAGGGGTCCTCAATACAGGTAATCAGACGATTACAAACTCAGTGGAATCCAGAATCCGTATTTTCCCTTCGGCAGGCGGAACGGATATTTATAGAGATACTGTCGTTATATCCCCCGGGGCAGGTGGCATATCACCGGGTACAGCGAATACAGTCACCTATGACAATCCTCTAAATACTAACCAGAATGTAGACCCTCAGCTCAAAAGGAGTAGTTACATCGCCCGTCAGAACGTAAGAATCATCGGTGCTTCGGATGGTTTCTCTGGAAACAATCAGCATGAGGCAGAAGTCGTTTTCTGCGACTCCGCCTCAGGCGGCAGGTATATCTTGCGATTTGATGACGGCGCTTGGGATGTGCAAAATGAAGACGGAGGGGGGCTATCCTTTCCCAATGGTATGACATTTGTCGCTCCGCAAAACCTCATAGTGGATGCGCTTTCTTTTGATATGTTTTACGAAGTCAACTCCCCCAACAATAGTCCCGTAGTTCTAAAAGTGTATGCATACAATCCTACTAATGGCAGTGTCGGGCAAATGTTAGACTCCGTGGCTCTGGACGTCAGTGCGTTTCCTAATGGAGACTCCTTGGCGCTCTATACCAACCAGAGCCAGACTAAGTTCTTTTATCTGCGCCGTTATATTGTACCGCTGACAGCCCCTATCAACTTTTCCCAAGGAAGCGGCCTCGCTGTCGGATTTCATATAATACCTCCCTCATCGCCCACACCAAACTTTGGGATAAATATCATAGTAGATGACCAAACAATCCCCATCTCTCGTCGTGCGCTGGAAGGCATAGGAGGAATCTGGGCGCCTTATAGAGATTTAGAAGCGGTAGATTATGCCATAGGCCTCGTCGCTCGTCTCGCAAGCTCTACCTCCGTATCATCTACCGATCAACCCTCATTCTGGGATGCTACCATTTTCCCTAATCCAACCAGAGAAACTCCCCTCCTGAGGGTAGAACTGCCCAAAGCTGGTCCAGTAGCTATTCGGGTCGTAGATATGAGTGGTCGTACTATCTGGCAAGGAGAACACGTCGTGCCAGCAGGCGGATATAAGTTCCGACCGCCTCTGCCTGAACTTCCAAGGGGAACGTATTTCGTTGGAGTAACTTATGAAGGCTACACCAAAGGCCTGCGCCTAGTGGTGGAGTAGAACAGGAAGAGCGCACTCAACCTAATAACCTAAGGGGCAGGTTATAAAACCTGCCCCCTTTTTACTGAGTTTTAGCCGAACGACCTTCCGATTTTCACGACTAAATCATGCCTCCATCGACGACCAGCACTTGCCCTGTGATATAAGACGCCTCGTCCGACAGCAAGAAAGCGCAGAGGGCGGCGACTTCCTCTGGTTCGCCTAAACGGGCTAAAGCGATACTCTTTTTCCAGTCCTCCCCTGGTAGGTCAGCGGTCATGTCTGTTCGGATAAAGCCTGGCGCTACGGCATTCACACGGATATTGCGAGAGCCAATTTCTTTAGCGAGGGATTTAGTAAAAGCTATAAGCCCTGCTTTGGCAGCGGCATAGTTGGCTTGACCAGGATTACCTTGAATGCCCACGATTGAAGTGATATTTACGATGCTCCCTCGTCTCTGAGCTAACATAGGCTTCAAGACAGCTTTACTATACAAGAAAGGGCCTTTCAAGTTCGTATTTATCACCGCATCCCACTGAGCTTCGGTCATGCGTAGTAAGAGGGTATCTTGCGTGATGCCAGCATTATTGACGAGTCCGTCTATTCGCTGCCAAGTCTTGAGAGTCTCTGCGACGACGAAATCAGTCCGACTAACATCGGTTACATCCGCCTGAAAGGCTAAAAGACGATCTGGAGCCTTCTGAACGAGAGCATTTGCTAACTCTACCGACCCTCTATAGGTAAATGCCACTCGCGCACCCTCACTGAGAAGCTTCTCTACGATAGCTCTACCAATGCCTCGCGTGCCGCCTGTAACGAGTATTACCTTACCAACTAAACGCATGCTGCAAACATACACGGTTATTTGCTACCTTAGTAGGCATGGCGGGGTGGGATAATGCCCCCTTGCTGGCTCGCATAGCCGCAGGCGAAGGTCTTCACTTAGACTTCAAACAGCGAATAGAGAGCGCTCGGAAAATCGCTCGTACCCTCTCAGCATTCGCCAATACCCAAGGCGGAGCCCTACTCATCGGTGTCAAAGACAACGGTAAAATCTGCGGGGCTGACCCTGAACAAGAATTCTACATGGTGGAGTTAGCGGCTACTCGGTATATAGAGCCCTCCGTAGAATTTTCTACAACGATTCATGCATGGGAAGATAAGCAGGTCTTAGAAGTACAGGTAGAGGCTCGCCCAGCTCAACGGCCATTTTATGTAGTAGAAGAAGACGGCGCTCGCCGAGCCTACGTACGCGTGGGCGACAAAAGTCGTGTCGCCGGAGGCCTATTAGAGGCTCTCTGGCGCGCCGAAAAAGAACCCCAGCATATCTTCTACAGGCGGGCAGAAAAGCAGCTCCTCGACTACCTCCGCTCTCATCCATTTATTGATGAGATGACTTTGAAGCACCTCCTGGGAGCTCGGGAAGGCTGGAAAGCCCGCAAAATCCTCGTCAAATACACCATCATCGGGGTTTTAGAAATGGAAATACAACCAGAACGGGAGATATTCCGTCTGTCCAAGGAAATTCCGGAAAAGCGATCGCCCATAGTGTATAACTCCTGAGGTGTATTGTATATTTGCTGCATGCAGGAAGCTTACATCGTTGCGGGCTTTCGCACAGCGGTCGGTAAAGCACCCAGAGGGCGCCTACGCACTGTTCGCCCCGATGATATGGCAGTAGCAGTGATAGAGAAAATCAAAGCTACTCTACCACAGATAAATTTTGCGCAAGAGATAGATGACTTGATTTGCGGAAATGCTATTCCCGAGGCAGAACAAGGATTGAACATGGCGCGCTATATCGCTTTGCGTGCTGTGGGAAAAGAAATCCCCGCCGTTACCATCAATCGCTACTGCGCCTCAGGTCTAGAGGCTATCGCAATGGCTGTGTCAAAGATTAGGACGGGGGATGCGGATGCCATTTTGGCTGGCGGTACGGAAACTATGTCGCTCGTACCTATGGGCGGCTATAAGATTGTACCTAACTACGAATATGCCCTCCATGCCCCCGACTGGTACTATGGAATGGGAATGACCGCAGAAGAAGTCGCCAAAAAGTATGAGATAAGCCGAGAAGCCGCAGATGAGTTTGCTTTACGCTCTCACCAGCGCGCCATAGCCGCTATTCAAGCGGGGAAGTTCAAGGATGAAATCGTTCCCCTCACCGTCAAAGAAGTGGTAGTAGAAAACGGGAAAAAACAGAGCCGCACTTATATTCACGACACAGACGAAGGGCCTCGAGCCGATACAAGCCTGGAAGCCCTCGCCCGGCTCAAACCGGTTTTTTCAGCTAATGGAAGGGTAACGGCTGGAAACTCCTCCCAAACCTCAGACGGTGCCGCATTTGTGCTCGTAGTAAGTGAAAACTTTCTCAAGCGACACAATCTTACTCCCATTGCTGTGATGCGTGGATACGCCGTAGCTGGTGTAGAGCCCCGCATAATGGGCATCGGTCCCGTAGAAGCGATACCCAAAGCGTTACGCCGGGCGGGTTTATCTTTAGCAGATATAGACCTAATAGAGCTGAATGAAGCATTTGCCGCTCAATCTCTGGCTGTAATCCAGCAAGCCGAACTTCCTATGGATAAACTAAACGTCAATGGCGGAGCTATCGCCCTTGGTCATCCGCTTGGATGTTCCGGAGCTAAGCTCACCGTACAGGTGCTAAATGAACTGCGCCGACAAGGCGGTAAATACGGAATGGTAACCGCTTGTGTAGGAGGCGGCCAAGGAATCGCCGGTATCTTTGAACGGCTCAACTAAATGACTGTCGTACGCTGGCGCATACGCATATACGGGAAAGTTCAGGGAGTCTTTTTCCGAAAGTATGCCTGGCGCACAGCTCAAGCCCTTGGATTGAAAGGCTTCGTCAAAAATGAGATAGATGGGTCGGTGCTCGCCGAGGTAGAGGGGGCCCCCGCAGAGGTAGAGAAGTTTTTTCAGTGGGCTCATAGAGGTTCTCCCGCCGCTCGGGTAGAGCATGTGGAGGTAGAAAAAAACCTACCCCCACAAGGCGACCTCTCTTTTGAGATTAGGGAGTAGCGTTTTTCCCTGGGTTTGATGCCAGTATTTGTACCTTTGCTTAGTGTGGGTATGCGTCCTCAAGTCTAAAATCCATCGTGCGAGAATCACGCAAGTGGACCTAGATTATGTCGGGAGTCTGACGCTGGATAGGGATTTGATGGAGGCGGCAGGGCTTTTACCCTTTGAAAAAATCCATGTGCTGAATGTAAATACTGGCAGCCGCATAGAGACCTATGTGATAGAAGGGGAACCAGGGAGTGGTGTAGTCGGGTTGAATGGACCTGCTGCACGAACCGGCTTAGTAGGGGATATCATAATCATCCTATCGTATGCATGGATGACTGAGGAGGAAGCCCGCACTTATCAGCCGCGAGTGATTTTTCCGAAAGAAGGCAATCGCTTGTGAAACGCCGTATTTTAGAAGCTCTTATTGGTTTAGCCTTAGGAGTGGTCCTTTTATGGTGGGTGCTGCGAGGTTTTGACTGGCATGCTCTCCTGCATGCCCTGCAGAGAAGTACGCACTGGCTGCTATTGACAGGACTATTTATGACAGCTGCTCATCTTATGCGGGCTTGGCGATGGCAGCTTATGCTTCGTTCAAGTAGCATTGAGGTTGATTTCGCAGCTCCGTGGTGGGCGCTTATGATAGGCTACCTGACAAATACCGCTTTACCTCGGGTCGGTGAGGTTCTGCGCTGCACACTTCTCTGGCGCTGGCGTCAAGTGCCTTTTCCTACTGCCTTCGGAACCGTCGTTGCAGAACGCATAATAGATTTAGTCACTTTACTCTTTCTTGCCATCGCCGTAGTGATACAGGAAGGGGTGAGCTGGTTCAACCTCCTCGGATGGGGAGACTACGTGCCATATGTGATTTTCGGTGGTATTTTAGGTTTGATTTTAGGGAGTCTGGCTCTGCGTTATGTCTTACGGGGGCGTTTAGCTGGGTGGTTGAGCCCAGTTATTCAGGGGTTTGAAAGTTTATGGCGTACTCGGCCTCTGTGGCTTATGCTGACCCTATCTGTGGGCATATGGGCCGGTTATGGGGGAGCTATATGGGGAGTAATGATGGCATGCTCTCCTGGAGATGCAGGCGCTCTGATTTGGGCTTCTGTAATACTTTTAGTTGGTTCAGGTTTAGCAATGGCCATACCTGTGCCGGGAGGTATAGGAACTTTTCATGCCATAGGTCTCATACTCCTCAAGGCTTCGGGTTGGGCAGAGTCTGACGCCAAACTGACTGTATTTACGGCTCATGCTCTGCAGACGCTACTGATTTTGGGCTTGGGCATGATGGGCCTTTTGTGGAGTATGCGCCACCACTTGCACAAATCTCTCTGAGAGAGAAGAAATCTCTCCCCTACCCTTAGCAAACTGCCCTGCGATAGTAACTATCCAGAGCCCTTTATGTGTCGTGAGAGACGAGCTCTAAATCTATCAGTCGCTTGTCAAAATCTATGCCTACCACTCTCACCCGTAGCCTATCCCCTAATCGGTATTGCTGCCGAGTATAGCGTCCTCTAAGCACATGACGATGGCTATCGGTCTCGTAAATATCTGTGGGCAAACTGCGAAGGGCAAGGAGGCCCTCAGCCCGAGTTTCTAAAAGTTCTACATACAGCCCCCACGACTCTATGCTGGTTATTATGCCTTCCAGCTCTTTCCCCTGCATGCGAGCGAGATATTCTAACTGCTTGTAGCGTATAGAAGCGCGCTCTGCCTGCTCTGCTACTCTTTCTCGTTGAGAACTGTATCGGCATATTTCGTTTAGTCTCCCGACGTCGGGGTACGGCGTTGGATGCCCTTCCAAAACCGCAGCTAAAATCCTATGCACCACAAGGTCAGGATAGCGGCGTATAGGACTCGTGAAATGCGTGTAATGTGTAAAGCCCAGCCCATAATGCCCGATGTTATTTGGGGTGTATAAAGCTTTGGGCATAGAACGGATAGCAATAGACTGGATAATATGAGCCTCAGGCTTGCCTTCAATAGCCACCACGAGTTCATTCAGGGAACGGGTCAATGCCCGAGCCGACCGTGTGTCTATCTCGTACCCAAAACCCTCAAGCAGGATCTGAAGGGATTTGAGCTTATCTGGTTTTGGCATGTCATGTACTCGATAGACAGTGGGAGTCCCTCTCTGCTGATTGAGAAAAAGTGCTACTTGCCGATTAGCTAAAAGCATGAGCTCTTCTATGAGCTTGTGAGTATCTTTCCGCTCTTTGATATAGAGAGCAATAGGCTGCATAGAGTCATCTAAGCGGAACCTAATTTCCTCTGTATCAAACCGAATGCCCCCCTCTCCTAAGCGGCGCTGATGGAGCTGCTTGGCTAATCCGTTGAGTATCCGCAGCTCATCGGCAAAAGGGCCTCTCTGTGTCTCTAAAACCCGCTGTGCTTCCTCGTATGTGAAGCGATGCTGGCTGTGAATTATACTTTTACCCATCCAGACCCCACGAATCTCCGCTTTGGAGCTCATCTGAAACACCACAGAAAAAGCCAAACGGTCGGTCTGAGGACGCAGCGAACATAAATTGGCGCTGAGTCTCTCTGGAAGCATTGGAATGGTGCGGTCTATCAGATAAACGCTCGTGCCACGTCTATACGCTTCTCGGTCCAAAAGCGTCTCTGGACGCACATAATAGCTCACATCAGCGATATGAACCCCGACCTCGTATAAGCCATCCGACAGCTCCCGAAAGGAAACGGCATCGTCAAAGTCTTTCGCATCCTCTGGGTCAATAGTGAAAGTAGGAATACCCCGAAAATCATGCCGCTCAGCCTCTTGATCGGAAGGAATGCCATCAGGCAGCTTCGCCGCTTCTAATAAAACTTCCTCAGGGAATCCCTCTGGCAGCTCAAACTCGTGTATAATCGCATGTATCTCTGTCTGATGCTGCCCAGGCTGCCCTAATATCTGAATGACTTCGCCAATAGGATACTTAAGCCCCCATGATAGAAAGCGTACAGCGACTTTTTGACCGATTAAGCTATCAGGGGTATCTTTGGGCAGTTGAAAGTCTATACTGAGAGCAGGCTGCTGAGGCATCACATATAAGCGACCATTTCGCCCTCTCTCAACAGTGCCAACAAAACTTCGGGTAGAAGGCGCCAGCCGACGCAATACGCGTCCTAAGACCTGCTCGGGGTAAATCGCATAAACCTCTACTTCCACTTTTTCGCCAGGCAGGAGTTTGAGGTGGCGAAAATCTCCAAGTACTACTCGTAAGTTTAGGGTATCTATCTGTACATAGGCCTCTTCATACCGCGTTTGCACTTCTGCTACGAAGGTGCGCCCGACTAAGTTGAGGGTATATCGGCCCTTAGCGTCTCGGAGAAGCCATCCTTCCTCTACAAGACTTTCTAACTCTAAAGTCAGAACGGCCTCGTCCATCAGAGAACGCGTCCGTTCTAAGAGCTGGGTGAAGCGCCATTTTTTAGAGCCCTTCTGTAATAAAACCGAAAGGAGCGCAGAGGTGGTCGGACGCATCAAGGGGATATGACTTCAAACTCCACGCGCCTATTTTGAGCTCGCCCTTCGGGAGTACTATTATCAGCTATGGGCTGGGTATTCCCGTGGCCTACTGCTTCAAGGCGATCAGGGTTAATTCCTTTGCGGATGAGATATTGGCGAACATTTATAGCTCTCTCTTCGGACAGGCGCTGATTGTGCTGAGGATTAGGGTCCCCTATGTCCGTATGGCCATGAATTCGTAAGCGGACGGTGGGATTGTCCTTGAGAAAATCAGCTATCTGGTCCAGAACAGGGTAAGAGCTCGGCTCGAGAAGAGGACTATTGGGTTTGAAGAGTATGCGAGTTTCACGAAGGACTGCGCCAGTCGTAGCGGGCTTAAGCTTGACCACAAGAGAGTCCCCTCGCTTGACCACGACTCGCTGCGAGTATGGAAAATATCCATGCTTTTCAATCGTGATTTCTGTGGTACCTTCTATGGAAGGGGTATATTCTCCAGTAGAGGAGGTACTGCCTGCTTGTAAAAGGGTTCCCTGATTGGAGAAGCGCAGTCGGGCATCTGCGATTGGCCCCCCTGTTTTTTCATCTATCACTCGTACATAAAACGGGGGAGGAGATGGCGGGGCCTCTGGCGTGAGCTGTACTCTCAACTTTATCTCCTTCGAGCTACTCTGAACCTTCACGAGTACCTCCTGCGGCTTGTATCCTGCTTTCTCTACCAGAAGGGTAAGCGTGTAGTCGCCTGACGCTAAGTTGGCTTTCGCTTCACCCTGAGGAGAGGTCGTGAGGGGAAAGCCATTTTGCGAGGGTGTGGCTTGAATGCGCGCATTTTTGAGGGGTTGTCCTGATTGAGCGTCATACACACTGAGCGTCAGAGATACTGGTACAGCTTTTGGTGTATCTACGGGCTGGGGTGTGCGGTATTTTTCCAGCTTTTCAATAGTCACTCGTCGTATGGCGGCATTCCGATAATCGCATACATAGAAAGTGTTGGGTTTTTCACCCACACAGATTTCTACGGGTTCATTGAATCGGGCAAACTTTCCGTTGCCATCAATCCATCCGGGGCGTCCAGTACCGGCGAGAATTTCTACAGTTTTTTGGGCAGCGTTGATTTGATAAACGATATGGCGCCCGCCGTCAGCGATGTAGAGGTTACCCTCGTGATCTACGGCTACACCTCCACCATGTCCGCCTCCTGAAGTAGCAAAGCTGAGTCCACCGCTGAGCGCGCCTCGGATAGTCCAGCCCTTGAAACTAAGTTCTACGTAGGTGCTCACATTTCCATCGGGGCTTACTCGCCGAATACAACGATTCCCCGCATCCACCACATACAAGTAGTCCCGAGAGTCTATGGCGAGCCCAACGGGAGAGTTGAACATGGCTTGTTTGCCTGTACCGTCTCTATAGCCGGGATAGCCTGTCCCCGCCACGGTAATCACGCGGCGCTGGGGGGTAATCTTTCTAAGGGCATGATTGCCAGATTCTAAAACCCATAGATTGCCTTTGCTATCCCGCACAATAGCGATAGGAAAAAGGAACCGTGCCTCGTCTGGTCCTCCGTCTTTGAAGCCTTCGCCGCGCCCACCGACATAGGTGCTTACCTCGCCAGAAGGGGTTATTTTGCGAATAGCATGATTGTAGTAATCGCACACATAGAGATTGCCTGCGGGGTCTAAGGCTAATCCGTGCGGACTATTTAGGGTGGCCTCTTCTCGGTCTCCATCTTCAAAGCCTGACACACGCGGCTGACCCGCTACTAAGATGACCCTTCCATCCGTCGTTACCTTCCGCACACAATGATTTTCATCGTCAGAGAAGTACACATTTCCAGCCTTGTCCACCACGATGCCATTCGGACGATTGAGCGCAGCTTCCAAGGCTGGACCGCTTTTGTAACCAACCTTGCCGCTACCGGCGATAGTGGAGACCTCTACTTTGTAAGTAACCTCTAACTCCTGGGCTCTAAGGATAAGATTTGCACCTATTACCAAGAGGGCGGTCACTCCACGAACTGGCATAATAGCCTTCATGTAGAATAGAGAATACAAATGTGCTTGAACACCTTAGAGCGGGAGACGGGTTTCGAACCCGCGACCTTCAGCTTGGGAAGCTGACGCTCTACCAGCTGAGCTACTCCCGCAATGCCGCTCGCAAAGGTAAAGAAAATTTTCTACCCGAAATCAGCAATCACATATCCTAATACTCCCCCTCTATCTCTCTCACGACGAACGCGAAAGCCCGCAGCTTGAAGTTTGTGAATAAGTCTATCAGGTTTAGCATGATATTCTATGTGCCATACGCGCACACTGCGTAACTGCGCCGGTGTAAGGCTTTCTATCACTCCAAACTCACACCCTTCACAGTCTAACTTAAGAAAGTCTATCGTCTCCAAACTATACTGGGCCATCAAGGCAGGCAAAGACAAAACTTCCACTTCTACCGCCTCAGTGTATCGGATGAGTTTTAGAAGGGGAGAGTTAGTGGGCTCGAGCGAGTTAGCGTCAGGGGAGGCGGCAGCTACTTTGAAGCTCAGGTGTCCCACCTCTGCTCCCAAGGCTACCGGAAGCAGTATAATTTTCTCCTCCAAATGCATACGAGCTACATTTGCTTGGGCTAACTCGTAGTTAGGCGGATAAGGCTCTAATGCTATGACTTTTTGGGCTCCTTGTAAAGCAAAAAATATTGCGGAGTCACCATTGTATGCGCCGACATCCACCACGACCTTGTCTGCGAAATCCTCTCCATAATCCTTCCGCACGAAAAGCTCGTAGAGCGTCATCAGGTCCATGCCCGTAGTGAGGCGTGTCAGAAACTGTCCTGTGGGAGTGAGCTGCCAGAGAAGTTGATCAGGTGCCGAAGGCTGCTCACTGGCGAGCTGAACCCCCGCAGACCGCAGAAGAGTGAATCCAAAAAGATTGGGGGGAGTTATACTCCTGAGAAGCACCTGTCCATCTCTTAGCCGCAAGTAGTGCTCATCTTTTCCTAATACAATCTGCCACAGGCTTCTAAAAGGTGAGCGAACAGCCTGAGCCAGCTTATGCAGATGCAGGAGAATCTTAGCTAAATACAACCAGCGCATCATGCCCGAGGATGGAACTTTTTATATGCCGCTTTGACTTCAGCTGGCGTCAAAGCGAGGTATTTCTGAGTCGTAGCCACAGTCTCATGCCCCAAAAGATCACGTACCGCCTGAACATTCGCTCCTCGCATGAGAAGGTGTGTAGCGAAGCTATGTCGCAAAGCATGGGGATGCGTGCCAAGCCTTTGGCGCACGATACGATGCACAGCTCTCGGATACAGAGGCGCGCCTTTCTCTGTGCAGAGGAGAAAGTCGTGCTTCGGACTAAGGCTATTTCGCATAGGTAAGTACCGCTCAATCAGCTGTATAAGGCGAGGATACAGGGGCAATACCCGCCATTTGTTCCCTTTTCCGAGGATGTGTATCTCCTCTCGATAGATATGAGATAATCGGAGCTGTACCGCTTCGCTGCGTCGCAAACCGCACCCGTACATTAGCTCAATCAACAGCCAGTCCCGAATCGTGGAGAAATCCGCAGGCAGACTTTCTAATGCTTCTAGAGAGGCCATAAGCTGCGCTTCGGGCAGGGCTTTGGGCAGAGAATGCGGCTGACGAGGACTACTGGGACGCCAAGATAGCCCTTTCTCCCCGCATACTTGATGCAAGAATCTATCCATTCGGCGAATGGCTGCTACTTTACGAGCGCGAGTATTGGCTCTCTCATATAAACTCAACCAGGCGCGAAGCTGCGTAGCGGTAGCACGACGCCATGTTTCCGGGCTTTCCAAAGGGTCAAACTGATGATATTTCCGGCAAAACTCAGCCCAACTCTCTAAATCCCGCCTATAAGCCTCTATGGTGTGCTTGCTGGCGCGGCGTATCCCCTCCAGATAACCCAGAAACCTTTCCAGCATCCTTCAAAGGTACTGCATGCCGCATTTTTGCATAGTGATTTTCGTCATAGGCTCCATTCTCACAAATGTGCTCCTCCTCCTTTGGCTGCGCATACTAAGAGTACCCACTCCAGCATTAGTTACCCTGAACTATTTCGTATGCGTCAGTTTGGCAGCGATCCTTGATACGCCCCGAGTCGCAGAGCTCTGGAGGGTAGAGCCCGTAAGCCTAATGGTCATGGGGATTTTAGGGGGGCTATTCATCAGTATTTTCATACTTACGGGAGAGTCTGCTCGCACTGTGGGGGTCGGGCTAACTGGCATGCTTACTAAACTGTCTGTTATCCTACCGATAAGTTTTGCTGCCCTTTTCCTCAACGAGCCGCTCTCCCCCCGTCAGAGTGTTGGGCTCGCAGCAGGATTGGGAGCTATATTAGCCATTCATGCTCCATACTTACGCGGAGGCAAGGGTAGAAGCCTAATTCAAGCCCTGCGCATAGGACTGCTCCTGTGGCTTGGTAACGGCGTCATAGATATTCTCTTCAAGGCTTTCCATCCGAAATGGAAGGTACTGTCTCCCCTGCATATTCCGCTCATCATTATGAGTGTGGCAGGCATTCTGGGGGTGTTTTGGCATGGTTATCAACGACGATTATCCGAGCTTTTCCATAGCAAAACTTGGCTTTCAGCTATCCTATTAGGCGGTACAAACCTGCTCTCTATCTACTTTTACCTTCGGGGGTTAGAGACGCTGCCAGCAGTACAGTTTTTCTTATGGAATAATCTCGGGATTGTGCTTCTCTCGGGGATGATAGGGATAGTGTTTTTTCGGGAAAAGCTCTCTTGGGAAGTTAGCGTAGGATATGTCCTGGGAATAGGGGCTATTATTCTCACAGTGTGAGAGGCATTGGGGCAGAAAGCCTAAGCCAAGTATCAAAGTCAGTTTAGCCGAAAATCATCTAAGAAGCGCTTACTCAATCGGTTGATGAGATCACCCTCCCGCCCAGTGATATAGAGAGCAAACTGCAAACTTGAACCTAAAAAGTGTTTTAGGTTCATTTCAAGAAACTCCTGCGAAACATCGGCTTCTAAGTCTATATGAAAGTCCCCATGAAAATGACCATTTTTCCAAAATATACGAGGCCAACGGCGAACTGTATTCCAATGATTAGCGATTCGGAGGGCCTCCTCCTCGGTCCATGTAGGTAAATCCCCCTCAAATCGCACAATGAGAGCCAGAACTTCGCGCATAACCCCCTCGCGTAGAATGAGGATACGCAGCTGCGGAGCTATATCCTCTCCTGTGATAATGAGCTGAAAGTCATTGTCTTCATCTATCGCATATCGCAGTTCCAGCTTATCAAGCAGGTGCTTCATGCGATGAAAGAGGCGCTCTCCTGCGGGGAACATTTCAGACATAACCTGAGGTAAGGTTTGATTGTGAATGTAAAGCGTCAAGATTGCTAATCACCAGACCTGCCATGGCCAAATATAACGAAAAATACACTTCGCCCGACGGCGGCTCACACGCTTTGGAGTGCAACTTTGAGATCAGCAATGAGATCGTCTGCGTCTTCTATGCCCACAGATAGTCTGAGCAGTCCAGGGGTGATTCCCAAAGCAAGTCTATCTGACTCAGGAATGGAGGCGTGGGTCATCGTAGCTGGATGATTGACAAGGGATTCTACACCACCTAAACTCTCTGCCAGTGTAAATACCCGCAGCCCTTTCCAGAAGTTCTTCATGTCATCCATATTCTTGACTTTGACTTCAAAGGAGACCATTCCCCCGGGCAAGCGCATTTGCTGCTTAGCCAGTAGATATTGAGGATGTGTAATAAGGCCGGGATAATACACCTTAGAAACCTTAGGATGAGCTGCGAGGAACTCGGCAATCTTGAGAGCATTTTCGCTGTGCTTATGCATGCGCAGGGGGAGGGTCTTTATGCCCCGCAGAACAAGAAAAGCATCCATAGGACCAGGAACGGCTCCAACGGCATTTTGCAGGAAACGAAGCTGCTGGTAATCAGCTTCGTTATTCAGCATGATAGCGCCCATGACGACGTCTGAGTGCCCCCCTAAATACTTCGTCGCTGAATGAACGACAATATCAGCACCCATTTCTAAGGGGGATTGCAGGTAGGGAGTAGCGAACGTGTTGTCCACCACGAGACGGGCACCATGAGTATGAGCTAAATCAGCTAACGCGGCTATGGGCGAGATGTGCAAAAGAGGATTGCTCGGGGTCTCTATCCATACCATTTTGGTTTCTGGTCGAAATGACCCCTCCACGGTAGCGATATCCGAAGTATCCACAAAGTCAAACTTGAGCCCCCAAGGTTCAAATACCTGCCGCATAATACGGTAGGTTCCCCCATATAGGTCTCTGCTGACTATCACATGGTCTCCGGGGCGGAGGAGACGCAGTACGGCATCTGTCGCAGCCATACCAGAGGCAAACGCCAGTCCGTATTTTGCACTTTCAAGCTGGGCCAAGGATGTCTCTAAGGCTGTACGCGTGGGATTGTGTGTGCGGCTGTACTCGTAGCCCTTATGCACACCTGGCGCTTCCTGAGCATACGTAGAGGTGAAATATACAGGCACCATCACGGCTCCTGTCATAGGGTCTGGCTCTGTACCTGCATGTACTGCAAGGGTAGCCCATTTCATTCAGCAAAAGTAGGATTAGAGGGGCACACTTGTTTCGTTTGGAAGAATTCTGTTCTTTGCATTATGCTTAGAGTATTCAGCGGTTTAGCTGTGGCCTTATTACACGGTCAGATAGGACATCGTACGATGACCTTCAACGACCCGAGCCGAACGGGTGGATTCGGGTCTGGTGGGGGACCAGGACGGCAGATTCAAACAGAGATTTATTATCCTGCCACTAGTGCAGGGACAAATGCTACCATCCAGGTCGGTTCTTTTCCGGTGGTGATTATTGGACATGGATTTTTGATGGAGTGGTCTGCCTATCAGAACCTATGGGAAGCCATAGTGCCTGCAGGATACATTGTGGCTCTACCCCGTACAGAGGGGGGCTTTTCTCCGAGTCATCAAGACTTCGCACTGGACATGAGAGTTATAGCCCAACGAATGATCGCAGAAGGACAAAATCCGAGCAGCCCTTTTTATCAACGCATTCATCCAAAGGTCGCTCTAATGGGACATTCTATGGGAGGGGGATGTGCTGTTTTAGCTGCACAAAACTTTTCAGGGGCAGTCTGTGTTATCGGTTTAGCCGCTGCTAACACTAACCCTTCTGCAATCAGTGCTGCTCCCCAAGTCTCTATGCCCGCACTTATTTTGGCAGGCTCTGGAGATAGCGTTACTCCTCCACATGCGCACCAGATACCGATTTACAATGCCCTGGGTACCTCTTGCAAATGGTTCGTCAGTCTCACTGGTGGAGGGCACTGTTATTTTGCTAATAACAGTACTACCTGTTCCTTTGGGGAGAGCTCTGCTGGTTCAAGTATCACCCTTACCCGTGCGCAACAGCAGGGAATGACTCAGCGGCTCCTTTTGCCCTTCCTAAATGCTTATCTGAAAGACAGCTGTCTGGCTAAGTTTTTAGACACACTGTCTGCCATGAGTGGGATTACTTTTCAAGAGCAGTGCTCTTACCAGCGTCTTTCTATTCAAGGACAAGTTACAGCGCCTACTTCCCAGAATCCCACAGGAGGTGCAATTGATTTGATGGTTTCTGGAGGCCATCCTCCATATAGCTATACGTGGAGTCATGGGTTTAGCGGGGCGAGCCCATCGGGACTTGCAGCTGGTTCTTATACTGTTCTCGTGAGAGACGCCAAGGGATGCGTGGCAGAAACGACTTTTGTGCTTAGTCTCACGACAGAGATGCCGAAAGCCTCTACTGTCCCGGCACGCATTTTTACAAATCCATTTTCTCAAACTCTCTGCGTAGAAGTTTCCGCCGATAAAATAGGACAGCCCTGGCGTCTCATGGATACAAACGGTCGGGTAATAAGTGAAGGAGTTATAGAAAGTCTATCTTTTACTCTATTTACCTCTCAAATGCCGAAGGGTCCGTACTTCTTCACTCTCGGACAGGAGAGCATCGTCCTCATCCACGCCCCATGAAGCGCAGGGGCTACTTTTGCGATTCATGAAGTTGCTATGGGGGCTGCTTGGCAGCCTTCTATGGGCACAGGAATGGGTGGGAGGTATCATCGCTGACGAAGACGGCGACGCTCTACCATTTGTCACTGTACGAAACCTGCGCACCCAAGAGGGCACTTATACTGACCTTCAAGGGCGCTTTCGTATCAAAGCATACCCTAAAGATACTCTGGAACTGCGATGCGTAGGCTATGAGGCTCGCCGCATCAGCGTTTTTACCCTCCCAGAAACTTTGAAGCTAAGAGCCCAGCCCATAGAGCTTCAATCGGTCATAATTCGTCCCGGAGAAAATCCAGCGTATAGGCTCATTCGCCTACTCCAAATGAATGCTGACCGTTGGGACCCTCTAAGACGCCCGCATAAGTATCTCAGCTATAATAAACTTACGCTATCACTTCCTGATAGTTTGCAGACGGACACTATTCCGCCGTACCTTCTTATCTGGGAGACAGAGACAGAAAAGATATATTATAACCTCAGCCGCTACAAAGAGAGCCTGCTGGCACAGAGCGTCTCTGGTAACCTACCTATTCAAAGCCCATTTTCACCTACTTCGTTTCTACCGATAAGCCTATACAGCAAGCGGATTACGCTCCTTGAGAATGACATTGCCAGCCCCATAGGCAGTGAAGCCTTTGAGTATTATGAGTATGCGATTTCAGACACATTCTACGCTGGTGGAGATACTCTGATTCAGATTGAGTTTTTCCCACGCAAGGGGCGAGCTGCTTGGGCTATGTATGGAAAGCTAACAATAGCCCTCCCAGACGGCGCTCTCTATGCCCTGCAAGCAGAGACGGATAAGATCAGGGAGCGTAGCGGTGTGTTTCAGACCCCATTTTACCGCATATGGCATTACTATGAAAAGTTGGGGGATACTCTGTGGTTTCCTACCCAACTGCACTCAGAGGTTCTACTTCGTATGCGCAGCCGCCAAAATACTCCAATCAGTTTTCTACTGCGTAGTCGTTCTTTTTTGCGTTCTATACAGCTGATTGCGGATACCAGCGAGATCCGCCGAGCAGAGGTAGTTTTACCTGACCGATTGCCTGCTATACGCTATAGAGCAGAAGAGCTCACCTTGGATGAACAGAGGTCTTATCGGCTCATGGATAGCTTGTTTTCAAAAGTGAAGGTACGAAGATTAGCCTGGCTTTTAGATATACCTACGCTCATGACAGGACGCATACCGATGGGTGTTTTCAATCTAATCCTGCGTCCGCTGGTCCTGTATCACGATGCCGAAGGGCTACGCCCTCAGATTGGGCTTGAAACAAACGATAGCGTATCGAGAACTATCCGATTACGGCTATGGGCTGGATATGGACTCTATCGCTGGGCAGTCGCTCAGGGCAGTCCATGGCGATACGGAGCGGAGCTACTTTTCGGAAGGCTCAATCAGGCAAAGATTTTCTACTACGATGACATAAGAGAAAATACGCTACCCCGCCTTGTAGACGAAAATGCCGGTCGGTTTCCAGATGAGCAATCAGTGTATGAAGCGACTATTCGCGGTTATAGCTTCCGCTGGGAGGACATGGTAAGGGAGAGAGCTATGGGCATGTACATGAGGCTCTTCTTGGTAAATAACCTTACGGGATACGCATCAGTAGCAGGCATGCAGCGCGACCTATTCGCAGAGCGATGGCGTGGCATGAAAGCCTCTGCTGGCGTGGAATATATTCACAGACAGACGGTATTGCGCCGAGGAGGCATAGCTTGGCGGAGTGAGTATGCTTTACCACGCCTACACATTCAGGGGGGGCTTGTGTGGCAGGAGGGAAGAAGTTATCTAAGGCTGCCTTTCTGGACTCAAATAGACTTCGCTCACAGCTGGCGGTGGGGAAGGTGGGCGGAGATATTTTTTCGTTTCAGTACGATTTATAGTCAAAATCTTCCTAATCTTTGGAGGCCTCGCTTAAGGACGCTACCTGATCTATACGCTGGCATAGAAAATGCTCTGGCAGCCCATCCTGTACGGCACTTTGCGAGTGTATCGCATTATCTCTTCTTTGAGTGGAGCATTCCGAACACCCGTTTCCCCTCCTCCCAATGGACCCCTACTATGACGCTTCATCTGCAAGGCGCTTATGCGGATGACATACTTTACCCAGAAGGGGGCTTGTCTATTCAGAAATGGGTACCGCCCTTTGTAGAACGAGTTTTTCCCAGTCTAAGGCTGCTAAGACTCGGCGTATTTGTGCCGCTCAGAGATTCATTGCTGAGGGAGCGCTTTTATGTGCGACTAATGATGGGGCATCTATGAGCCTTCAATCTGATTGGGGAGGATTAGGTGGAGGATATCGTAGCTGCTGGGATGCATGGATGAAGTTAGCGGAGGGACAGAGCGAAAGGTAGGGATGATAGAAGTTTCGGGGGGGGGCGCCCCAACACGGGGGGGCGCCCCCCCCAAAAACCAACAGACAACCAA
>JANWXY010000082.1 GCA_025057135.1 Bacteroidia bacterium | reverse complement strand
CCACCGCACACTACGCAAAAAAACTGGGCATGGGAATCATTTCATCCCATGCCCAGTGAGGCTTAGCTTTTCCAGCCTAAAACTATCTCAGGATTAACTTGACTTGCAGAGAAGCGGTACGGCCACTTACGGAGTTTACCTTAATCACTCCCCAAATCTTGGAGCTTGGGTTACCAGCCGGATACTCTTGCTGAAATGCGAGATAGTTATGCGGACCAGTCGTCGAAGCTCCCTGAGTACCGCCTATGAGTGCCCGAGCACCATCACCGTTTTCAATAAATTTAGTTTTACTGGTGGCCGATATAACCACCTGATGGATACTGACAGAGTCCGTAGCCATATTATACTCGTTCTCGGTGAGCGAATAAAACACGGTTCTTGGCTTAGAAGACGCAGTCCAATACACATAACTAAGAGCGGCATAGCTACCTTTTCCCAGAGAGTCAGGAGTTACCAAACTGTATCTGTTCGTGTCATTTGCCGTAATGCGTCTCACAAGGAAAGCAGCAATCACATTTTTGGGATCATTTATATCGTTTAGGCCTTTAGCCCCTACAGAGAAATTCTCAAAGTAAATGAAAGGCACACTTACAGTATCAACAGTTATTGTCCCCATATAATACGCACCTGGAGCTTGACTTGGATTTCTATATATTATCTTGAAAGTCTTACTGGCACTCTTATCATTTTTGTCAGTAACTGTTATGGTGATTTCGTAAGTCGTAGGCACTTGAGGAGAAAAGTCGAAAGTATCCCTAAGAGTGAAGGCCGAGCCATTTGGAGCGTTTCCAGAGTAGCCATCGTTGGTAGTAGAGCCATCTTTCTTGACTACTACGGTATAGCTCTTTAGGTCGCCGTCATCCTTACCGCTCCCCTTTTTGATAGAGAGCTCTATGATTATCGGCCGGATATTCCCGATAATCATTGTGTCGTTTAGCCTCACATTTGTGCCGCTGCCTACAATAATCTCAGGGCCATTTTGTTCTTTTTCCTTCTTACAAGCAACGAATGTTGCCAAGGTTAGGACGGATAGCAGTCCTATACTGGTCAGTTTCCCTATGCTACGCATACTGGGAGCAAAGGTAAGCAAAATCTCCACTCTGTGAGAAATAGTTACCACAGTTTGTCATTCGCGCCTACAGAGGACGGGCGAAGCCTCTCTTATTTATAGCTAAGTTTGCTTTCGTGCGATACTTGCATTCACTCTTCATCGCAGCTGGACTGAGTATTACTCATTTACTCTACACTACTTACATAGAGCGTCCTCCCGAGGAGAGGGGATTTTTCTATGATGATTTTATGACGAGTTTCCGACCGATGGTAAACCTACTATACAATGGCTCTTTCAGTCAGCCCCTCACCTCCGCAGAGCGCAACAACCTACCCATTCCACTAAGGACCATCTTAGACAGTGCTCAAAGTCAGGGAGAGTGTTTGCCTCGTCAAGGGTCCTATCCGGGTATAGGCACACTTTTACTACCAAGCATCATTTTGACAGATTGGCTTGATTTGACGATACCCCAGTTTGAAAGGGTCACAAGGGCTCTGTATTTCATATACCTAACTCTTTTTTTGAGCATAATAATATACATTGTGTTTGAAGTATGCAGTTTTTTTCATATAAAGGTGTATTGGGGTCTGCTGCCTTTACTACTTCTACCCCCATACCTATTAAGCATGCTAATGGGCGATATTTATTATTTTCCTTTGGGGCTATCAGTCTTGGCTCTAATTGCGTCCGTGAAGAAGCGTTCATACTTCTATCTGTTTGTATCCATATTTTTCGCTGTCTGGGCATATTTCTCCAAGTTCAGAGCAGCTCCTTTTATATTCATTCCAGTGATAATCTGGATGTTGAGTTTCGGTTTTGACAGGGGAAAGCCTATCCTGATCCTCATCCCTACATGGCTCATTCCTCAGGGATTATGGAGCTGGCATGTATATAAACATACTTGCAGATGGGTACTCACTGATCCTTCAAATATTTATGGAGTTACTTTATGCTCAAATGAAACCGTAGAGGCGTGTTGGATGCCCACGCAAGTCTATAACTATGTGAGGATAAAATTAGGAGAGTTGGAGGCTATGCTCGGAATGCCCCATTCGATTCAATATCATCCAAAATCTTTGATGCTCTGCATATCTCAGGAGATTCAGAAAGACTCGCCAACTGCTGCATGCCTCCCAGAGTGGGTGTATTCCAAAGTGCTTACCAAAGACAGGTGGAAAAAAGTGCTACTTGATATAAAGCGTCATCGCTTTGGGGACTCCCTAAGTAAATCAGAAAAAGTGTCCATAGCGAAACAAGTAGTGAGAGAGCTGGACACGATTATGGCTGAACTTAGACGGGAATACAAGTGGCTTCCTTTCTACAGAGGCGTCATGGTTCTCTATGACAATATCTTTCATCCACCTCAAAAAGCCGAAGAGGGACGCGGTCGTGTGCCTCGGTGGATTAAGCAAGCTTACTTCTATTATGTCAGCGTATATGCTACAACAGGGCTGATTTTAGGATTTTTTAGCAGCCTATATCTGCTGATAGGCATATGGCGTAATCGCTACAGAACTACGGAAAAGGGTATCCTGCTCACACTTATGGGTGCTGCGTGGGGCATGATTGTCGTCCCAGTGCTGACAGGGCATTCCGAATGGAGATACTTCTATATCTCTATATTCTTTGGCTACATTTTAGCCGCGATCGCTCTCAGCGATGTAGCTAAACGAAATAAAAGAATAAGCCCGAAAGATCAGCCTAATCCGAAGGAAGGCTTCGGAGATACTCAGAGCGACGCTTAGCCGCGCCTTTCTCTAAGAGCCGAGGAGCCCACCCCAGCAGGCTCGGAAAAAGAGCGACTAACCGAGCAGCGATAGCCTTATCATTGGGGAGCAGGATTTCCCTCGGGCGCCGGCGTATAGCTCGCCAGACAGCTCTGGCTACCGCCTCCGGAGGAAGCAAGCCTCCAGCAGAGAGGGTAAATACGCTTTCAGGCTTGGGCAGTTCATCAAAAATGAGCGGCGTCGCCACAGGTCCAGGACAGACGACCGTGACAGGCACACCTCGGGAACGCAACTCCATATCCAGAGCCAAGCTAAACCCTCTAACAGCAAACTTAGTCGCCGTGTAGCCCGTTATACCAGGGACAGGTGCGACACCCGCCAAAGATGCGATATTGATTATATGCCCATAGCCTCGCTTCAAAAATAGCCGCCCAAATGCTCTCGCACCATAGATTGTGCCTGTTAGATTAACCTGCTGCTGAAGATGCCACTCTTCTATTGGCTGCTCAACAAAGCTTCCCGCTCGCATGATACCTGCCATCTGAATGAGTATGTCCGTATCTGGGTATTTCTCAGCTATACTCTCCCATTCGGAAGGGCTGGTAACGTCTAATCGTTCTATGGAAGACCCCTGAGGCAAACTGGAAAACACAGATAAGAGGCTTTTTTCAGACACATCTGTGAGTACGAGAGAAAAGCCTTTCGCCCACAGAAGCTGAGCGGTAGCTTTCCCGATACCCCCAGCTGCCCCTGTAATCAAAATCTTAGGCATGCACAGCGGAACGTGACTGGACTGGTAAAGGATGGCGCTTTATGAGTCTGTCAAGGGTCTCCGCATATTCATACCACTCTACCTCCCAAATGTGACGAGGGCTATTTGCAAATCGCTCCTCGTGAGCTTGCCAGTATTTTTCAGCTTCTTCTTGCACAGATGAGGGCAGTCTATAAGCCCCTGAAATATACCGAGCAATCAGAGCGGCTTGTTTCTCGGCTAAATTCCAAATACACCCATTCGGTTGAATGAGTCCCAAGAAAAAGAGACTCGGCTCATCCAGATGAAAGATGTTGAGATAGATGCGTCTGGCACGGTCACCAGCGGGAATGAGGGCTTTTGGAAGATATGGAAAGTCAACCTCATACCCCGTAGCCCAAATCAGTGTGTCATACTCTCCGTAGGACCCGTCCGTAAAATGCACACGATTACCTTCTAGATACTTTATGCCAGAACGGATGCGAACCTTACCATGGCGCATGTGATACAAAAGCTCACTATTCATCAAAGGGTGGGTGTAAAAAAGAGGGTCTTTGGGTTTAGGCATTCCATACCGTTCCAAAGGACCGACGATAATCTTGAGGGTAAGGTTAGATAAAAAGCGACGCATGGGCTTAGGAAGGGGAGCAATGGTGCGACGGTATAGCTCATCGGTGGGGAGACCGAAAAAGGCAAACTTGGGCAAAATATGGTAGCCGCGCCGAGTAGAGAGCTCCACAGAACGCGCTACACGCACAGCATCTACAGCGATATCTGCGCCTGAATTTCCAATACCGACTATCAGTACCCGCCTATCGGCCAACTGAATAGGGCGCTTATACACATGAGAATGATAACTCTCTCCCTCAAAGCTACCCGGATATTCAGGTATAAAGGGCTTCCAGTGGTGCCCAGAAGCAGCTAAAAGATAACGACTATGGTAAGTTTGTCCATTGGTAGTTTGCACAGTCCACGTATCCGCATGTCGGGTCGCCGAAGAGACAGTCTCGTTGAAGCGAATGTGCTGAAGCAATCCGAAATGCTCGGCGTATTGCCGTAAGTACTTGTAAGCTAAGTAATGCGGCACATAATCAGGCCATTCTTTCGGAAAGGGGAATCCTTCAAAGTGGGAGCACGCCTTAGAAGTGATCATAGTGAGAGTCTGATAAGCGCTGGAATGACTCTCGGGATCCTCTTCGTAAAGCCACACTCCACCGACATCGTGCCGCTTCTCTAAGGCGAGGACGGATAAGCCCGCCTCACGCAAACGGCGAATAGAGGCCAGTCCAGAAGGACCAGCGCCGACTATGATAGCGTCCCACACCATATATCTCAGTAACCTGGACTGACAGGTGCGCTGCCTCCGACTCCGAAGTTAGAAGGTGAGATGACATTCGCCTTGAGATGGAGGACAGCTCGGCCGTTCATGGGGTCGTTAGTTTCCACAGTTATAGTTTTGTGCTGAGGACCTGGACGCCCCCGAGAGTCAAACTTAGCTACGATTTCAGTGCTCTGGCCAGGTTTGAGCAGCTTTTCAGTAGGCTCCACTGCCGTACACCCGCAAGATGCCTTCACACTTTCAATCGCCAGATCACTTTTCCCTTCATTACGAAGGACAAACCGATACTCCACCACTTGTCCTTCTAAAACTTCTCCACCGTCAAACTCTGTTACAGGAAATACGGCTTTCGGAGCCTTGGCTAACTCTTCGGGGGTATAGGCAATCTCAAAGCTCCCATTTACGACGAGCTGCTTCTCAGGGCTGACAGGGTCAGTAGTCTTTATCTTGATGATTTCATAAAAGCCCGACTGATTTTTCCAACCAGCCGCTCGGGCGGCTTTACCGTCTAAGGTGATTGTTACCTTTCCTTCTTGTCCAGGAGGGAGTACCTTTGGAGAAAAACTCAGCTTGAACATCGGCTTAAGCTCCACACCTTCTAAAAATTCCACAGGCGATTGACCGATATTTTTTACTTCAAAAGTGAGCGACGGAGTTTGATCAGATTTGACATGTCCGAAGGTTTCCCTACGCTTCGTCCATGCAAGGTTCGCGTCTACTTCGCCGTATTTGTCCTGAGCTTGATTAGAGCTCTTTACGACCCCCTTGATGGTAAGTATTACAGGTGTGGTCCCTCCATCATACTGAACGGTTATGGTTTTGATGAAGTTACCCGGACGCCCCTTTGTGTCATAGGAGGCTTGTACCTGCCCTGTCCCGCCTGGGGGCACTTCATCTTGTGTCCAACTCGGTGTAGTACAACCGCAGGAAGCCTTCACAGAGGTGAGTTTGACAGGCTTGGTGCCAGTGTTTTTGAAAGTAAAGGTATATACAGCGGGAGGCCCTTCCACCACCTCGCCGAAATCATGTTCAGTTTTATCAAAGGTGATCTGCGCCCACAAGATAGCGAATGCCGCGGCGAGTTTGAGGACTTTTTGCATACGACAAAGATAAACATATTCGGAAAATGGTTTTACTTTGACATATGGATTGGCGCAGTTATCGTCCCCTCCTTTTACCACGAATCGCAAACCTTCACGACATCCGCGTGTATGAGTCGCATGGCGGCTATGAACAGTATCGACGAGTGATAGAAAGCATGACCCCAGCCCAAGTAATAGATGAGGTGAAAGCCGCTAATATTCGCGGTCGAGGGGGCGCGGGCTTCAACGCGGGTCTAAAATGGAGCTTCATGCCTCCCAAAAAAGAAGGCGTGCGCCGATACCTCGCCGCCAATGGGGATGAATCTGAGCCCGGCACCTTCAAAGACAGGCGGATTTTAGAGTTCAATCCCCACTTATTCATAGAGGGGGCTCTCATCGCCGCATATGCCATGCAGATAGACGCCATATATGTGTATGTGCGAGGAGAATATGCCGACTGGATAGATATCCTGCAAAATGCTGTAAATCAGGCTTACGAGAGAGGGTACATCGGAAAGCGGATTTTAGGAACAGATTTTACAACGGAACTATACGTACATCGGGGCGCAGGAGCTTACATCTGCGGAGAGGAAACTGGATTAATGGAATCTTTAGAGGGCAAACGAGCCTATCCCCGCTATAAACCACCTTTTCCAGCCCAAAAGGGGTTATGGGCCTCTCCGACAACAATCAATAATGTAGAAACCCTCGCCCATGTGCCCCTCGTCCTCCGCATAGGTGCTGCAAACTATGTCAAGATTGGTGCCCCTGAGCATCCGGGCCCGATTTTGTACGGCATATCTGGACATGTCAATCGTCCCGGGGTGTATGAATACCCCAGCGGAATGCTGATAAAAGACCTAATCTATGAAGTGGCCGGGGGTATTCGCCAAGGTAAAAAGCTCAAAGGCGTAGTGCCAGGGGGCGCATCTACCCCTATTCTAAAAGCAGAAGAGATAGAAGAGGTACGAATGAGCGCCGATGCCCTACGAAAAGTTGGTAGTATGATGGGTACCGGGGGTATGCTGGTATTAGATGAAGACACGGATATGGTACGCTTCGCTTACCGAATAGCGAGCTTCTATAAGCACGAGTCCTGTGGGCAATGCACCCCCTGTCGTGAAGGTACAGGATGGATGAAAAAAATCCTTCACCGATTCCTAAATGGGACGGCTACGTATGCAGACATAGATCGCTTGCTTTCTGTGGCTAATCAGATGGAGGGACGTACCATCTGCGCTTTGGCTGATGCGGCGGTGTGGCCCGTACGAGCGATTGTGCAAAAGTATCGGACAGAATTTGAAAAAGTGGCCCACCCCACGCTTGTCCCTGTCTAAGAGAAGGCATAGTTTTTGATACCTTTGCCTTCTCTGGGCTATGCTCACCCCCATAGATATTCAAAATCAGACCTTCAATCGCTCCCTCCGCGGCTATGACCCAGAGGAAGTGCGTACATTTCTGCGACAGATAGCTCAAGCTTGGGGCGCGCTTTTGGACGAAAAGCATACCCTCAAGCAAAAAGTAGAGCAGCTCTCCGCTGAAATAGCCCGATATAAGGAGATGGAAAACATCCTCCAACGAACCCTTCTCCAGGCCGAGGAAACCAGCCGACTGACCCTTCAAAACGCAGAAAAAAATGCTACCCTCATAGTCCAAGAGGCCCAGCAAAAAGCCGAGGATATCATCAATAATGCACAGCGACAACAAGCCCAGCTCCAAGAGGAAATTCGCGTATTACAGCAGCGCCGTCAGGATATTCTCTTAGAAATGCGGGCTTTCTTGACGCTTCAGTTAGAACGGCTTGACCAGTTAGTAAATGCTCAATCCCCACTTGTCACCTCTCCCTCCGCCCCAGCCCAATCCACACCTACCGCCTCCACTCCTAAACCCCCACCTCCTGCTTCAAAAAGTGCCTGGGCTTCTAAAATCGCTGAAAAGCTATGATTCTCTCGGATAAGCAGATTTTGGAGGCTCTTGAGAAGGGGGATTTGTATATTGAGCCCTTCAGACGGGAGGCTCTGGGGAGCAATAGCTACGATGTTCATCTGGGACCTTACCTCCGAGTGTATGCTGCCCATGCTTTACATACCGATCGCCCGCTGCCTTCTTCTGTCTTGAAAATTCCCCCGAATGGATTGTGGCTCGTCCCAGGCGTTCTTTACCTTGGGTCTACGGAAGAATATACCGAGAGCCGCACATACGTGCCATTCTTAGAAGGCAAAAGTAGTGTAGGGCGTTTAGGCATACAAATACATTCCACGGCAAGCAAGGGAGACATAGGCTTCTGTAATCACTGGACTCTGGAAATATCTGTCATCCACCCTGTAAAAATCTATGCCGGCATGCCCATAGGGCAGCTTATATTTTTCAAGTTAGCAGGCGAAGTGCAAATACCATACAATGAGCGCCCCTCCGCGAGCTATAAGGAGCGAAATCCTCTACCTACACCTTCGTTTCTATGGAAAAATCTACAATCTCATGAAAATACCCGCACATAAAGCCCACGAGATAGCGAGTTTAGTGGGCGGCTCTTTAATCGGTGATCCGAACATTCTCGCTACCGGTATCAACGAGATTCATCGGGTGGAACCTGGGGATATTACCTTTACCGATGTCAGCAAGTATCTCCGCCGCGCGCTAGAGAGTAGTGCTTCTATCATCCTCCTAAATCAAGAAGTGGACCCACCCCCAAACAAAGCCCTTATCTATACGCATTTTCCATTCCGTAGTTTCAATATGCTCTTAGAGCACTTTCGCCCCAGCAGCTCGCCAGCATTTCCCCCCAGTCATGCCGAGTACCCGGGGGTAGAACTCGGCGAAAATGTCATCATCGGAGAGGGTACCTACATAGAAGCGGGCTGCCGCATCGGACACAACACCGTGATTGGTCCGAACTGCTACATCGGCAGAAATACCACAATCCATCCAAATGTTACAATTGGTCCTTACACCCATATCGGTTCTCATGTCATGATCCAATCGGGCTGTGTGATTGGCGGAGAGGCTTTTTATTACAAGCGTACAGAAATAGGCTCAGAGCGCCTGCTGAGCAAGGGACGCGTGGTGATTGGCGATTATGTAGAAATCGGTGCTAATACGACCATAGACCGAGGGGTGACCTCCGATACTTACATCGGAGACCACACAAAGATTGACAACTTAGTCCAGATAGGTCACGATACCTTCATCGGCAGAAACTGCCAAATAGCGGCGCAAGTGGGGATTGCTGGCACCTGCATAATAGAAGATGGCGTTGTACTGTGGGGGCAGGTCGGTGTGCCGAGCGGCATCCGCATAGGAGCCCGAGCCACCGTATTGGCTAAATCAGGCGTTCTCACGTCTCTGGAGAGCGGAAAGGTATATTTCGGCTTCATCGCCAAAGAGGTCAAGAAAGCCTGGCGTGAAATCGCCTCTATGGGACGACTGCCCCGATTGCTGCGCATCTTAGACCCCAGCTTATCCAACGGACATCCCGAGGATAAACTCTAAGCTATGTTCATTTCAGCTCTGAGCCGCTATATAAGGCTTGCGCTGAATACCTTAGTTATCTACTTCTTGCGTGGGGTCTTCTTTTTCCTGCCGGCTTTAGCTACCATCTATGTCATCTCAATCACCCTTAGCTGGCTGGATAACATCCTGCCTACAGGCTTCCCTGGATTAGGGATTTTGCTTTTATTTCTGGGATTGACTGTACTCGGCTACATCAGTACGCACTGGATAGGTCCTACGCTCCTCAGCACCTTAGAGGATAGGATTCGGAAAATTCCGTTCGTTGGCTTTTTTTACAGCTCAGTACGGGAGCTGGTGAATACCTCTCGTCGCTCGTACAGGTTTGACTATCCCGTTCTCTTTCGTCCGGAGCCTAACTCGTCTGTCTATCAAATAGGCTTTCTCACGAACGAACACCCCATCCCAGGATATGACCTGGTCGCAGTATTTGCGCCATTTGCATTTTCAGCGCTCACGGGTAGGGTCTTCCTTGTACCGAGGAGCGAAATCATTTTGCTAAACATGCGGGGCACAGAAGCTTTGAAACTGATCCTCTCGGGCGGATTCGTAACTGGACAATCCTCAGCCAAAGATGGCGACTCCTGAATCGCGCTTTTTATGGCGACACCCTTTACTCCACATAGAAGAACGCACTCTGCCCTCAGGAGAAAAACGCCTCATCGTTCATCGTGGGGCCTTTGCGGCGATTTCAATCGCTCTCTACACTGACGAAGGTGAAGAAGCCTTTCTCATAGTCAGCCAAGAGCGTCCCGTAGCTCCTGGGCCATTTTATGAGCATCCCGCCGGAATGATAGACCCCGACGAGTCCCCTATTCAAGCTGCACTCCGAGAACTTGCTGAAGAAACAGGATGGCTGCTCTCCGCAGAGGACCTTATCCCTCTCACTCCGAAGGGACTATATCCTTCCCCAGCTTTTTGGGGGGAAGTTGGCTACTTTTATACTACTCGCCTCAAAGTACCATCTGCAATCCTCAGGGCTTACCAGAGCAAGCCTTACCGTACCACCTCAGGAGAAAATATTACTCTTCATGTCATGCCAGGGGACCGCATACTCTCCATCACTCGCAACCTACAAACCATAGCCCACACCCTCCTACATTATGTCCATTTCGGTACTTCTGACGGAAAGTTACCACCCCTTTCTGCTGAGTAAGCTCACGCTCCACAAGTTCCTTTCCATCACTCATATAGAGTCGCCTACCTTAGAGCATCTGCTCAGTCCTCTGTCCCATGCTCATGTGTGGATCATGAGAGGGGCTATTCCCGTAGATGGATCCGTGCTCCGGTATGCACCACGATTACAGCTGATCATACGAGCGGGCTCAGGCACGGAACATATTGATAAAAAGGCTATCCAAGATTTAGGCATACAACTGCGCAGCACCCCCCATGCGAATGCCCTTCCCGTCGCAGAATATGTAGTAGCGGCTATCTTGATGCTCTCTCGGCGATTCCTCTCGGCTCACCACCTGATTAGAGATACCGCTCAGTGGGCACGGAAGAGCTCCATGGGACGAGAACTCGCCTCCCTCACCGTAGGGATTATCGGTTTTGGACAAAATGGCAGCCGTACAGCTCAGATATTGGCTACACTCGGTGCGAAAATCCTCGCTTATGACAAATACAAAGGAGGCTTCGGAGGAGCCGGCGTCACAGAAACTACACTGGAAAGGATATATGAGGAAGCGGATGTGCTTTCCCTGCATGTTCCTTTGACAGCTGAGACAGCAGGCTGGATAGACTCGGCTTTTTTGAGGAATTTTCGCAAACCCATAGCGGTTATCAACGCCGCACGGGGTGGGATACTATCCCTACCTGCTGTCGTTGAGGGGTTAGAAACTGGGCGATTATGGGGGGCTGCCATAGATACTTTACCAGCTGAACCCCCCACTCAGCTCACACCCTCAGATTACGAAAGCTGGGAGAAGCTGCGAAAGCATCCCGCCGTGCTCCTCACTCCGCACATCGCAGGCCTTACAGAAGAAAGCGAACTACGACTCGCTCAAGCTGTCTGGTCTATCCTTGAAGAGTGGCTCGCAAGCCATACCCAGCCCCAAGGCCATGAAGTAAATCCCATATAGCTTCTGCCGCGCTAATGTGCCCCAGTAGGGCATAGCCATAGCCACGACACCGATGACAAAAATGCCCATTAAAATAAGCAGAATCTGCCTAAGCCCCCAAGTTGAACGCCACGCATAGTATGCACCTAATCCCGCCATGCCCCAAGTTTCTATTCCATACAGCCAAACAAGCGGCTTTTGTATTTGCCAGGGGAAAGGTCCCAGCAGCCCATACGGTAGAGCCCTCAGCCATCCGATGAGACTTCCCCAGAAGCTTGGCTCGTAATCAAGACGAAAAGTGCTGGCCTCCGCTATATCAGGATGGATAGCAGGCAGGAGCGCTTCTGCGCGATAGGCATACGCCCACGGGCCTATAAATAGCCCCAAAGCGAATACCGCCGCCCCCGCGCCTGCGAGTAAGAGCCAGAGATTGCCCCACCGATAGAGCATACCGCCAACTACAGCCAGTGGTAATGCTTCCAAACGCAATGCAGCCAATACGAGCAAAGCGAGCAAGCCCCACAAGTCTCGCCAGCTTTGCACATTAGCGATCCATGCCATGCCATACAGCATCAGTGGCACAGCAAATGTGTCTCGCAGGGCGCCTGACGTCCATAGAAGCCCACTGGGTAGAAGAAACCAGACCACCCAGAAATGACTCGGGAATAGGCTTAGCTGGGCCCATCTCCGATAGGCAGCATAGCTAAGCAGTCCGCCAGTTATCGCTGTTAGTCCTTGCATGCCGTAGTAGCTTCCACCCCCTGCGAGATACAAAGGGAGAAGTAGACGGTAAAAGAAATAGCTACTGGGCTCGCTCCACTCATAATCATAGCCGTACAAGTGAATGTCCTGAAAAAAAATCCGCCAACCTTTTGCCTCCCATACAGGACTCAGCTCCCGAAAAAGGAGAGCCAGTCCATCTGCGGGCACCTCCCAGAGGTAATAAGCTAAGCGGCTGGCAGTCAAGTATGCTTTGAGCGTATCCCCATGACAGTAGTAGCTCGCATACAACCACCCAAAAAACCACGCAGCAAAAATTTTCGCTATCAGAGCAACATATAGCCAGAGTGGCAGGCGATGATATTCTATCCGGTACCCAACATATCCTAACCATAGCCCCACTACGACAAACCCTGCTGCTTCATGAAGGGGCGATAGTACGAGCATGGGTCAAAGTTTGTACCTTGCCCCTAATGAATAAAGAAGCCGAGCTGCGCGCCCGTATGGAAGCCGATCAAAAGGACCCTTTTTGGGCTCATACGCTTGGCGTGTATCTCATGGGACAAGGCCGCTGGACAGAAGCAGAAGCCGCATTCCAAGAGGCCCTTCGCCGCTCCCCAGAGCACTTCGCAACCCATTACCAACTCGGTCTGCTTTATGAAAAAGTCGGTCGCGATGCCGAAGCCATAGAGCAATTTCGGGAAGGTCATCGCCTCGCTATGGAAGCCAGAGATACCCGACTTATTCAGGATTTCCGAGCCAAACTCAACTTCTATTTAGGCATAGATGAAGTATAGCTCATACAGCATACACCATCAAGCCTACTTCATTGCTCCTGAGCCGCTCCGCACCTTGCTCGGGGGATTCTAATGTGATCTAAACTTGCAAGGCTCTTAGCCGTCTATCTTTGCCGCGTGCAGCGACAGACTTGGATTGGGATATTCTTGATTACTCTGCTAATGTTCCTGTGGACCATATGGATGGCTCGTAGCTCTGCCCCGTCAGCTTCTCGTTCTACTTCAGACACTACAAGTTTATCCCAAGGAAATCGAGACACCCTTCCCGCAGAGAAAGTAGATTCTAACTTTTTATTCGCTCGCCTGGGGAGGTATGCACAGTTCGCTACTGGAAAAGATAGCCTCATAACTGTGGAGAATGAAGTAGCCCGTTTTCAGTTCAGCACGAAAGGGGCGGCACTTCACACGCATACCCTGAAAAATCTGACAGGCCTTCAAGGAAAACCGATTACCCTCTGGGACTCTTCACAGAAACAGGCATTTATATTCGCCGAAGGACGGGCGGTCATAAGTAGTGAGCGATTATACTTCACTTTGGTCCATGCACCACCTAAGGCCATTTCCACTGAGGATAGCGTAGTTTTCCGCCTCAGCCTTGCGCCTGACACTTTCATCCAAGTCAGCTACTATATCCCTGCCGATAAGTATCACTTCCGACAGCGTATCGCTTTCCATAACTTGAAAGAAAACCTCCGCAATCCTTATGTCTCCTATACGCTAAGCTACCAGACACCACAAACAGAACCTTCTACTGCATCAATGCGACCTCACTGCGCCCTCTATTACCGACAAGCTGAGGAGGTTGAGTCCATCACCCCCGATGAAGATGAAACCCAACAAAAAGCCCTGCAAGGGCGTATTCGTTGGATATCCGCCAAAGGACAGTTTTTCTGTGCCATTCTCCAAGCAAACGAGGCTTTTTCCTCCGCTACACTTACGACTCTGCCCTTTAGCGGTCTGCCCAAGTACCAGATAGAACTCCAACTCCCCCTGACAAATGACAAGACCGAGCAGCAGTGGTATCTGGGACCGACCCGATATGCCCTTCTCCGCTCCTATAAAGAGGATTACGAAAAGCAGCTCAACTTAGGGTGGAACTTTATCCGGTACATCAATACCGCTTTCATCATACCCGTGTTTGGATTTTTAGAGAAGTATATTTCGTCTTACGGCGTCATCATAGCTATTCTGGCGCTGCTGGTCAAAATCCTTCTATCACCTCTGACATGGCGAAGCTATCTCCTCGGGGTGAGAATGCAGGTGGTGAATGAACTACCCGAAGTCAAAGCCTTGGAGGAAAAATACAAGGATCAGCCCGACAAGCTCATGATAGAGCGCAGCCTTCTGTATCGCCAGCTTGGAGTCAGCCCGCTAAGTGGGTGCGTTCCCCTACTCTTACAGATACCGATATTTTTCGCTATGACCAGCTTTTTCCCAAATGCATTTGAACTGCGGCAGCAGGGGTTTCTCTGGACCTCTGACCTCTCCTCCTATGATGCGCTGATAAAATGGGGAATAAACATTCCTCTGATAGGGGACCACCTCAGTCTATTTGCCCTACTGACCGCTCTCTCTACACTTGCCTATACTTACATTGTGCAACAAGGGCAGACGACTACGCCTCAGAATCTCAGATGGCTGTCTTATATCTCCCCTGTGATATTCTTCATTTTCCTGAACGATTACTCCTCTGCTCTGAGTTGGTATTACTTCGTCCTGAACCTTCTAACCATTGTACAGACCTTAGTGATGAAGCAGTTTGTAGACAAAGAGGCATTAGCCCGGAAACTGCGAGAGATTCAACGAAAAAAGCAAAACAAGGCCCAGGTAGCTCAACAGCGCGCTCAAATGCAGCGCTGGTTCAAACGGAAATAATCCGCGAAAAAATCACCAGTCCAAACCCCGTGAAAGCCAGAATATGGGACATTCCACTGATAGCTCAAGTAGTAGATAAAGGCGGTCTGAAATATATTCTCTTTTTAGGGATTGGGGTCTTCTATGCTCAGGGCTCTCCCAGAGAAAATACCTACAAGTTAGCCCAGTTCTATACCCAACGCCAGAAGTGGGACAGTGCGCTGATCTACTGGCGAGGCCTGCTGATTTCGGAGAGAGACTCTTCATCGCAGGCACTGATTTATCAGCAGCTTGGATATATCGCCGTATATCGGGGAGATAGTGCTGAGGCGCTGCGTTTGTGGCGTCAAAGCCTTCTATGGAAACCAGACTATCGGGTAGCTATTCAAAACTATCAGTGGTTATATAAAAAGCTCCGTCGCCCACCAGCGACATCTCCTCCACCTTTGAGCCCATACGACTATCCGACCCTTTCAGAGCGCGCTCCGCCTCATTTAGGAGACAAGCCCTCTACAAAGGCCCAAAAAGTACGCTGGCTTCCTGTCGCACGCTTGCATAATTGAGCCGAGAGGTTCTCATTATATTTGCCATATGTGGCGTTTAACTGCCCTAGTGGGACTTATATTCATATCACTAAGCTGGCGGCCGCATCCGATTAGGATGGAAACCTCCACATCTTACTTTCCATGGGAGCCGGTTGGGCCTACAAACATCGGAAGCATTCTCACTCGAGGCATACGGGTAGGTAATAAAATTTATGTGGGCTCAGCTTTTGGCGGGTTATACGAATCCAGCGATGAAGGACGCACATGGCGACTGACACCGAGTTTTTCTCTGAATCAAAATGGGGAGGCGGCCTATCGCAGTTTAGCTGTAACCGCCCTCGCCGCTTCTAACGGCATCCTTTATGTCGGTACTGGGAATATCTCGCAGTTCAATGAAGCTGGGGTATCATTCCGGGTCATAGACACCTTACGTCCAAACATCATGGGCGGATTCGGATTGCCCGGTATGGGGGTTTTCGTTTCTACGGACGGCGGACAAACTTTTTCTAATCAAAACGCAACATGGACTCTCTCCTATCCAAACATTTCCTATGGTTCTAACTATTCCTCAGGACGGCTGACGAATATCGTAGATATCGCCATTTCGGGAGATAAGATAGCTATCCTCACGCCAGATAGCGTAATCTTCTCCTCTGACAACCTCCAAACGATTCGCAAATCTGGCATTGCCGGGGGAGGTCCCTTGCGTAGCATTGCGTGGGGAGCTAACCATACCCTGTTTGTAACGACCAATACGGGGCTTTTTGTATCTACCAACGACGGACAAACATTCAGTCAGGTCTCTATAAGCCTACCCACCGAGGTCACGCAGGCCGGCACGACAGGAATCACAGGAATAGGCGGTGGAAATGTAGTGGTGCGTTCTGCGCCGTCTAATCCATCTATCTTGTATCTGGCTAGTGCAAACGCCAATGGAGAGCTGCTCACTGTCTGGGTATCCTCAGATAATGGTGGCTCTTGGACGCCAATTGCTTCTCGGCAGAATAACTCTTTCAATGTATTAGGCAACTTAGGCGCAAAGGTGATTGCTCTCACGATTGATCCCAGCGACCCATCCCATATCCTCTTAGGCGGAAACCAGATTTGGGAATTTGCGCCTGATTATGGATGGAGACGAATCAACCCACCAAATGCAGCTCCCACCATCGCAGGGGCGCCAAATCTCGTGCTCAACCTCCCCAGACCCATACGAGACTTTGTATTTTTAGAAAATGGGGACTATCTCGTCATAGGTGACGGCCGATTGATACGCATAAAGAAAGATGGATCAAGGGCAGAAAATGCTAATACAGGCATCCAAGCTGCAGCTGTCCTTTCGGTAGCAGTGGCACCTAATGGAGATATCCACGCCTCAGGTCTGACTCCCCTCAATATAGCTTGCCGATACGCCTCTGATCCTGAGGGCATTTTCCGAATAATCAATCCCCCTCCCGGGTCGGCTTTCTCACCCGTGGCCAATCCCATAGGCAATCTCGCCGTAAGCACACGATTGCCGAGTAACGTATTCTTTTCATATCAGGGGGGACGACTAAGAATGTCCACTGACTATGGAAGGCAGTATAGTCCCATATATAACGTCCCAGCACCGTACGCCTTTTATACTCACGATACTCTCGATAATGTGCAACCTCCCACCGAACCAGCTGCTGTGAATGATGAACGCCCCTCAGGCTTCGGTCCGCTTTATCCCCCTCTCTTGATTTTAGAAAACTTTCCTGAACTGATTTACGATAGAGACAGAAACTTTCTGGGTACTACGCACTTATTTGTCGCCACAGGTCGGCGCTTGTGGCACATTTCTAATGCAGTCTCCTTAAGTGTAGATTCGCTACAATACTGGAGCATGGTCAGCCCTACCCCGATCAGTAACCTAAACTCTAACCAGATATATTCCAGCTACTATAATAATACCAACAGAATCCCGACAGCTATCGCCGCTGGATACCCTGAAAACGGACACTATACAGTTTGGATAGGAACTTCTGACGGACGACTGCTGCGCATCCGCTATGCCGATAAAATAACCATCAATAGAGCTGATAGCATGGATTATGAAGACGAGACGGCAGCTATTGCTTCCCTTGTCAATGGACGAACGATCAGCGCTATCGCCGTCCATCCAAATAATCCTAATCTCGTAGCTATCGCCGTGGGCTCCTATGCGGGAGCAGCCCAGCGGGTCTTTGTATCAACAAATGCCACCGATACTAATCCGACTTTCACTTCCATTCATGGTAACCTCCCAAATGTGCCCGTATATAGCCTATTTTTCCATCCTGACTCCGCTGCTCTTCTGCTGGCTGGTACTCACTGGGGGCTCTGGCGCTGCATCAATATCAGCAACCCTGTATGGGAAGAAATGACGGGAGAAGTCATCGGTCGCGTACCTGTAACAAGCATCACATGGAAACCCTACCGCTATCAAGTAGATACCGTAGATCGCTCAGACCCTGAGAATCCCCGTTGGGAAATAAGGCTTCTACCAGACCCAGAGCGTCCGATCTATATAGGTACTTGGGGGCGCGGCATCTGGAAGCTCAATAGCCGCTCCGCTACCAGCCTGCCTACTACGATTGGTAGCACCTCTATTCGCATAGAAGCTTTCCCCAATCCATTCTCTGATGAAATCATGATTCGCCTCGCTCTACCTACCGGGGCTAAACGAGTAAGCTGGCAGCTTTTCTCGCTTAGCGGCCAAAGAATCACAGGTCATACCCACCCCTCTCCTCTCCCCGCCGGAGAACACACCCTCCGCTGGAATACCAACGGTCTCTCCCAAGGGATTTACTTCTTACAACTGGATATCATCGACGCCCAAGGCAGACGATATACGGAAACTCGTAAGCTCCTCCGTCAATAGGCCTAATAAAGCGTCGGTCCCTCTCTCAATCCCCCATATCATGAGATATGGGGGATTATTTTTACTTTTGCCCCCGTTATGTATGCTATCATAGAACTGGGTGGGCAGCAGTGGAAGGTTTCCCCCGGAATGCGTCTCGCCGTGAATCGCCTCCCCTATGAAGCTGGGGCCGAGTTCCTCATAGACCGTGCATTACTGATAGAGAGGGATGGGCAAATCCAAGTCGGCACGCCTTATCTACCCGCCTCAGTTCAGGTCAAAGTGGAGGAACACCTGCGGGCTCCGAAGGTCATCGTCTTCAAGAAGAAACGACGCAAAGGCTACAAGCGAAAAAGAGGACATAGACAAGCCATGACACTGGTACAAATCCAATCTATCTAATCATATGGCTCACAAAAAAGGACTTGGTAGCACACGGAATGGACGCGAATCTGAAAGCAAGCGATTAGGCGTCAAACTATTTGGAGGGGAAATCGCTCGTCCTGGAAATATAATCGTGAGGCAGCGGGGAACAAAATTCTGGCCTGGCATGGGTACAGACATTGGGAAAGATCACACCATATTTGCGGTAGTAGAGGGGACTGTCCATTTCCGAGAAAAGAAGGGGCGCAAGTATGTAGAAGTACGCCCCTTAGCCGCGCCAGAAGCGTAACTGTGCTTGCTTTTCTTCAATAATAAGAGAGGCCTGAGCGCCCACAGGTAGAGGGAGATTTCTCGCTACATGACCAATGGGAAGTCCCATGGCTATAGGAAGATGTGAAGGGGTACTTTCCCATACAATTTCCCTCAGAGTCCTGCCAAACGGTGCATCCTCGTCATCCTGTATGCCTGTGACCCCTCCAATGAGGAGTGCCTCCGCTCTGTCATACCAGCCGGCGTTATTTAGATGCCAACTTAGCCTATCTATCCTGTAATTGTACTCTCCCACTTCTTCCCAAAAGAGGATAGATTGCTCATCCCAGCCCTTTATATCCAGAGAAGTGCCACAGAGAGTCTCAAGGAGGGATAGATTACCTCCGAGGAGCTTGCCCAAGGCTGACCCAGCACGCCACGCATACCAAGGCTGCCAAGACCAACTCAGGGTAACTTCAAATCTCTCTGATGTTAGGATTTTGAGTAGGTATCCAAGAGTGTCAGCTGATACTCTATGAGGAACTTGAACAGCCACAGGCGCATGAAGTGAAACGATCCCCACCTTAGCCGCTCCCCACAGTAGAGGAGTAATATCACTGAATCCAATCAGCCACTTCGGGTATCTCTTGAATAGCTCCCATGAGAGATATCTCCAAAGGCGAGAAGTACCGTATCCCCCCCGTACAAACCACACAGCAGCAATCGTAGGGTCGTTCAAGGCTTTCTGCAAAAAGGCTAATCGGTGCCTATCATCACCCGCAAGTACGCCCTCTCGGGCCGAAAGCCCCTCCGTATAAACAGGATACCACCCCTGCTGCTGAACAAACTCTATGAAAGGATGCAAAGCTTCGGTCTCAACCCAACGCGCAGGAGCGATCAGTGCTATTTTACTCCCGTTATGCAAGGGAGGGGGCCATTCCACTAAGCAAAGGTAGTTCCCATCTTACCTTTGTATCGTGCAGGTATGGGAATGGATATTTTGGAGCAGCCTCTTTCTCGTAGTATATCCGTATGGTCTATATCCAGCGGCTATATGGCTCGCCAGTAAAATCAAAGAGGCCTTGCATCGCCGCAAGCCGTATAAACTCGAGGAGTTTCCCGAAGTTACCATCGTCATCCCAGCCTATAAGGAAGCCGACTCTGTCAAGCCCAAAATGGAGTCTATCCGTCGTCTAGAATATCCGTCTGATAAAGTCCATATACTTTGGGTCATTTCAACCGATGAGAAGGACAGTAGCTTAGCCTCCACTCTTGATGCTCTGAGCCAATATCCAGAGGCCAAATACATCATAGTTCATCGTCGTGGAAAGAATGTGGCTCTCAATGCCGCACGCTCTACGGTACAGACTCCTCTGGTACTTTTTAGCGATGCGAATGCCCTGCTCGCTCCTCAAAGTCTCAAAGCAGCCGTTCTCCATCTCATGCGGCCTCCTATGGCAGATGCGGTAGGAGGGTATCGTTTGATATACACCCAAGGAGCCCATGCATTTGCGCACACAGAGTCTCCGTATCTGAGATATGAAGGCATATTGCGCAAAGCGGAAAGTACCTTTGACTGTGCTCTGGGGCTGCCTGGTGAGTTTTTGCTTTTGCGGACTGAGCTTTGGTTGCCAATACCAGAAGAGGCCGGAGATGACCAGTATCTTGTCTTACGATTGGGGCTCTCTGGGAAACGGCTGCGTTTCGCCCCAGAAGCATTAGCTTATGAACAGCCTTCCAGAGATTCTAAAATAGAGTTTCATCGTAAAGTCAGAATAGCCTGCAATGCCTTTCATACCATTCGGTTAGGCTTTAGCTTGTCCGAAGCCCTACGCCATCCTGTATTCTCATTCTTTTTCATTTCGCACAAGGGATTTAGGTATCTAATCGCCCCGATAGCCTTGATTGTCATGCTGATCAGCGGAGGCGTCCTATGCGTTACTCATGCGGGGTATTTCTACTGTATCCTTTTCGGTGCGATGCTGGCTGCATGGATGCAAGCATCATTGTTGATATTCGTCCCGCGCATGAAGCTTCTCCAAGCTATGACCGCCCCTGGGTACTTTGTGCTTGTACATTTGGCCCAGATAGCTGGTTTTTGGAGATTTCTCCGAAAAGATGATCCTTTGAAAGTATGGCAGCGTCTGCCCCGCATGGATTTACAACCTTCTACCCATGATGTCAAAATATGAGATAGAAATAGAAAGGGCTCCCGCCCGAGCCCAACCGCTTACATGGGAAACTGTGCCTTTTGGGCGCGTATTCAGCCGCCACATGGCGATAGCTTATTACAAGGAAGGCTCGTGGAAGACCCCTCGGATTCAGCCCCTTCACGAGCTATCTCTTCACCCTGGGACCTCAGCCCTACACTACGGTCAGGCACTTTTTGAGGGGATGAAAGCTTATCAACGAGCAGACGGAATGCGGTTTGCCTTTCGGGTAAAAGACCACTGGCAGCGCCTCAACCTCTCAGCGACTCGCTTAGCTATGCCAGAAGTGCCCTATGAGCTTTTCGCCGAAATGCTGCATGCACTCCTTCGCTTAGAAAGCGACATTTTCCCTCCTGATTTACAACATGCACTCTACATCCGTCCGCTGTACTTTGCCGCTGATCCTTGGCTTGGCGTTCGTCCTTCTGATACTTATATCTTCCTCATTTACTTGACCCCTGTGGGACCTTATTATGTCGGAGAGGTAAATGCTTATGTAGAAACAGAAATGAGCCGAGCTGCCCCAGGCGGCACAGGTGCCGTCAAGATGGCAGGAAATTATGCAGCAGCTATGCTCAGTGGAAAAAAGGCTCAGGCGGCTGGCTGTCAAGTTTCTCTATGGTTAGACTCCACTACACGCGAGTATATTGAAGAGTTCAGTACGATGAATGCCTTTCTCGTGCTGAGAGGACCGCGCCTCATCACCCCACCATTAGACAGAGGCACTATCTTACCAGGCATCACGAGAGATACCCTCTTGCGCTTGGCTCAACTTCTCAAAATCCCTACCGAAGAACGGGATATCTCTCTCCACGAAATCACCGAAGGTTTAGTACACGGAGAAGTTCTGGAGCTTTTCGGCAGTGGCACGGCAGCTACAATCATGCCTATACGAGCGATCCATTATAGAGGCAAAGTATGGACCCTTCCTATTGAAACTCCCATAGCACAGAAACTCAAAATCAGTTACTTTGAGCTTTTGAGTGGCCAATTACCAGCTCCCAACTCTGAATGGATATGGCAGATTTAGACTTGGCAAACTTACGAAGGCAATATGCCCAAGGCGCTTTGGAAGAGGGAAGCGCCCCTTCTGACCCCTTTATCCTCCTGAGACGCTGGCTGGAAGAAGCGGTAGCTGCTCAGATGATTGAGCCGAACGCTTTTCTATTAGCGACAGTGGATAAAGAGGGGCAGCCTCACGCACGCGTCCTTCTCCTCAAAGGCTTTGAGCCGCCATTTTTATACTTCTACACCAACTATGAGAGTGCCAAAGCCCAGGAAATGGCGGATAATTCTCGCGTTGCAGCTACATTCTGGTGGGATGTTTTAGAGCGGCAGGTCCGTATAGAGGGACGAGTAGAAAAAGCACCGACGGACATTTCAGATGCCTATTTTGCCTCTCGCCCGTATGAGAGCCAAATAGGTGCATGGGCTTCTCCACAAAGTCAGCCAATCAATAAAGAAACCCTCACAAGACGCTGGGAGGAGTATGCTCGACGCTATCCCGAAAAGCCCGTGCCTCGTCCGCCATATTGGGGAGGATATAGACTTTTGCCCCACCGAATAGAATTCTGGCAAGGGCGCCCAAGTCGTCTCCATGACCGGCTGGTGTATATTCGCCGAGGAGAAATCTGGGAAAAGCTACGACTCGCCCCCTAAGCTAAGGGCGCATAGAAACGCTCGCCGTATTTGTCGGACAAATAGGACATCCGAGACAGGAACTTCTCCCGCCCTGTCCATTCTACGAAGTGGAATACCCCCCCGGTAAAAGGCGCAAATCCCCAGCCGAGAATAGAGCCAACATCTCCATCAGCTTTTTCTAAAAGAACGCCCTCTGCATAAGTACGAAATGCCTCAGCGACTTGTACATATAGAAACCGGTCTTTGAGGTCGGCGTATTCATTCGGAGAGACAGCTCGGGGGGGAAAGTAAGCAGATAGCTCGGACCATAGGCGCTTTGGAGTGCCATCGGATGGGTATTCATAGAAACCCTTACCAGCTTTGCGCCCAAGTCTCCCCAACTTTTCCACAAACAGCTGCCCGATGTCAGAAACAGGATCATCCGAAAGGGCATACCCTAAATCGGCTTCCGTCTGACGAAGAATGCTGTACATCAGCGATATGCTCACTTCATCCGCCAGAGCCAGTGGTCCCACAGGCATGCCTGCCTGACGGCCAAGATTCTCTATGAGAGCAGGAGGAATACCCTCCTTGAGCATGCGAAGTCCCTCCCGTACGTAAGTACCAAATACACGAGAGGTGAAAAATCCACGACTATCTCGGACAACGATGGGCACTTTTCCGATCTTCTTAGCAAAATCTAACGACCATGCTAAAGTCTCCGAGCTCGTCTCCTTGCCTAAAATGATCTCTAATAGGGGCATGCGTTCTGCTGGCGAGAAAAAATGTAGTCCAATGAACCTATCGGATATACCCGAAGCTTCGGCTAAACTTGTGATGGGAAGCGTGGAGGTATTGGAAGCTAAAATGCCCTTTGAACTGAGATACGGACGGCTCTCCTGATATACCTGAGCTTTGACAGTACGATTTTCAAATACTGCTTCTATCACTAAGTCTGCGCCTGCGAGGCCATCATAGCTTAGGGTGAAATGTAGGCGTCTACGAGTGGCCTCGGCCTCTGATGGGGAAAGTCGCTGACGGCTAACAGCTTTATTGAGGAGATCATTGGAGAACTTCTCAGCAGATTGGAGAGCGGCTTCATCAGTGTCCTTAATCCAGGTCTCATAACCTGCTGAAGCCGCTACATAGCCAATGGCCCGGCCCATCATTCCAGCCCCAAGGATAGCCACCTTCCCGATAGTAGCGGGAGGGACATGAGAAGGGCGATGCGGTAGGTGTAAAAGACGCTGTCTCTCCACAAAAAGCGTCCTCACCATGGCACGAGCCGTGGGCGTGGTGAGTGTGCGAGCGAAATATTGACTCTCTATTTGTAAGGCCTGCATGATGGGAACCTGTAGCCCCTCATAAATAGCTCTCAGGGCATTTTCTAAACCAGGGTAGTGTCCATAAGACTTTTCCCGCAAACGAGCTATTGCGGCAGAAAAGATATTTCGTCCCATTTCGCTCTGAACTCGGGGACCGAGCAAACGGAAGTCCTTCTGATGCCAAGGATTGCTCGCCTGAGGATGGGCCCGAAGCCATGCCAGAGCCCGCTCTATGAGGGCTCCTCTATCAGGTACAAGTTCCTCTATTAGTCCGCTTTGAAGCGCTTCCTGAGGACGGAGACGCTTTCCTTCCAATACCAGTTCTAATCCAGCCATCAGCCCTACTTTGCGCGGAAGCCGCTGAGTGCCGCCTGCACCGGGCATGAGCCCAAGGGAGGTTTCAGGCAGTCCGATTTCTATTTGAGGGTCGTCCAAAGCTATTCGGTGATGACACGCCAAAGCCAACTCATACCCTCCCCCCAAAGCAGCACCATTTATAGCGGCGACGACGGGCTTCCCACCCGTCTCAAGGCGAAGGAAGACCGATTGTATCTGCCAGCTCGCCTCATAAATAGCTTTCACATCACCTGCTTCCATAAAGTGTTGTATCGCCTGAATATCGGCCCCAGCGATAAACTCTTTATTCTGCGAAGTGATGACAATCCCCCTGATGCTCGGGTCGCCCAGTGCTCCTTCTAACGCCTCAGCGAAGGCTTGCACACTCTCCGCGCTAAGCACATTCATTTTCGGGAGCTTCCAGGACAGTATGACATACTCTCCCTCTTTCTCAGACAAAATCACGAAGCAAAAATACGACGCACCGCTATTATAGCCTGAATGCCTCCTTCCTCAGCTTACTTTTTTCGCCGTGGAGGCTCTGTTGATAAAAGATATTAGTGTATATTTGCCCCGAACTTGAAAAGTACTGGCTGATGGTGAGAATTTTACATCGCTTTGAGTGGGATGAAAAAACGCTCAGCTACAAGAGAGTTTCTCTTTCTCCATGGAAGCTGCTGCGTAGCATACCCAAAGCGTTTTTCTGGGGAGCAGTCGCAGGTGCAGTCTCCTTGGCGCCGACTTATTCTCTGTGGGAAGCGCACTACACTCGTTTGATAGAAAAGCAAATCCAAAGAACCCAACAAGACGCTCAAGCTATACGCAACAGCATATATGCCTTGGAAAAACGGCGTCAAAGCCTGTACGAACGAATGCAAAAGTTCTACCGACCGCTCCTGGGCATGGCTCCCCTGCCGCCCTCAGTATGGGAGGGAGGAATGGGTGGTAGCCCTACTACGCCAGAAGAAATCGGCCTATACCGAAGTCATCGCCTCCTCAGTGAATATCGGGTCATAGAAAGGCAGTTCTCTGAGGTAAATGAACGCCTCAATAGAATGCCCTGTCTGTATCCCGTAAGGGGACCGATAGTTAGCGACTATGGCTACCGAAACGACCCTTTCCATGGTGCATGGCAGATGCACACTGGTGTAGATATAGATGCGCCGATGGGGGCTCCAGTAAAAGCGGCTGCTGCGGGTAAGGTTATTTACGCCGGCTGGGATAAAGGGGGATATGGCATACAGGTAGAAATAGACCACCTCAATGGCATAGTTACTAAGTACGCACACCTCAGCAGCACCGCCGTGAATGTCGGAGATATGGTCCCACGCGGGCATATTATCGGCTATGTAGGGTCTACGGGTTACTCCACGGGACCGCACCTGCACTATGAAGTGATAGAGCGTGGAGCCAAAGTGGATCCTCGGAAGTATTTACTTTTGGAGTAGAGATGTATCTGAAACTCATCGCTGTTGGCAGACTTGGACGAGACGCTGAGCTCCGTTCCGTATCAAATGGCCAGGTTATTCGCTTTTCTATACCAAGTACTCAGCGGCTTCCTTCCGGAGAAGAAAAAACCCAGTGGATAGAATGCTCCTACTGGCGAAACCCCGGAGAAAGCACCGAAGTCCTCAAACTTCTCAAAAAGGGGGCCATAGTACTGGTAGAAGGCACACCGGGGGTTCGCCTCTATACCCGACAAGACAATACCCCGGGGATTAGCTTTGAGTGCCGAGTGCAAAACTTACGAATAGTATCATATGCCTCCCAAGACGCGCAAACGCCCACAGCCACCGACAGCTCGGCACCTGATATTTCTGAACCGACTCCGCCTGATCTTTCCTTGGACGATAACGACCTGCCTTTCTGACAAGCAGCCTAACAAAAAGCATTTCTCAGCGGCTCGAAAAGTATCTCACGCCTCCAGAAAAAGTTCTCTTAGCATTTAGTGGAGGGCCAGACTCCGTAGCACTTGCACTTATCCTGCGGGAGCTGGGCTATGCGGTACATTTAGCCTACGTAAATCATAATCTGCGGGGACCTGCCTCCGAAGCAGAAGAAAAATGGATTCGCACATGGGCTCAAAAGCAGGCCCTCCCTTTATCCGTGCTTTCCATACAACCTAAAACTTTTCAAGGCGGACGCGGCATCCAGGCCGAAGCCCGAAAACTACGATATGCCTGGATGGAAGAGCAGCTTGCGGCGCATGGTATTTTTTGGGGAGCCACCGCACACACACTGGACGATCAGGTGGAAACCCTTATTTATCGTCTCCTGCGCAGTGGATTATATCCAGAGCTGCGGGGTATCCCTTATAGACGAAGGCGCTGGTTGCGTCCTCTACTTTTTACTCCACGCAATGAAATCATCGCTTACCTGCGTGAGAGAAAAGCGGATTATTTGCTGGACACTTCAAACTACACCCCCAAATACCTACGCAATCAGCTCCGCTGGTGGATTCTGCCACCTATGTACCGCATAAACCCCGCCTTCAAGCGGACATGCATTCAGCGATATGAGATATCTCAGCTGCAGCAAAAGCATTTACGGCGCCTATATCGTCATTGGGAGAGTAAAAGTTTCCTTGCTAAGCCTTACGGTGAGATTCTCGTACGGAATCTACCGAAGGACGCTTTCTATTACATCCTAAAAAAGCGGTGGGGATTAGATAGCCATGATTTAGCTCGGCTGTGGCTGCTATGGAGAGCCAAACATAGCGGTGCTCGGTATGACCGCGAAGGCTTCACTTATATTCGCACGCCCGATGGGCTGGCTCGTGGAAGCTCTACACTCTGGCAGCCAGACTGGCCAGCCCTACAGCTCCTTCCCAGAGAAATGACTTTCCAATGGGGATACTGGCATATAAAAACTGGAGTAACAGCTTCTCCCCCTTCCGGAGCTCTCGCATGGCGCGTACATCAACTCCGATTCCCTCTGACTCTGCGATTATGGAGACTCGGTGACAGGCTTATGCCTTTTGGATTGCAAGGTCGGTCCAAAAAGGTAAGTGATATTTGGCCAGAGATTGGACTCTATGGATTTGAACGGCAGCATGCCTTCGTCGTAGAAGATGCCGAAGGCACACTGGTCGGCGTGGTAGGATATCGCGTTTCCCAGGACACAGCATGGACTGCTTTTAGCGGAGAAAGTTTTTACCTTCGGGCTCAATATGGCGACCCTCTCTAAGCTTACCTCTCTTTTGCGTAACTCCGACCTTTCTCGCCCAGAACTGTTTTTCAATAGAGAGCTGAGCTGGCTGGAATTCAATGCACGAGTACTTGAGGAAACTCAGCATACAGTTCATCCGCTTTTGAGTAGGACGCGTTTTCTTTCAATCTTTTACAGCAATCTGGACGAATTTTTCATGATCCGTGTCGCAGGAATCAAGGAGCAAATCAGAGCGGGGGTTCGGCAACGCGGACCTGATGGGCTCACCCCTAAGCAGACTCTCCAACGCATTCGGGAGCGGGTACGCCAGCTTCTCTCCCAGGCTGAAAGTATATTTCATGAGGAGATTATACCTGCTTTGGAAGCTGAGGACATTTTCATCTATCAAGGCAGACGGCTGGCCCGGGTGCCGCGCGAAGCTTTATCTGAGTACTTTCATCAGCAGGTATTTCCCCTGCTTACGCCATTAGCGATAGATTCAGCGCATCCAGTCCCTCCTTTGCGAGGGCTAGAGCTCATCCTATGGGTAGAACTGCGTGACGGTTCGGCACTTGTCCCTATTCCACAGGTGCTGCCGCGGTTTATTCCCTTTCATACGACACACCGCTACGGATTTGTTCCCATAGAACGCCTGGTGGGTCTCTTCTTAGAGGTCCTTTTCCCCGGGCGAAAAGTGAAAGAATACTACACTTTCCGCCTTACGCGCGATGCAGATTTAGAGATCTCTGAGGCAGAAGCCGATGATCTTTTAGAGCTTGTGGAAAAAGAGCTGCGTCGTCGCCGTTTGGGAGACGTAGTGCGTCTGGAGGTGAGCTCAGAAATGCCTGCTGAGCCTATTCGCTTTTTGATGGAGGAGTTAGGCTTTGAACCGGAGGATGTGTACGAGGTGCGAGGACTGCTTGGATTAGAACGGCTGTGGGATATTCTAAATGAAGTAGATGAGCCCAGCCTGTTGGACCGTCCTTTTGTACCTGTGATTCCCCCTGTTTTGCATGGAAAGTCTAATATATTTGAAGTCATAGCCCAGGGAGATATTTTACTGCACCATCCATATGACAGCTTCATGCCAGTGGTGGAGTTTATTCAGCAGGCTGCTCGGGATCCACAGGTGCTTGCAATCAAACAGACCCTCTATCGCACCACAGGAGAGAAATCCCTCATCGTCCAGGCTCTCCGAGAGGCCATAGACCGAGGCAAACAGGTCACCGTCCTGATAGAGCTCAAAGCACGCTTTGACGAAGAGTCCAATATCTACTGGGCAAAAGAACTTGAAAAAGCAGGGGCTAATGTCGTTTACGGCATGGTAGGCCTCAAAATCCACTGTAAAGCGGCACTGGTGATTAGACGAGAAGGAAACAGTCTGAGAGGATACGCCCACCTCAGCACAGGTAACTACAACGAAAAAACCGCGCTCATCTACACCGACATCAGCTTACTCACAGCTAATCCTGAGATCACTCGCGACATCGCCGAACTCTTCAACTACCTCACAGGAAACTCAGGTCAACGGGAATGGCGTCGCCTCGCCGTAGCTCCGGAAAACCTCCGAGAAACCTTCCTTGCAGAGATTGATAAATGTATAGCTGAGCATACCATAGAGAGCCCCAGTCGCATCCTGCTTGTTCTCAACTCCTTAGTAGACTCAGAGATGATTCGTGCGTTATATGCGGCTTCTTTGGCAGGCGTACAGATAGATTTGGTGATACGCGGCATCTGCTGCCTTGTACCCCAAACTCCAGTGAGCCCTACAATACGCGTACATAGTATCGTCGGACGGTTTTTAGAGCACAGTCGCCTCTACATTTTCCAAAGTGGGGGCAAAACCCGAGTATATAGCGGCAGTGCAGACTGGATGCCACGGAACTTAGACCGTAGAGTAGAGGTTGTTTATCCTTTGGAGAAAGAAGTAGCTCACACGGCTCTAAATATAGCCGAAACCCTCCTCAGCGATACTACCCACACCTGGCTACTTCAACCTAATGGCAAATACCTGCGCCGCTTGGCAGTAGAGACAGACCTTGCTCCTTTTTCGGCTCAGGTAGAGTTTATGCGTCGCCGAAGTCATCCCAAAAGCTGATCCCAATGTATCCCATCGTAGAACACTTTTACACTCTACAAGGCGAAGGCTACTGGGCTGGCACGCCTGCTTACTTCATAAGGCTGGGAGGATGCGATGTAGGATGTTCATGGTGCGATACACGTCATAGCTGGAAAAAAGAGGGCTGGCCTACTTTCTCTCCCACGGATATCTTAGGATGGATAAGTCAGACCCCTGCCACACATATAGTCCTCACTGGAGGGGAGCCTACCATGCATCCACTTGATCCGCTTATTTCTGAGCTGAAAGCTCGTGGCTATTTCCTCCAGATAGAAACCTCCGGGGCTTACCCGCCTCCTGACCTCCCTATAGACTGGGTCACTTTTTCACCTAAGCGATTCAAGCCTCCTCAACCCACATGGTACCATCAAGCCCATGAGCTCAAAGTAGTCATTCATGCGAAAAGCGACTTCGCATGGGCAGAAACCCAGCGCAATCGGTGTAAAGCTACCCAAGCCCACTTTCTCCAACCCGACTTTTACAACCCCTCGGCCCTCCAGTGGATCATGGATTACATCAAGCTCCATCCTTCTTGGAGACTAAGCATGCAGCTACACCGCTATCTTGCGATACCATGAGATATGCTTGCCTAATCTTGAGCCTGCTCCTGTGGGCTCAGCCCTCCCCACCAAAAGGCATTTCCAGGAAAGCTTACGAACTATACCTGCAAGCTGTACGCTTGGCTCAGGCTCGGCAAGAAACCCGTGCTCTTTCGGTATTGGATGAGGCTTTACGATTAGAGCCGCAGTATGAAGACGCCTTGATCCTTCAAGGAAAACTCCATATCAGTCAAAAACTCTATCCTCAAGTCAAACTCGTTGGACATCGCCTTCTCAATCTGCGGAGTGTTTCACCCGCGGGAACAGCTTGGGGACTATATTTTCTGGGCAAGGCTTATACTGCTGAGATGGCCTATGACTCCGCAGAGGTCATCTGGCGACGCTTTATCATAGCAGCAGTGGGACACATGCCGCGTGCTCTGCAGGATGAAGGAGCTATCCTTCTCAGCCAGAGTAAAAGTGCAGCTGAGCTTGTGCGACATCCCGTACCTTTCCGACCGAAAAATATGGGTCCCGCAGTCAATAGCTCCGCCGAGGAATACCTACCCAGCTTGACTGCAGATGGTCAGCGGTTATTTTTTACTTCACGACGCCCTAAGCCAGATCAGCCTGTCAACCCACTCCGAGGATACGATGAAGACCTGTATTGGAGCGAAAAATCTCCTCAGACAGGAACATGGCTTGAAGCACAGCGTATGCCCGCTCCCATCAACTCCACCCAAAATGAGGGAGCAGCATTTTTTTCTGCGGATGGGCAATGGGCCTTTATCACTCTATGCGACCGTACCGAAGGGCTGGGGTCTTGTGACATCTATTTCTCTGAACTGCGAGGACGCACTTGGTCCGAGCCCAAAAACCTCGGCCCTAACATAAATAGTCCCCATTGGGAGTCTCATCCTTCACTGACTCATGACCGAAAGCGATTGTATTTCGCTTCGGGGCGTCCAGGCGGAATGGGGGGAAGTGATATTTGGTACAGCGAATGGCAAAACGGTCAATGGCAAAAACCTATAAATCTCGGTCCCCCAATCAATACCCCCGGCGATGAATATAGTCCTATGATAGCCGCCGATGGACAGACTCTTTACTTCGCCTCTAACTACCACCCTGGAATGGGCGGTCAGGACCTTTTCGTTACTTATCTCACGGATACTGGCTGGACCACGCCACGCAACCTCGGCTATCCCCTCAACACCCCAGCCGATGAACAGACCCTGTGCATAGATGCACACGGACGCATAGCATATATCGCCCTTGTGAGACCAGAAGGCTTAGGTAAGGAAGACATCTACGAGTTTGAGGTATGGGAAGGGATTCGGCCTAAACTTGCCGCCACCTATGTACGGGGACGCGTGATAGACGCCGGCAATCGCACCCCTCTTTCAGCATATGTAGCCGTGATTGATATAGAAACGAAAGACACTATCCGCGCTCTGCGTTCCAATGAAGTTACGGGGGAGTTTCTCTTATCTCTACCTTTAGGACGACGCTATGGGCTTTTCGCAGAAGCAAAGGGTTACTTATTTTACAGTGGGCACTTTGACCTCTCTACCACCGACACTGCTTACCACCTCATCATTCCTATGGAAAAGCTTCAAATCGGGGCGCGTCTCGTGCTGCGGAATATCTTCTTTGATTTTGATAAAGCTACTTTGCGACCAGAATCGGAAGTAGAACTCACCGAAGTGATTCGCCTCCTCCGAGACAATCCCCGATGGCGAGTGGAAGTGCAGGGGCACACCGATAGCATCGGTTCCGCTGCCTACAATCAAAAACTGTCCCAGCAGCGCGCAGAAAGCGTGCGAGACTACCTGACTCAAAAAGGTATATCTCCCACAAGGATTACCGCTCGTGGGTACGGTGCCTCTCGCCCAATCGGTGATAATCGCACAGAAGCTGGTCGCGCCCTGAACAGACGCACAGAGATAATCTTTATAGGCACGGACTAATCACAAAAGCTGGCGATTTCTGCATGAAGTACTCGTGGCTAATGCCGACTCTATCTTCGCTCCACCTCAAAGCAGCGAATGAGTTTGGCCAGACCCTGTAGCACATATCAGGAGATATTTGTTATTACGGGCGTGATGTCTGATCTCCAGTCTCTCTATCAAGAGCTTGTAATGGAACATAACCGATATCCCAGAAACTTTGGTCAAATACCACAGCCAACTCATCAGGGCGAGGGATATAATCCTTTATGCGGAGACCACGTAATCATCACGCTACATGTGGAGGAGGAAGTCATCAAGGATATCAAATTTCATGGAAAGAGCTGCGCTATCTGTCGAGCCTCCGCTTCCGTGATGACCACTATCGCCAAAGGCAGAGAAGTCTCAGAAGTAGAGAGAATTTTCAACGCATTTCATGAACTCCTCACTCGTGAAGGAGAGCCCGAGTCCTACTCAAGCATACCCGCAGGCGTAAAAGAGAAGCTCAACATTTTCTCAACAGTGAAAAACTTCCCTATGCGCGTCAAGTGTGCCTCTTTGCCCTGGCACACTCTCCATGCCGCTCTCAATCATGCCGACCAAGTCATAAGCAGCGAATGACGAAAAGCATAGGTATAACCATTCCGACCTACGGACGTCCTGAGAAGGTAAAGCAAACGCTCCAAGCTCTTTTCCAGAGCCATACAGCAGGAATACCCCTACCTATACCGGTTGTAATCGTAGATGACGGTAGCACTCCACCCATAGAACCTATCCTTGGGGAGATAGAAATACCACCTGCTTTTTCCCTGAAATACATCTATCAGCCTAACTCAGGCCCAGGAGCTGCTCGTAATACAGGATATCAAGCCTTAGAAACGGATATTGTTCTCTTTTTAGATGATGATGTAATGCTTTTGCCGGATAGCTTACTGAGGCACTATGAATTCCACCTTCGTACCGCCGACCAACCATGTTTGTACTATGGGGTCTATCCTTCTATCCATGAAAAGATGCCCGAGGCACCGGGCTCTATTGTCGTACAAGAGCATATAGCGAGCGGGCATCTATCGGTACCGAAAACCCTATTCTCTGAGAAGGAGTCGCCATATGCTTCCAATCTGAAAACACCCGTAGCGGAAGAGTACGAACTTGCCTATCGTCTGCACCAGCGTCACGTAAAGATATATATGGACACCCAAAATAAAGCTATCCACCACATTCCCCCCCCTACGATAGACTACTTTATACGGAGAGAGTACCGACATGGCATAGCCTTAGCTGAACTGATGTACAAAGCCCCCGAAACCCTCAACATGCCTCCCCTGCCCATACTAATCAATCGGCACCATCCCTATCGGTTTCGATTAGACGCTGCATGGCTCATCAAAAGTATATTAGCCCACACAGGGTTATACAGATGGTTCGGTCAGCTTCTTGGATATTTTACGGATAAGCAAGTATCGCCTGATTCCATTTGGGCTAAGGCTGTAATAGGTGCAGCGATAATTCGTGGTATAAAAGATGGACTATCAACCTTCAAGCAGTCATGACTAACAATATACAGGACCCTGCTGCTCTCCAAGAAGCCATCATCCGCGCCCTCAAAGAAGTTTATGATCCTGAGATTCCAGTGGATATTTACGAGCTTGGACTGATTTACCACATAGAAGCCACACCAGGAGGCGAGGTGAAAATTCTCATGACGCTGACCTCAGCTTTTTGTCCAGCCGCACAACATCTACCTGACGACGTCAAAAAAGCTGTCCAATCCATTCCAGGTGTAAAAAATGTAGAAGTAGAGGTTACTTTTGATCCGCCATGGGATATGAGTCGCATGAGTGAGAACGCTCGCATTCAGCTTGGACTTCTGTAACTTCTTTGTACCTTTGACGAGTGAAGGTATATTTAATCTGCCTGTCTTCTGCAATAGCTGTATGGGCACAGAAATCTCAGATTCTGATCGCTAAGCTCAGGCCAGCCCCCGATATCACCGCTGATAATGCCCTTCATCCTTCCTGGGAAGAAAAGGTCATTCGTCTAAAAATAACCAGCGAATGGGAGGATGAGTTTATTAGTGCCGATGACGAAGATACGGACCGCTCCATAGCTGAGTGTTTCGTCCCTCAAATCAAAATCATCACCGAGCGTTTTACTTATGTCATCAGTTTGGGATGCCAGAATCTAATCGCTTACCAAAATAGCGCACCATTCAAACCTTCACCTCAACGCATCCAGAGTCCTATAAGTTTTACGGACGAACTTCAATACTTTATAGAAAAAGTCGTCGAAAAGCATATGAAAATACCTCCCAAGCGGCTTTATGCAGATTACTCTTTGAACTACGTGCCGTCTGTACAAGGGGTGGTAAAATATGAAGATATAGACCTCCTACTCAATCAATCTCAGGTGATTGACGAAGAAGACGATGACGATGAGCCCGACGAACCAACCGAATCCCCCAAAGACTGGATGAGCGAGGAGGATATTGAAGATACGGATGAAGATTAGATATTTGTTTTAGCGGCTGTATGTCTAACCTTCTCCCCAAAGGGTCAGTAGCACCTGATTTCACAGGTATAGACCAAAACGGAAGATCAATACGCCTTTCTGAGCTCAGAGGCAAAAAAGTTATCATTTACTTTTACCCCAAAGACGACACTCCAGGCTGTACGAAGGAGGCCTGCAATCTACGAGATAACTACGAAAAACTCCAAGCCGCCGGCTATGTCGTATTAGGCATTAGTGCAGACGATGTAGAATCTCATAAGCATTTCGCTGAAAAGTATCATCTACCTTTTCCTCTCATAGCCGATACAGAAAAGACCATCATCAAAGCTTATGGAGCCTGGGGGGTGAAAAAAATGTACGGCAAGGCGTATGAGGGTATTCAGCGAATCACCTACATAATAGACGAAGATGGACGTATTTCTGACGTTATTACAAAAGTCAAAACCGATGCACACGCTGAACAAATCTTGGGTAGCTCATGACCCCTCCCGTCAGGTTTCTCGGCGCAGGTGGAGCCCATGATGTAACCTTAGGTAACTCCGCCGCTCTCATAGAGTGGGAGGATAAAACCTTTCTCATAGACTGCGGTTTCACTGTCTATCCTCGCCTTGTTGAGTATAGACTCGTAGAGAAGATAGACGCTATTTGTATCACGCACTTACATGATGACCACATAGGTAGCCTTTCTGCGCTACTGTATCATCGGCATTTTCTTAGCAAGCTCCCTCCGATTCCGATTATTGCTGGAAGCGCAGAGCTTTTTGCCAAGATATACACCTATCTGCACTTCCTGATGGGAGAAGTGGAAAAGTTTGCACAGGTATTGTATCCATCGGAGTTCGCTTCTCATGTATTGGCAATACCTACCGCACGCCTTCATGTCGCTCACATGCCGAGCTGTGCCTACCTTTTTACCTCTAAAAGTATGAACATTCTGTATAGCGGCGATATTGGAGAGCCTGTTCCGATCCTCCATGATGCTGCATGGATAGCTGCCCACCAGCCGCTGTATGTATTTCACGATATAGCCTTTCATCACACGCCCACCCACTGCTACTATCAAGCTCTTTATCCCTTCTTAGGTCAGGTGAGACTTTGGGGCTATCACTGTAATCCACAAGATGCCCCTCACGACAATAAAATCCCTCTGGTACATGATACATTCCTGCTGAAATGAGTACGGAGCGAAAATGGGATAGGTTAGTATATTCTACACGGCCGCTCAAAGAAGAAGTGCCGGAAGAACCTCAGACACCATCCAAGCAGAATCTCCGAGTTCAACGCCGTCGGATCGCTGGCGGAAAGGAAGTTACAGAAGTTATGGGCTACATAGGGCGGGCGGCCGATATGGAAGCATTAGCTAAAAGGCTGCGGCAGAACTGCGCTACTGGTGGCAGTATTAGCGACGGAAAAATCATACTACAAGGCGACCAAGTAGAAAAAGTGATAAAACTGCTCCAAAAAGAGGGTCATATAGTCAAAAGAAGTGGCGGATAAATGGATTTTTGCTACAAAAAATCCCCATAAGCTCTCAGAAGTACAGGACATACTCCAAGGGCAGTTGGAGATAGATGCTCTACCTGCGCACATACCCGAAGCACCGGAACCGTACGAGTCTCTCTACGATAATGCTCTATTCAAAGCCGCCTTTTACGAAAGTCATCTGAAGCAGCCTGTAATCGTAGAAGATAGCGGTCTATTTGTGCCCAGTTTAGGAGGTCGTCCAGGGGTCCATTCCGCTCGCTTTGGGGGACCAGATAAGCTACTGGAAGCCATGCGTGATATGTCTCAGAGAGATGCTTACTTCGTAGCAGTGATGGTGGCGTACTATGGACCGTGTAAATATACGTTTGCCCAAGGGATATGGCACGGCCGAATCGCCCGAGTAAAAGCTGGTTCAGGAGGATTTGGTTATGACCCTGTATTCATACCAGACAAACAGACGGCAACCGTGGCTGAACTGGGTGTAGAGTGGAAACTGCGAAACTCTCATCGCGCCCGCGCGCTACACCGACTTCTGAAACAGCTTTCAGCGGGATAAGACTGCCCATGCCCTATTGGATAGGCATCACCGGCGGGAGTGCTTCAGGTAAGACCTATCTCTTAGAACTGCTTCGTCAATTCCTGCCACCAGAAAAGGCTACTTTCCTTTCAACTGATCATTACTACCGAGACCTCCACGAGCAGCCAAGAGACTTGGATGGACGAGTCAACTTTGATCGCCCAGAGGCTATAAATCATGAAAAGCTATATGAGGACCTTCTGAAACTGCGTCGCGGAGAGCGTGTAACTCAAAGGGAATACACATTCAATCAGGCAGGGAAAGTACCCCGTCTCCTGACTTTTGAGCCTGCACCGATTGTAGTCGTAGAAGGGTTATTTCTCTTTTACTGGGCTCACATTCGGGAGTTATTTGACCTGCGCATATTTATGGAGGCACTCGAGCCTTATCGTTTCATTCAGCGCTTGCAACGAGATAAGCAAGAGCGCGGCTACAGCGTAGATTTCGTAACCCATCAATACCTTACCCAAGTGCTACCTGCCTACGAGCAGTACGTCGCCCCACTACGACGATACGCTCACCTCATTATTCAAAATCAATATGGTGACTTAATGCCTGCCATTTCACCTATTTTGAGCCACATCAAGGTAATGCTTGAAAGAGAGCAATCAAGCCGAGAATAACTCTAAACCTCCTCTCCCTTCTCTCAGGTCACTCGTATGCCTAAAACGAGAATGTCATCTGTTTGACGAACATTCCCCATCCAGCGGCTCAGTTCAGACTCTAATAGGACGGCTTGCTGACGCACAGGCTGCTCGGCTATTAGCTCTAAAAACTCATAGAAACGCCGAATCTGATATCTTTTATTTTCAGGATTGAGCTGATCTGCAAATCCATCCGAAAAGAGATAAATCATCTCTTGCGGGTCTAAGTCCATAGAATGGAGAGAAAACTCGGGCGCGTCCCCCTCGTAGGGAGCGCCTATGGTAATTTTATCAGGACGGATTTCCTCTCCTTTTCGTCCCCGAACTACGAAAAGTGGTCGCCCAGCCCCAGCATACAAGAGTTTCCGACGCTTGGGGTCTAACTGAATAATAGATATTTCCATCCCCTCCCGAAAGCGTTGATACATCTCCTCCTCATGCTGCAGGGCAGCTCGCATGCGTAGATTGAGTAAGTAAAGAATTTCCGAGGGCTTGAATACACCTTCCAACTCTACTATCTGCTTCAAAAGCGTATTAGCGATGATTGTCATGAAGGCGCCGGGTATGCCGTGCCCTGTACAATCTCCCACGGCGATGATGATTTTACTCAATCGCTGAGCAAACCAATAAAAGTCTCCACCGACGATTTCCCTTGGCTGGTAGAATAGAAGGCTTTCTGGGAGCGTCTTTTGAAGTTCGCTCCAAGAGGGGAAGATTGCTCGCTGGACACGCTGAGCATAACGGAGACTGGCGAGGATGTCTTCATTCTGCTGACGCAGGAGCAAACTCTGGCGCTCTATCTCTTCCTTTTGACGAATCACTTCTTCTGTTCTCTCTCGGACTCGGGCCTCCATATTCGCATAGAGCTGTGCATTCTGGAGCGCCACCGCCGCTGGGGCTGTAAAAAGCTTGAGAAACTCCATGCGTTCTGGCTGAGTTTCTATTTCGGGCTCCGGCTCATGCAGGTACAGAAGTCCTATGAGCTGCCCTTGGTAGATAAGAGGTAGGCATAAAAGCGAGTAAGCTCCGAGCCGTTCCCAATCGGGATGATGATGAAAAATGGTGTCTCCGGCAGCCTGAGAAAGTAAGACATTCTCACGGCTGCGAGCGGCGTGGAGAACAAGTAGATGGAAAATACGATCTTCTGCCTGCAATTCTCGGGAATGATAGGGACGAGGTTCATGGTCAGAGCGATGAGCATACCCCACGACCTCAAACTTCTCAGGATTAGTTGGTGCGGGCACTATCAGAAAGGCGTACTTTGCCCCGCTATTGTCAATGGCAATGCGCAGGAGTTTGAAGATAAGACGCTCTAAGCGCACCTCCCCTGTCAAAGAGAGCGAGACCCGATGGAGTTCAGTGAGGATACGCTGCTTTCTTTCCCGTTCTCGGCGCTCCAAATATCTTTCCCGTAACTCATTGAGATGCGGATGGAGGCATCGGACATCCCCGTTGACGAGGACGGTAAGATAGTCGGCTCGCTCCTCTATGAAGTTAGAATCATCAGTCAAAGCCAGTCCGTAAGCTAAGGGCCACCGATATAGTGACTCAGTTAGAAACTCCTTTCCCTCTGGCAGAGGAGCAATCAATAGAAAAAGCTCCCCCCCTTCCACAATAGTTTTTTCTACAAAAGACTGGGCGGCTTGCATGTGAGAGAAAAGCATAAGATTTACCTCTCCGAGCCCAGCTTGCAACACAGGTGCTACGGAAGCCCATTTTTCTGGCAACCACGCTATGACTATCGGAACCTTCACTCATCCAAAGGTAAAAATAATCCGCTATCTTTGAGGCATGCGAAGTCGCGTCCTGTGGATAGATGATGAAATTGAACATTTAGAACCGCAGGTGATACATCTCACCCAGAAAGGCTTTGAGGTAGTAACCTCCCGTCATCCGAGTGAGGCTATGGATATGCTGCGTCAGCAGCCTGTGGACCTGCTGATCGTGGATGAGCACATGCCAGGAATGGATGGACTTGAACTGGCTCGCCAGGTCAAGCGCATTTACCCTAATCTGCCCATCGTCATGGTCACAAAAGATGAGGAGGAGCGCCTGATTGAAGAAGCCGTCGGCATGGATATTGCCGACTTTTTGATTAAGCCGGTGAAGCCTCAACAGCTCCTCTCCACCTGCAAGCGTTTATTGGTCAGAGATACTCTCCAGCAGCGTCAAGCCTCTATAGACTATCAACGGGAGTTTCGGCGATTGAGCACCCAAATCGCTTTCGGTCCCTCGTTAGATGAATGGTTCCAGGTCTATCGTGACCTTGTGCACTGGGATATCGCGCTTGAGAAGACCGACATGCCCGAGCTCCGGGAGATTTTAGAAGGGCAGAAATCTGAAGCCAATCTAATGTTTGGGCGTTTTTTCTCAGAAAACTACATGGATTGGGTGAATAGTTCTCAGCGTCCAGTCCTTTCTCCGGATGTACTGGCAAAATTTTTTATCCCACATATCGGCGAGCGTAAAGGCGAGCCTTCTGTACTCCTCCTGATAGACGGTATGCGATATGATCAGTGGAAAGTTCTCGAGAGTCTATGTAGTCCCTATTATCATACTCTGCAAGAGCACCTATTCTTCTCTATCCTACCTACGGCCACCCAGTACGCTCGGAATAGCCTATTCGGGGGACTCTTCCCCGCGGAGCTTGCCCAGCGATTTCCTCGGTACTGGGCAGATGACGATGAAGAAGGTGGGAAAAACCTTTTTGAAGAGGAGTTCTTCAAAGACTTTCTTCACCGGAACAAGATGCCCCTGAAGGTAGGGTATGTGAAGGTGCTCCGGCCGGAAGAAGGAAAAAACCTCCTTCAGCAGCTTCCGCAAATGCTGCGGCAAAATGATGTTATCCTTTTAATATTCAACTTTTTGGACTTGATGGCACATACCCGCGTGCAAATGAATGTTCTCAAAGAACTCGCCGCAAATGATATAGCGCTCAGAGCTACGACTCGCGCTTGGTTGGAAACATCTACCTTTTTTCAAGTCCTACGGCTCTTGACGCAGCAAGTTTCCCAAATCTTTCTCACGACCGACCACGGATTTGTGCAAGTACATCGTCCTGTACGAGTACTTGGCGATAGAGAAACGACCACCAATCTCCGATATAAACAAGGACGCAATCTGAGCTATGACAAATCTGAAAAAGGCATTTTCCACATCAGAAAGCCGGAGGAAGCGCGCCTACCCCGAGCAACGGCAAGCTCCACCTATTTATTTGCGCTGGAAGATCACTTTTTAGTCTATCCGACGAACTACAATGATTATGTACGGCTTTATCGGGACTCCTACCAGCACGGCGGGATAAGTCTGGAGGAGATTGTGGTACCATTTGTGCGGCTGGAGGTGAAGAAGTAGTTAGAGGGAGTTGAATGTTTGAGATTTCGGGGGGGGGGGGGGGGGGCGCCCCGCCCCGCGGGCGCCCCCCCCCCCCCCCCCCCCCCCCCCCACAGACCACCCCCCCCCCCCCCCCCCCCCCCCCCCCCCCCCCCCCACAAAAAAAAGGAGGA
>JANWXY010000094.1 GCA_025057135.1 Bacteroidia bacterium | reverse complement strand
GAATTCCCTCACTCATCAGTAGATGCTGGATATTAACCTGAAACAGGGCGCCTCCCCGAGCTTTACGCATATTTCCCAAATCTTTTTCCAGCCGCTGTACTAACTGGGATAGTTCTACGAGCTTAGGTAGAATGCTCTTTTTAAAGTGCGTCCAGCCGCGTTTCTGAAGGACATCAAGATATTCTTCCCGCCAAAGACTTTCATAGGAATCAAGCCATGCCTCTACTAAGCGATAAAGAGCCTGTTCTTGATAGCCTTGGAAAATTTTTTTGCCTTCATCATCCAAAAACCTTAGCTTCTCCTCAAAATCCTTCAACTCTCTCCGCTCGCTAAGGCGCTGCTGAAGCTCAAGGCGCATCTCGGATAGGGAGGGGATTGACGCTTTGACATGCGACACGAGGGAGTCCATCGGGGGTAAATTTTGGGAAAAGACTACAAAAGAGAGAAAAGCAATGGGTGTCTGTCTACTACAAAGGTGTCTGAGCCTTAGGAGGGTTATTTACTTTTATCTGAGCACTACGAGTCATGAGGGAGCAAGAGTCAGTAGGTAGAGCAGCTGAAGAGTTCTCGCTAAAATTCAAACTGGGGGAAAAAGTATCTAAGTAACTCCCCAAACCCGTAAGAAAGCACAGTCGTAGCGGTTAGGATTCCCACGCTGGCCAGGGCTTCTTCACGGAAAGAGCGCTCAAATACCACTGAGCTGTAATACACAAATCCAAGTATCATCAGCACAGCAAGTCCTACCGAAACCCAGAAGGCTATTCCCATGCTGGAAAACCCAAAATAGGGAAGGGCTAAAAGCGCTACTGCTATGATGTAAGACAAACCTGTGTATAGAGCGGATTGCAGAGGAGAGACGGAGGGATTCTGTTTGGCTTGAAGATATGCCGCAGAGGCCATAGAGATAGATGCAGCAAATCCCACAATCAGGCCCGCTATGCCCGCTGTAAGCGGATGATGGGAGACCCCCAAAAATCCTGCATGCACGCCTGTGACTTCTATTATAGCATCAGAAAGCCCTAAAATAATAAACCCTAAGTAACGCAGTCCCGTCTCTTCCGCCTGGATAGCTTCTAAAAACTCTGCCTCATGCTGCTCTTCATCTTCTATCAAGCGGTAGAGATGAGCCCGCATATCCTCTGGTAGAGAGGGAGCGATTCGGCGGTACTCTTGGATAGTCTTATGTTCCTTATGCTCTAAAAGCCTGAGGATAAAGCTGACACCTAAAAGCCGAATCAAAAACTTATGCCACCGTAAGCGCCATTTGGGGAGAGGGGCGTCCCCGGACAATAGCTGGCGCCAGAAATCATAGTGCGTTTTTTCCTGTTGAGCAAAAGTCCTGAGCGTTTCTTGCATTTTAGGGGAGCGGACGCGCTGAGAAAGCCACTGATATAGATGAACATTCAGGAGCTCTTCGCTTGCGTAGCGAGAGACAGGGATGTATTTCACTCTGCGAAGGTAAAGCGTACCTTCGCTATATGCGTGAGGTATTCATAGTTGCGGCTAAGCGCACGCCTATCGGGAGCTTTATGGGTAGCCTTTCTGCCGTCCCTGCCTCAGAGTTAGGAGCGATAGCTCTCAGAGGGGCTATGGAGCAGGTGCATTTGCCCCCTGAGGCTGTGGAAGAGGTTTATTTTGGTAATGTGCTTTCAGCCAACTTAGGACAGGCCCCGGCTACTCAAGTTGTTCTGAAGGCGGGCTTGCCTCCCACGACCCCCGCTACGCTTGTCAATAAAGTATGCGCCTCAGGACTCAAAGCCGTCATGATAGGAGCCCAAACGGTGGCCCTAGGCTATGCAGATATTATCGCGGCGGGAGGCATGGAGAGTATGAGTTTGACCCCTTTTTATGCGCCGGGCGTTCGTAATGGGTACCGATACGGGCATGTCCAACTTCTGGATGGGATACTCCGAGATGGATTAGAAGATGCATATTGCGGGCTAACGATGGGGCTAATCACGGAAACCTGCGCGGCTACTTACAATCTTAGCCGGCAAATGCAGGACGAATACGCTATTCTATCGTATAAACGAGCGCAGGAGGCACAGGCTAAGGGTATTTTTTCCGAAGAGATTGTACCCGTGCCTGTCAAGCAGAGAAGTGGAGACCTTCTCATTTCTGAGGATGAAGAGCCTAAAAAGGCGAACTTTGAAAAAATACCTACCCTTAAGCCCGCTTTCAAGTCTGATGGTACCATCACCGCAGCTAATGCTTCCAAAATAAATGATGGGGCCGCAGCAGTGATTTTAGCCTCTGAAGCCGCTGTGAAAAAATACGGTTTGCGACCGTTGGCACGGGTGCTTAGCTGGGCGGATGCGGCGCGGGAGCCTGAATGGTTCACTATTGCTCCCACAGACGCTATCAGAAAAGCCCTTGAGCGTGCCAGCCTCTCAATAGAGCAAATAGATGTCTTTGAAATAAATGAAGCTTTCTCAGCTGTGGCCCTTGCCAATCAGCACCTTTTAGGCATACCGATAGACAAGCTGAATGTGTTTGGCGGGGCAGTTGCTTTGGGACATCCGCTGGGAGCAAGTGGAACCCGTATTTTAGTCACTTTGCTTACTGCTTTACGACATACAGGAGGGAAATATGGGGCCATCGGCATCTGTAATGGGGGAGGGGGGGCTTCTGCGATGATTGTAGAGCGGCTCGCTGAATAGGGTTCATTGGCATGCTCCAAAGCTGGGTAAAATAAAAAATGGGCGGGAGTACCCGCCCACAGGCAAGCCTTATTCAAAACCTTATCGAAGGAGGGTGAGAGTGCCGCTCTTTTGCACCTTTTCACCCGTCAGGGTCTCTGCTTCTATGATATAGACATAGGCGCCTTCGGCGCAGGGTTTTCCTCCCTTTGTCCCATCCCAACGGGCAGTAGGACCTTCTCCTGTGGCGATGAGTAGTCCCCATCTGTCATAAATCCTCCAGCGCAGCGTTTTGGCAGTGCCTCGGATGACAGGCTGCCATTCTTCATTCACGCCATCACCATTAGGGGAGAATGCTGTCGGAATATAGAGGGCAAAGGGGGCGACAACGACGATGCGCATGAAAGCTGTGTCGGTACATTTATCGCTTGTGGTAACTGCCACCGTGTACTCGCCAGGCGAGTCGTAGGAATGAACCTGAGAGTCAGAGCTGCTTCTGACCGTTCCGTCCCCGAAGTTCCATTCGTAAGTAGGGGCTCCGCCAGTAGCTGTGAAGTAGATAGGTTGATTGACCTCTACTGTATCGGCGGAGGCAGAGAGCGTAAGATTAGCCCGGCGCTCTGAGAAGGCGAAATAGGGGTCGCTGTAATCTGACCATCCCAGCAGAGCCCATCCCCGAGGTATGGGTTGAGCAGGAGTGGGATGCCATAGGACATTGCGCCATTGAGCTAATGGGCCTCTGATGGGGTCGGTGGGTTCATAATACAAGCGAATTTCAGCTGGTGCAGCCCCTGAGAGCCGCTCCACATAATGATAATAGAGAGGATTGATATCACAAAGTTCGGGATGGAGCTGGTCTCGGGCGCGCCCTTCTATGGTAGGGTCTACATTAGCCATGCGGACAGCGAAGCGATGAGGAGTAGCACCTGAGGGGATAATTTCAACTGGACGATACCGCAGCGGCGTATGCCCACCTACGGGAAAAAGGTAAGCTGCCACTCGGTCAGTTGCGCGTTCTAAATAGCCTCCTACCTCACTGGAGACAAACCCATTCAATCGAGTAATCGCCGTAGGGTCTGGGTTTCGTACCGCAGCAAAGCGGTTTTGGGTTCTAAGCTCTGCATTACCTAAATCTAACTGGCTATCTATGTAAAGGTCAGTCTCCAATACTTTAGCAGCAGTGCCTTCCAGCTTCAAGATGTCGGTTCGGATGGGAGCACTGCCTCGAAGAGTCTGTTGTGCGCCGTTGAGCACCAGAGTTCCAGCTATGGGGGTGGGAGGGAAAAGCTGTTGAGGGTCGTGATTTTCTATATCTCCTGCGATATAGACGGTCCCCTGATTGAGGAAGCGACCGCCGTTTTGGTTGAGCCATCCTCCTTCGCACCAGATAATGCCGCCAGGCTGCAAGAAAAGCACTTCGCCTGTATTAGTGGCTAAGGGTTGTGCCCAGAGGCAGGTGCAAAAGAGGCTGAACTTAGCGGCGGAAACGAGGCTCCGGTACATATGGCTTCAATTCTCGGATATTTTGAGAGTCGGAACGCATGCGGGCTTGCTTGTAAGCTCGGATTTCCTCAAGAGTATGTCCTCGGCGATAAGCCGCGCGGGCTTCCATGGGAGCCCCGTAGAGCTCAGGATGAAGGTATTTGCCCACGTTGTCAGGTTCTTTGGGAATTTCTACCGCATGCTCCTCAGGACGGGCTTGCCAGTAAGGGTCATTTCGACGAGCTATGACGAGCCATGACACTTCCATGCCAGGCTTGCCGCCAGCGATAATGAAACGCCCGTTACGAATTTTCTCTTTGACATATAAAGGAGCATAGTCGCCAATGCAAGTAAGATGGTAAGAATAATCGGCATTCAGAGCTTCAAAGTAGGCAGGCAGTTCTACGATGGCCTCTCCATTAGCATCCAGGGTGACAATGCCGCGATAAAGGGTATTTGGTTCAGGACCTTCGGCACAGAAGTGGCGGAGATAGTGCGTAGCGGGCTTTTGAGGATGGTCAATGAGAAACAATTTAGAGGCGGCGGTCATCGTTCCTCCTATGTCTACGTCCCAATCAAAAAGACCTGCCACGCCACCGAAGAGGGCGGTGCTCCCTACACTTCCATACACTCCTACATCGGTGTATCCCATAGGTAGCTGCGGAATTGCAAATACTCCGAGGCTATGCCATGCTCTTCCAGTGAGACCGGCGCCTTCATATCCATAAGTGCCAGCCACCCCGTATTGGTTAGTTGGAGTGCCAGGAGCGGACCATCCCGCTGTACCGAGAACACCAACCTTTATTTGAGTGCCTCCTTCAGAAGCATTTGCCCATATGCCGTTTTGCCTCCCTACAGCATCTATGGCTTCACCTATGGTACCGAGCCCTAAGATGGTGGATGGTGTAGTGATAGCTCCACCGATGGCTATGAGCCCTACCCCTTGGTTATGCTGATGAGTGGCTATCATGCCTGTTCCGCT
>JANWXY010000081.1 GCA_025057135.1 Bacteroidia bacterium | reverse complement strand
TTGCTACGATTCGAATGATTGCGTTGATGGAACTAGCCTGTGGTGGGCGGTTGGAAGGCGGCCAAAAGCCCCTAGAAAAATTAGGCGGGGGCGAGTTGAAACTTACCCAAAAGGCGCCCCCCCCCCAACGCGGCGGCCGCGCCCCAAAAATAACCTACCCCATATCCAAGACTTCCAACAACATACCATACGACTCCTCAGGAAGCGCAGGAAAGTTCGCTACACGAAACGACTCCTCTTTGTAAGCTCCATAACCCCACCCTAAGTATAATCCAGCGTGCTCCGCCCTTCTACGCAACTCGTACATTACCTCGGAGGACTCTACCTTGAATGCAAGAACTGTCGGTGCCCTATATAGAGGCAGTACAAGCGGAATAAACCCCTTTTTCTCTATCTCACTATACAACCGAAACGCCCTCGCTCGCAAATCTCCCTCCGTCTCTGAAACCGGAAGGCGCATTTGTAGTATTCTGGATAGGAGAAAAATCCCTAACAGATTAGGCGTATGTATCGGTTCGTGCTTCTCAGCAGACTGAAGGATGAAACTCAGCGCATTATATCGGTAGCGGGGCATATGCATAAAACGCCGCTTAGCTGCCGGTGAAACTATGAGCACCCCCAACCCGGGCGGTAGGCCTAAACACTTTTGCACAGAGGCAAAAGCTATATCTATGAAGTGCCACGGCAAGCTAAGCCCTCCAAGGCTACTCGTCGCATCTGCTGCTATAAGAGCCTCTGGAAATACCCGACGAACTTCACCAATATCGGGCAGGTAGGCGCCTACCGAGGTCTCCACATGTACCAGGGCGATATATTCAGGTGCGGGAGCCTTTTCTGCGGCCCTCCATACCTGAGTCTGATAAGGTTGGTCAAAAGCTAAGACCATGGCTTCGGCGTGAGGATTGGCAGCCCGCTGAAAGGCATACCACCGCTGCGCAAACGCTCCCTGAATGAAATGTAGGCTCCGGAAAGTAGCCGTAGCATCAACCAGAATCTGCCAGATTTCTGTGGCACTATTAGCAAAAGCAACCGTCCAACCTTCTGGTAATCCCAGATAACGAACTAATGCCTCTTGGGCTTCTCTGAAAATCTCACGCCAAATAGCATCCCTGTGATACCGAGAAAGCAGCCCCTCTTTGAGAGCAAACTTAGTCCATATCTCTACCTCAGGAAAAAGCTGAGCCGGTCCTGGCTGAAAGGAATACTTTATTTTCCTTTCCACTCGGGAGAACGCTTCTCCATAAAGGCTCGCATACCTTCTTTTTGGTCCTCTGTGGCAAAAAGTAGATAGAAGTTCCTCCGCTCAAAGTGCAGCCCCTCCTCCAGAGAAAGCTCATATACTTTGTTGACAGACTGCTTAGCGAGCTGGACGGCGATTGGAGGCATAGAGGCGATTTCTGTGGCTAAGTTAAGAGTCTCCTCCAAATAAAGCTCTACGGGAACGACTCGGCTCACCAGCCCCCAAGCTTCGGCTTGCTTTGCGGAAAAGAACTTTCCCGTGAGAATATACTCCATAGCGCGAGACTTACCAATAGCTCGGGTAAGCCTTTGAGTACCACCTGCTCCGGGAATGACACCAATTTTTATCTCGGGTTGCCCGAACTGTGCCGTCTCACTGGCTATGATAATGTCGCATAGCATCGCCAGTTCACATCCGCCACCCAGTGCATAGCCGCTTACAGCGGCAATCAAAGGCTTCTTGAGCCGCTTAATCTGATCCCAGCGTTGAAACTGGTCCAAAATGAGCATATCCACAGCTGAATCACCAGCCATCTCCTTGATGTCGGCGCCCGCAGCGAAAGCACGTTCATTGCCTGTGATCACGATTACTCTAATCTCTGGATCAGCATCCAAAGCTACCAACGTATCAGTCAGGTCAGCAACGAGAGCTCTATTTAGGGCATTCAGACTTTCAGGGCGATTCAGGCGAATCAATGCCACACCAGGGCGGATACCTTTCTCTAATAGGAGATGGTTCATGCGGCAAAAGTAAAGCTTATAGCTGACTATGGGGAATATCAGCTTCTTTCTGGTAATCCCCCTTCCAACTGTCCCAGCTCAACTCCTGGATAGGCTCCACAGCCCCCAATGGATCCTCCAAGAGAACTTGCATGTCCGACCTCACATAGCCGATGACATGGATTTGAGGCTCATCCTTGACCTTCGCATACTCTGAAGTGGATATAGTAAATAGAAGCTCATACTCTTCACCTCCATAGAGCAAGAACGCTGTTAGGGGCATCTCATATAAATCTGCGACCCGCTGCGTCTGCTCGTGAAAGGGTAAGCGTTCTAAATACACATGCATCCCATACCCTGAAGCTCTCGCCAGAGTATGCAGACCGGCTGCGAGACCATCCGAGAGGTCTATCATACTTGTGGGGACAATATCCAGTTCTCGCAAGCGGGCTACCATATCACAGCGAGCTTCTGGCTTAATCTGACGACTTACAATGTAAGTAAAGCCAGATATATCCGGCTGAGCCGATGGATTTTGAAGAAAAACAGCCTTCTCCCTTTGGAGAATCTTCAATCCTGCATAAGCTCCACCCAAGTCTCCTGTCACGCAAATCAGCTGATTGGGTAAAGCTCCTTTACGATAAGTGATCTTGTCACGCTCTACATGACCTACGACAGTTATGCTTAGCCATAGGTCCCTAGCCGCGGAAATATCCCCTCCTATGACTGCTACGCGATACTTCTCCTCTGCTCGGCGCAGCCCTTTGTAAAGCTCCTCTAAATAGGAAGGGGATATTCCCTTTGGTACACCCAGAGACACCATTAAGAAGGACGGCTGCCCGTTCATGGCACATATATCGCTGATAGCTGCGCTAACCGCCTTATAACCTATGTACTGAGGCGCATGATAGGTCCTATCAAAGTCCCAATGCTCATGAAGGGTATCTACTGAGATCAGTCCGTAGACATCTTCACTCCATTTCCACACCGAAGCATCATCTCCAATGCCCTGGATGAGAAGCTCATACTGACCACCAAGGTGAGACGATAGAAGCTCTATAAGTTGGGACTCTGTCATCCTTTAGAGACCAATCCTAATTCTCGGCTCATCTCTAACATCCGCTCTATCGGCAAACGAGCTGCCCTTATCAACTCTGGCGATAAGGTAACCTCAGGAGCCTCGTACAACAGAGCATTATAAATCTTCTCCAAGGTATTGAGTTTCATATGAGGGCAGGTGTTGCAGTTGCAAGAGTACTCTGCCGGAGCCTGAATAAGCTCTTTATCAGGCGCAGCTTTACGCATCTGATGAAGAATCCCCGATTCCGTAGCGACGATGAAGCGCCTCTTAGGCGAGCGCGTGACATAATTTAACAAAGCGGTAGTAGAACCTATGAAATCCGCTTCCTCCAATATTGCGGGCTCACACTCTGGATGAGCAATAAGCTCCGCATCAGGATATTGAGCTCGCATAGCCCGAACTTTCTGATAAGAGAAGATCGTATGTACCATACACACCCCATCCCAAAGAATCATCTCACGCCCCGTTTTTCGCATCACATACATGCCGAGATTTTTATCAGGAGCAAAAATGAGCTTCCACTCTTTTGGGAGAGCTTGCACGATGGGTACAGCATTTGAGGAGGTTACAATCACATCGCTCATAGCCTTTATCGCCGCAGAGGTATTGATGTAGCTGACAACCTTATGATCCGGATACTTAGCCTTGAAGGCAGCAAATGCCTCAGGAGGACAACTGTCAGAAAGAGAACATCCCGCATTTAGATCAGGAATGAGAACCTTCTTTGTCGGATTGAGAATCTTCGCTGTCTCAGCCATGAAATGCACCCCAGCAAACACGATAATGTCTGCATCCGTCTCTGCTGCTTTTTGAGAAAGCCCCAGACTATCCCCGATAAAGTCAGCTATGTCCTGAATGTCGGCATCCTGGTAGTAATGAGCGAGGAGTACGGCATTTTTTTCTCGCTTTAGGCGCTCTATCTCAGCAAACAAATCTATGCCCACAGGTGGCTCAATCGGTACATATCCATACTGCTCCACTGCTTTAAGAATATCCTCTCGCGATGGTAGGGCTGTGGATAAGTGGAACATATACCCGAAAATAACAAAAAATCTTCTGAAACTCAGGGATGATGTGGGGTACAGAGTTTGTGTACGTGTCTGAGGAAAAATCTTTCAACTCTGACGGAAAGTCCGAGCGGGTATCTTGCTTATCTACTTTTGTGGGCAAGTTGTGCCCAGTCAATAGAGCGGTTATGCCTCGGGTTATCCACTGCATTTTACACAATTTAGTTTCTGAGCAGCGCCTCCATAAAATGGCTTTATCAACTCTGGCGGTGTGTGAAACAGAGGTTGTAGGTATCATATCTCCGGGAAACTCTCCCTCTATCGGTGAGAGGCCCTACCATGTGCGTCGTCTGTGGGTTCCTTTTCAAGGGGGACCGCTTTTTTTCCTCTCGGCAAATATTCGTCTTTTCATATACCTTTTTCTGCGCCGCAGCTGGGATGCTGTGATTGCTAATGATTTGGCTGCTCTTCCAGCAGCGTGGTTAGCAGCTACTCTTCGGCGCAAAGCTTTACTCTTAGATAGTCGTGAGCTATTTACTCAGACCCCTTTCCTTGTACATCGTCCTCTCGTTCGTCGCATCTGGGAGGTAATGGAACGGTTTTTATATCCCAGGGTAGATTACATCGTCACGGTCAGCCCCCCTATTGCTGAGTACTTTAGGCGAAAATATGGGAAACCCGTATGGCTCGTCTATAATCTTCCTCTGCGTAAGGAAGGGTTCGTTTCGCCTCGTTTAGAGAATAGGCTTCTGATATATCAAGGCATGCTGCATCCTTACAGGGGCTTGGAAGAGCTGATACTTGCTTTCAGCTATGTAGATGAGTGGAAGTTATGGATAGTGGGAGATGGGCCTCTCCGCGGCTATTTAGAAAAGCTCGTGAGGCAGCAGGGACTGGAGGAGAGGGTAAAGTTCTTCGGCATGGTTCCCTTTGAGGTCGTGGATGGATATACTCGTCAGGCCACGATGGGCGTTTCGGCGGAGCTTCCCCAAGGTCTCAATCATAAATATGCCCTCCCAAATAAGCTCTTTGACTATATTCAGCTTGGTATTCCTGTCCTTGCTGGTGAAGCGGAGCTTGTCCAGCGTATAGTCAGGCACTACCATTGTGGAATGGTAGTAGAGTCGTGGGAGCCTCGCTCCATAGCCCGAGCGCTTCGGTTTGTAGCCTCTCAGCCTGACCTTTATGCAGGGTGGGTGAAAGGAGCGCGTTCTGCCGCCAAAGTTCTCCACTGGGAACAGCAAGAGTCCTGCATCCAGGTCTGGCTTAGGACAGCTCTGCAAAGGCAGCCACTCTCAGTCCAGAGCATAGAGCCAGCTTGTCAAGGCATTCAGCATTTATCAGAGGTACTTCAGGGCGCGTAGTGCAGGACCCCTGATAAGTAGTCTATCTCCGCTGATATGTAGCTCGGAAGGTGACCTCTACCTGTTCTGCGATTTTCTCCCATAGAAGTCGGGGTACCTTTATTTTGTGATCTGCGGGCCGGATAAAAAATCTCCCAGTTAGCTTCAGTTTGCTATCTGGTAGCACTTCATACACACCTGAAATAATCTCTTCTCGTCGCACACCGTGTATCTCCAGGACTCCTCGGGCGCTTACAGCATAAGTACCCGGCCGCGTATAAGGGAAGGGGGCTACCAGCTTCCCCCAAAAGTGAGCGTACGGATATTTGTCGGACTCTAAGTAATCTTCGTTGAAGTGCTCCTGCATGAGCTTATTGGGAAAGGAGAAGTCCCGGATCCGCACACGAACATATACAGAGTCGGTTTTGAAGTCTATCCAGCTGAGACATCCCGTGCGGTTCTCGGCGGTTATCTTTTCCAGAGGAGCATCAGAGTAGAAGGAAATGATTAGACTGTCTGCATGATATGTCTGTGCTCTCAATCCACAGGCAAGCCACGTGATTAGGATAGGTTTAATCCATCGTGCCATATTTCGGACCACCTTGAAGGGAAAAAAGGCGAGATATATTGAATCCCAGCCGTAGAAGGGGTCTCTGCGTGAGGAGAGACCGATTCTCGCTGAGCCCGTCTGCATTCGTGATCCCGAGCTGAAATACGTGACCTCCTGTATCTATTTCGGTACCTACGCTCCAAGCCGGATAGAGCTCTGATAAGAGCTTCCGCCTCCACAGGGGAAAGGTGCCTTCCGTGAAAACTGTCGCTCGACGTGTAATCTTGAATCTCACAGCAGCCATTAGCCAAAACCAGGAGTTCGGAAGGCTGTAACTGAGCGCCATATTCTGATGAAGAACAATTCCACCGAGTAAAGCAGAAAGCCTCTTAGAAAACTTTCGGGCGATGAGGACCTGGTGTAGGTACTCTAAACGGTCGGTTACAGACTTATACCGCAGAGGATCGCTTTCCTCAGTGATAAACGCGAAACTCATCCACGTAACCGATACAGGCATACCACGAGGCGTGGTCTGGCGTAGAAGCCGCACTTTGATATAGGAGTTCCACCATTTGCCGGCACCTGTGCGCTCTACTCCAACTTCAGCCCGAGGAAAAAAGGCATACCCTAAGCTTAGGCGTACTGTCGCTCCAGCGTCTATTCCAAAAAAGTTTCCATAGCCTTGACGCAAGTCCCCAAATCTATGGGCTACCCGAAACTCTAAATGTTTATGGGCGGGTGTTTCAGTAGTATGGTAATTGTAGAGGCGAGTCCCCTTGAAGGTGGCTATAACAGGCTGGGGTGGCTCTTCTTGAGCTAAAACCTCTCCTCCAATACCAAGGAAGTAGCCCAAAAAAACAAGACGGCAGAGAAAGGTTTTCATTCGGGATAACCGGTTTCTACCCACCTTTTGAGGCGAGAAAGGGTGCAGTCATCCAGTCTGCCACTGGGAGGCATAGAACCGTTCAGCATGACTTGGTACCAGGTGCCCTGCTCAGCGGAGCGCCGTACATTTTGGTAGCTATCTAATGCCACACCTCCTGAGGGGCTACTTCCACTATGACAGCTTGTACAATGCTGCCTCATGGTATTGGCGACATACCCGTTGTAAGTAATCCGGGCGGTATCTGGATCGGGGCAGGAGTCAGCGGGAGGAGCGGGTTTGTCTTTTTTGCATGCCACAAGCGCAGCCAGACAAATGAGCGCCAGCTTTCCGAAGCGAAATCTGCCTGATAGAGAAGGTATGTTTAGGTGTTTCATGATAACTCAGTTTTCTTCTTCCTGAAAGAGTTTCAGAAGCTGATTGCCCTTGGGTTCGCCTTTGATGGCTCGCCAATAAGTATCTTTAGCATATGTGAGGCTGCTTTGCCAATCCACAATAGGAAGGGGATACCCCAGAGACGACCGCATAGAGGGCTCTGGCATGTACAGGCGAGGGGGTGTGAGAGAACGGAGCTCAGGTACCCACATACGAATGAAGGTACCATCCGTATCGTATAGCTTAGCTTGACGGACTGGGTCAAACCATCGGAAACCGCGTCCATCGGTTCCCACACCGGCTTGGTAGAGCCAGTTTCCCCAGTTGCTATACACATCGTAATCTATGAGCTGTGTCTCAAAGTAAGCTGCTCCCCATCGCCAATCTAAGAATAAGTTTTTGGAGAAAAAGCTGGCTACTATCTGACGAGCGCGGTTGGAGGTCCATCCAGTAGTGCCTAACTCACGCATAGCTGCATCTACGATAGGATACCCCGTCTCTCCTCGTACCCATGCAAGGAAAAGCTTTTCATCTCGTCGCCAAGGGAGCCTAATATCGCGCAGCCCCCCTTGAGCAAAGAGCTTCCATCCCCATCGGGCTCCCAGCCACCGAAAGTATTCTCGCCAGAGGAGTTCAAAAAAGAGCCAATAAGTAGATTCGTTGGCTCCATGCTCTTTTTCTGCACGTCGTAGCTCTGCATATATCCAGCGAGGGGAGAGACATCCCATCGCCAGCCATGGTGAGAAGTGGCTGCTGAAAGTCTTCCCGTAAAAACTATTCCGAGTTTCCTTGTAGGTAAATATGGCTTTCTCAAAGTACTGACGGACCCAGCTTTGTCCAGGGCGTTCGCCCCCTCGAAAAGGGAAGCTATGCTCATGAGTCTGAGGGAGCTGTGATAGCTTTTTCCTGAGCCACTGAAGGGTCTCTTCTATCGGAGTAGAATAAGGCAAAGCAGGCTCAGGTAGGGGTGCTTTGACTTGGATAGTGCGCTCTACAAGTTGTCTAAAGCGAGTGAAGAGAAGAGGGAGCGACTCTACGGGAAAAGGGAGCTGTGCTTTTTCATAAAGAGCATTTCCTTCCTGGAGAAAAAGGCGGATACCACTCTGTGCCAAAGCTTGGGCTACCTGCTGCTGGTAGGCGGTTTCTTCTACGGCCCATTCTGCGTGTGTGTAGATAGCAGAGATACCTTTCTGGACTGCCCATACAGGCAAAACTTCCTGTGGCTCTCCTTGAAGAATGGTGAGAGGGACCCGTTCTGCCAAGTCTAAGAGAGCTTCCAAAAGAAAGCGCTCTCGGGCTCTGCCCATGCGGGAGCTTACCCTAGGAAAGTCAGGAGGATAAGAAAGCTTACCCCACTCAGTCAAGGGGGCCCCCCAGACAAATACGAAATCTATTTGAGAAGGTCGCTCGCGCAGGGCTGCATGTAAGGCGGGATGGTCGTGTAAGCGCAGGTCATTCAGAAGCCAAATAGCTACCCTCTGAGCCATATGTATGGGTATAACAAAAACCGGCATTAGATGGGGAGGAGCCTCGGGTGTAGGCAAGACAGGCTTCCAGGCTTTGATTTGAGCACAAGGTGGCTACCTTGGGTAGTACCTGGGGCGTGCCTTTCAGCAGAGGATACGATTTTTACCGAGGTACCCCATTTTTGTGCGTATGAAGTGGGTAGTGCGTGTTTATGCTCTGATTTCGGATGGGGATGGGCACTATTTGGTCTTAGAGGAGGAGTTTAGAGGGGCGAAAATCGTGAAGTTTCCCGGCGGAGGAGTAGAACCGGAAGAGGGGCTGAAAGAGGCTCTCATACGAGAGCTTCGGGAAGAGCTGGCGGCAGAGGTAGCGTCAGTCAGACATTTTTACACTACGGATTTTTTCCAGCGTTCTTACTATCACGACTCGGCGCGCCTCCTTTCGGTGTATTATGAGGTGAAGTTGAAGCAGGAGCCTTTGCCTTATAGTCCGCGTTTGCGGCTTTTTTGGCTCCCGCCCGCTTTTCTGAATATGACTTTTCCGGTGGACCGGTACGTGAGTCGGCTTCTGAGGAAGGTATTACACGGCGTGCACATACAAAGCGAGTCTGCCAGTGAGGGTCATTCAGTCTATCCTCTACCACTTGGCGGCGCCCCGATGCCGCATGAATAAAAGTAACCTCTTTTCCCTCTACCTTATGTACGATTCCCACATGTGTAATGCTTCGGGCCTTAGGTTCTTTGAAGAAAATCAGGTCGCCCGGTTGGAGCTTTGTTTTTTCTACGGGTTTTCCTGCATGAGACTGAGCATCGGCTGTACGAGGCAAGCGCGTTCCTGTGGCATCCAGATAGACTCTACATACCAAGCCCGAGCAATCTACACCTTTTCTATCCATTCCTCCGAGTTTGTAAGGGACCCCGAGGTAGCTTCGTGCTTGGGCTACCACTGCCTCTTGGCGATGGCGATAGACGCCCTTCTTAGCCGAAGGGGTGATTTTTATAGCACAGCCCCCGAGGAAAACAAACATTCCCATGAGCAGTTTCGGGCGTTTATACAAGCCAAGTCTGATCTGCTCCATCCCTATGCCAAATGTATCCTTACTGTTTTTCAGGCTCCGAGGGATGGGGATTATTTTGATTCAAAGTTTTCCCTTGTGGATGAAGGAGAAGGTGTGGAATGCCGGCGTCTGTTGCAAAAATTCATTGCCAGATTAATCCCTTCTGTCGTCCAGCGCATCAAGCAGTCCAAAGCGTGGGGAATGAGAGATTGGAAAATAGCTTCTTGTTCTGGCGTAAAAGGAGATAAAACATACTCTGATTGCCCTCCTCTGGCAAAATCTTTTCCGATACCAATGCGCAGGCGTGGAAAATTATCACTTCCCAGTCGGTGGATGATGTGGGATAAGCCATTATGTCCGCCATGCGAGCCCTTGGGGGTGAGGCGCATAGCCCCAACGGGTAACTGAATTTCATCTGTGATGACTATGAGCTCACTGAGTTCCAGCGATAACTTTTCCCGCCAATATGCCACAGCGTCTCCGGAGAGATTCATGTAAGTAGTGGGGAGGAAAAAGTACCACTGCACACCTCGCCATGTGTGTTGAGAGACAGAGGCATACCGTCCCACAGAGAATGCAGGCGCTTTGAGATGTGCCGCTAAAGCCTGGACGATGCGGTATCCGACATTATGACGGGTGAGAGCGTACTTTTCGCCTGGATTACCGAGCCCAAAAAAGGCGCGCTTTTTCATCGCACGCGCAAGCGTTGCCCTGGGCGGAGAGCAGTCCTTGTAGAAAGCCCATTCAGACTGGCTAAATATCGTATCCCAACCCCGTATCTCCTTGCGATGGAGTAGAGAGACTCTCCTGGACGCACTATATGATAGGCTATTGAGCGTGAAGCCTTCAAGTGAGCGAAGGTTTCAGCGGAGATGTGCAGTTCCTTTTCCAACAGGACCCCATTCGCAAAGTCTATATATCGGCTCACGTCTATGGGCTCTCCCATGAAACGTACCTCAAAGTGTAAGTGAGGGCCGGTACTATTGCCCGTGCTACCTCCTAAACCGATAGGTGTGCCAGCTTTCACCATTTGTTCAGGGCGAACAAGAACCTGGGAGAAGTGCCCATACACCGTCTCCACTCCATTCGGATGAGCGATGACGCAGAAGTATCCATATCCACCTGGATCGTATCCAGCCAGACGGACTTCTCCATCCATCGCAGCGACCACTGTATCTCCCACTTTGAGATCAATATCCAATCCATAATGAAACTGACATCCCCAGCGAAATCCGAAACCAGAGGTGAGCTGCCCGCGTATTGGCACGACGAAATGTAGGTTATTTTCTGGGTCCTCTAAGGTGATTTTTACGGGAGCAATAATAGCGTTAATATCTTTCGGACGACAAGCGCTTACCCACTGCCTGTCCCACCATACGCGCGGGAGCTGCGCGGAGAGCTGTTCTAAGCTTGCGTACAGTGATTTATTAGCCGTAGTTGAAGTGATGCGAGTGGTATCATTAGCCCAGCCCCAGAGAATTTGCAGAGGGATTAGCCAGAAAACTCTCTGCATGCCCAAAGATACGGGATTTGCTTGATATTTCAGCTCGAAACATGCGCCAATATTCACAACTGCTCACAAGCGCATGGAACATTTTCTGCAAGTAAATGTGGTAAAGTACCTAAGCCTGGAGGAAATAGTATCAAAAAGATTACATTTCGGCAACGCTGAGTCTAATCCGTCAGCTCGCGTGCTTTGTTGAGAAGTTCTATGGTTTGCTGGTATTCTGACTCCTCTCGCCCCTCCTTTTGGGCTATTTCTACGGCTTTATTTAGGGCATTTAGGGCTTCACGCTTGCGTCCCAGCTTGTAATATAGGGCGCCGAGCGTATCCCATATATACCACGCGTCAGGCTTGAAAGCTAAGGCTTGCTTAGTTAGGATGACAGCGGTCCAGAGTTTGTCGGGATCACTGACGCGTTCGTAGAACTCCCACGCCAGAGTGTTGTAGGCATCGGCTAATTGCTCGCGTCGCTCTACTTCCGGAATCTCTAAGGGATAGCCCAAAGCTACCGCTTTGATACCTAGAGACGCTGCCTGCTCGCGAATCTCCGCATTCGCCTCAGGGGAATGAATCCCTCCTTTCCATACCATTTCCAAAGCTAACTCCTCAATAAAATCAAACTTGTCACGATACTCTCGGATGAACTTTTCTGTGGTATCTACGGTTTTGGACCAGCTTCTAATTCCTTTCAGCCGTTTCTTTAACTCGCTGATGAGAATGTCATGATATAGGTCCCTGTACAGCTCTCTTGGCAGCTCAGAGCGAAGAGTATCAGCTATGGCCAATACATAAGACTTGTAACGGTCGTCCCATGAAGCGATTTCTGGTAGGAGTTTGACATACCCTGGCTCCCCCAGCCAGGCTAAACGAGCCGACGGCACCGCTTTTAGATACGCCTCAAAAACTTTTCTCCCTTCGCTTGGCAAATCTATCTCCACCAACTTGGCTAAGTAAGACCTCAGAAATTCAGGAGAACGGTCCCCTTTTTCGAAACGGCGATGCATATCAGGTAGCTCTTTGCGGGATTTTTTAGCCATTTCTATCTTTTTCAGAAAAGGCTCTATCAGTGCAGTGTCTGCCTGTGTGGGGTCGTACGGGATACCTATATGGCGATAAAAAGTTTGTCCTGAGGGTTCTACATACAGGAAGGTGGGAAAAGCGCGAATAGCATACACCTTTGCGAGGGAGTCGCCGCCGGGCGTATTTTCATCACCACTGGAAGCATATACCTTGAGGGGAATGAAATCCCGACGGATGGCTTCTTGAAAGCGTAGATCAGGAAAGATTTGTTTTTCTACGAGCTTGCAGGGGCCGCACCACGTAGCAGAAAACATGATCCAAAGGGGCTTTTTTTGCTTTTTAGCTTGAGCATAAGCAGTGGAGATGTCTTTGTGATACCATGTTTGTGCAGGGGCTGGATCAGGCAGAGCAGCCGTCCAAATCGTGAGAAGGCATATTCTCCGCATAGTACCAGGTGCAAACGTAAGCCATAACCCAGTAAAAAACAAGGGTTACTTAGAGTCCTTGGAGAGTCTAAGAGCGTTTAGGATTTGAAGTACCGAGGTTGGCTACTTTTCCGTAGCTTGTTCCCACGTGGAAAGGGCCTCTTCGCATCGGGCGGATTGTATCTCTACGGGGACATTTCTTCGGGCGCGAAGCAGCCAGCGTTCTATGGCTTCTTGTTTCTTGAGCTGGAGAGCGGCTTGGGCGAAGCGCTCATAATCCAATTCTAATGAAGCACGATGTGGCGGATAGCGCCGTTGAAGCCAGACTATTCGTACGCCTTGCCTTCCATCTCTACTCGTAAAAGGTGTCGGGGGGGATATTTCTCCTACCCTGAGCTCATCTACGATGAAATACATTTCGGGGTCTAACTTATCCAAGGGGATGCGATAAGTATTATTCTCGTCATCCATTAGGCGACCACCCAACTGTTTCGTCAAAGGGTCTTCGGAAAATTCTATGGCTGCCCGTGAAAAGCTAATGGAGTCGCGTAATATCTGCTCGCGTAGGGTAGCCATGCGCTGTTTGGCTATCTCTACATCGGTATCTGTGATGGATGCTCGTAACAGAATGTGTCGGGCTTTGACCTTATTTGCCATCCGCTTCTCGACGAGGAGAATATGATATCCATAAGGCGATTCAAATACTGGTGAGACTTCGCCGATAGGCGTAGAAAAAGCGACTCGTTCAAATTCGGGCACCATTTGTCCTTTGGTGAATTCGCCGAGGTCACCCCCCTGACGAGCTGAGCCTATATCTTGGGAAAAAGCACGAGCTGCCGCCGCAAACTCCATATTTCCTGAGAGAATCTCTTGACGAATGGCTTCCAGCCGTTCTCTCACTTTTTGCCGCTCCTCCGAGGAAGGCTTTGCCCAGAAAACGATTTGGCTGATTTCTACTTCGGCTGGAATGAAGGGGAGGCTGTCTTTGGGAATGCTGCTGAAGAAGTCTCGCACTTCTTTGGGGGTAATCTTGATATCTGCGGTGATCTTTTGTCGCATCTCCTCGGCTAAAAGCTGATTGCGTACTTCGCTACGCAGTTCCTGTTTGAGGATAGCGAGGGGTTTGCCGTATATTTCTACGATGGCCTCTGGGGAGCCCAGTTGAGCGGTAAGTATCTGTAATCGGCGGTCTAACTCACGCTCTACCTGTTCATCGCTTACCTTGAGACTGTCCAGACGTGCTCGCACCAGAAGGAGCTTTTGGATGATAAACTGCTCTAAAACCTCACAGTATAATCCTCCATCGTCTGTGATGCCTGTCTGCTTGAGATACGCATATTGCTGGAGAACTTGCGAGTCTAAGATGAGCTCATCCCCTACGAGTGCAGCGATGCCCTCCAACCGGGTCTGAGCATTAGTATAACTCCCCAGCGCCAGAAGCCAGAGCCCGCTGATACACGCTATCCTCAAAGCTCGTGAGCCATGCATGAAGCTTTTGCTGTAAAAGTAGGTTTTTCACTTGGTCTTTCACTATCTCTAAGGGAAGCACTTGTCCAGGTAAGATTAGACCTGTGAGCTGGAAAACGAGTAGGGAAGGCTGCCCTTCTTGAAGACGAGGAACTTGAGCGGTGCTACCTATGCGGAGAGTAGAGAGCGGCGTAGAGAAAAATGTTTGGAAGCTGTCCAAAGCCGTCCGAGGCACCCACTGAGAGACGACTCCGCCTGGGTATTTTTTCTCCCTAAGCCATGATATCCATACAGAGTCTGAGGCGGAAAGGTACCGATTTAGTTCAGTACGGCTTGACCAGCTCGTGGGAAGCTGGACCCACCGATACTGATAGTATGGCTGAATAGCCCGGAAGGCCTCTGGATGCTGTTCATACGCCCGACGCAAGGTAGAGTCAGGAAGGGTCCACTGGTTCATTACCCGTTCGCTCAGAGCCCGAGATAAATAGGCCATCAAAAGTTTCGTGCGGTAGTCCTGGACTTGCTCTTCTATTTGGGGACGAAGCTGGGGGAGGAGCTGGTAAGCTGTATCGGCCAGGGCCTGTTGGCGGAGCCATTCTATAGCATAGGTCCGAAGGATAAGAGCTGTGTCACTACCCTGCGGAAGGGCCAGTCGCGCAATAGCTTCGCTACGCAATAGGTATCGGTCCCCATAGCGCGCAAGTATGGGTTCATCAGGTTTGCGATGACAAAAGATCAGTAGGCTACTTGAAAAGACGAGCAAATACTTTCTCATTAATCTGAGCAGGATACGACTGCTGCAGACGAGCTACCCAGCGTTTTTCTAACTCGTCTTGGTATTTTTGGACAAGTTCTACGCGTACTTCCTCAAAAGTTTTATACCCAGCGGGAAGCTGTCGCAAAATGTAGGCTATTTTCCATTCTCTTCCGCTGCCTCGTAAAGGGGTCCATGTCGGCAGAGAGTTTCCATTGTTGAAATACGGCATGTAGGTGGCTTCTGCTTTGTCTTTTGCGACAAACTGAGGTAATATACGCCAGCCATACCGCCCTGCACGGTTGAGAGAATCTATACTTGCCAAAGAAGGGTTGGGTAAGCGGCGCAGCAATTCTGTCAAAGAGACAGAGTCGGTGGAAACAATTTCTATCAGTTCTAAGCGTTCGCCTGCGGGGAAATTGGTTCGCTGAGCCTCGTAGTAGGCGCGCAAGCCAGCGGTATCTTCTACGGCTTTTCGCCAGACTTCCTGTTCGCTGATATTGAAGAAGAGCACGCCATAATAGTACTCCCGACGCAGCAGCTCAAACTCTGGGTATCGCTTGGGAAGGTTCTGAATCTCTATGTCTAAGACCTTTTCATGAGCAAAGCTGCGGAGGACTTCGTCAAAAACTTCTGGCGAGAGTTTTCGGGCTATTTGATACCCTCGGTTATTGGCCCAGAAGGAGAGAAAGGCACGTACGGTGTGCTTTTGTTTATTGAGAGTGAAAAGGACCGAGTTAAGCATCGCCGCCGGGAGAGAAGAAAGGGCTTTATCCAAGTCTGGATACAAAGAGTCCAGGGCGTTGTATAGGCTTTGACGCACGGACTTATTCTCTGTGTATTTGTAAGCTGAGAGGCGACGGTCAAAATAAGCCCTTTCGGCCGCTTTATAGCGTTCATCTCGTTGGAGGCGAGACTTGAGCTCACTGCGCATTTCTTCAAATGAACCGATGGGTTTGACTTCTACTACTTTGAGGATATGCCAGCCGAATCGTGTGCGGAATGGCTCGCTATAGGCCCCTGCAGGTAGGGTTCGTTTGATGGCTTCCATTTGGGGGAAAAGACGCATCCAGCCGAGTTCTCCTCCTCGGGAAGCACTCATCGGGTCATCTGAGAAGTCCCGGACTAAATCTTCCCATTTCTCCCCCTTTTGAAGGCGGGCATAAACTTCCCGGATTCGTCTTTCAGCTTCTATGCTATCCTTGGCTGCGTAGGTGGGTCCCCATCGAACGAGAATATGGGCGGCTTTTCGTTGACCAGCGTGGGGAGTTCGTTCCTGAACATACACGAGATGATATCCAAAACGGGTACGAACTGGCATGGAAATGCTCCCCACTGCCGTAGCGTAGGCTGCGTCCTCAAATGGGGCTACCATATCAAAAGCACTGAAATAACCTAAGTCTCCCTTATTTTGGGCGGCAGATGGATCCTCCGAATAAAGTCTCGCTGCCTCCGAGAAAGAAATCTGCCCTTTCAAAATAGAGTCCCGTAAGCTCAATAAGCGTTTATATGCTGTGGCTGTGTCTTCGTCTCTGATGGTGATTAGGATGTGAGAGGCGCGTATCTCTTCCTTCATGCGGGCGTAGATTTGTCGCAGAAGGGTATCTAAAACCTCTTTTTCTAAGAGATAGGGCTTAGCGAGCTGGCGTAAGTATCCTTCGTACTCTTCCCGAAAGCTTCTGACAGTGTCTAACTTTCGGGCCTGAGCATCGGCAACTTTCCGCCTAAAGTTCAGATAGGCTTCCAGATAGCTTCGGTATTGTTCGGGGGTATGTGATTTTGCCTGATTCCATCCTCCGTGAGCTTTGGCGTAGGCGTACTCAAACTCCGCCTGAGAGACTTTGATGTTTTTGCCAATTCGCGCTAACTCTGTTTGCCGTTTATTCCACTCCTGAGCCCACATCGTCGCCGTCAGTAACGCGGCGAGAATATATCGCATGCCGCAAAGTTAGAATAGAAAGCGTACGGTGAGCAGTATGAGACCGCTATGAGGGTACAGGTTGAGACAGAATCGTTCTCAGAGAGCTTCTGTAGAAGGGGGTGGAACGCTGTGGGGGCGGTCCGGGTCTGTTTAGGGGCAGGTAGTTTTTTGGCAAGCTTGGGTGTGTAGTGGAGGGGGATTTTATTTGTTGCGTTAGGGGGGAGGGGGGGCGCCAGCGCCGAAGGCGCTGG
>JANWXY010000089.1 GCA_025057135.1 Bacteroidia bacterium | reverse complement strand
AATACCGGAGTAGACCTTTACCTCCAGCCTGGGGGGCTCGTCTGGTGTGAAGGCGGCTGGGAAAATCGGGCTGGCGGCACTTTTCAAAATCAGGGGACAGTGCATATTTTTGGCGATATTCAGAATGACGACGCAGGGCAGCTTTTCGTTCCTGCGCCTACGCCAGGGACCTTAGTTCTGGCAGGCGCACAACAAACGCTCAGCGGGAGTTTTCCCATTCGTACGGATACCTTGCGTTTGCTCGGCACGAATGCCAAAGTGCTGGCTACCGACCTATACATAGACCGCCTGTTAGACATAGGCGATGCCGAACTTCGTACCCAGACGCGCTTCGCTGCGGTACGCTCTCCTGAACCTGATGCTATCGCTCGGCGGAGTGGATTTGTCTCAAGCGATATCGGCGGTTATTTAGAGCGGGCGACGGACCGCTCTTCTGCATATCTCTTCCCGGTCGGGGGGCATACACCGCTTCGGTATCGCCCAGTGGAGATCATACCAGCTTCTACTTCGGCTCACCGGTACGCAGTGCGGCTCGCCAACGCTGACCCCACCAGTGAAGGCCGCCCTCGGGACCAGCGTCATCCGAACCTCTGTGAAATAAACCCCCTATACGACCACTACATAAATAGGCTCGCAGGAAATGCTCCCGCTGAACTGCGGATATATTATCAGGTCGGAGACCCTATTACAGGTCCCGTAGCCCAGTGGAAGACCGCTCTATGGGTACCCACTACCGCTCAGACGATACCTTCTGGATGGCGTTTAGCTGGATGGACGGATTTTTCAGACCCCCATTTTGCTTTTTCAGAGCAGGCTACACAGGTGTCTGTCTCAGCGTCTGATGACACCATAGAAGTAGGTCAATCAGTTACTTTCACCGCTTCTAGTCAGCCCGCAGCTGCCGGCTATACATGGAACTTCGGTCAAGGCACCGTAAGACCTGGTGGCGCTTCGGAAACTATCTCCTATGATCAGCCAGGCGTATATTCTATCTCCGTAACTGCTCCTCCTTGCAGCGACACGGCTATTTATCGCCTTGTGGTGATTGCTCCTGCGGGGCTTTTCATACCAAATGTGTTTTCACCGAATGGCGATGGTATAAACGACTCTTGGCGCATCACTCTGAATGGTTCTGTGCGAGATATTCGTTGGCAGGTATATGACCGATGGGGGGTACTTATAGCCCAAGGACAAGGTACCGCTGCCCGCTGGGACGGCACGAAAGGAGGGCAGCCTTGTCCAGAAGGTGCTTACGTGTATGTCGTAGAAGTAGAAACCCTCAGCGGGGAGAGATTTACCCGTTCTGGCACTGTCTCTCTACTGCGGTAAGGGTAAGCGAACCTATTCTATTCCATACCAGCTCATGTGTCCTGGCTTGAGTTGAACCTTTTTCGCTACCTGACCCCACCAGTCGGCTGGTGCCTCTGGTGAAAAAGCGTGTATATTCAGAGTGCGCTCCTGAAGGTTACCTTCGGGTTCTATGGACGAGCGGTAGTCCAAAGCTGCTTTGATTTCTCTGGCATATTGTTTCTGCGCTTTTCTTGTGGCTGCGCGGCGCAGCTGCTTACCCCACTTTTGCCAAAAGTTCTGAAGAGCCCTTGCCGCATGGCGAAAGCTTTCTTCCTTGTAAAGCGTTTCATGAGGTGGGCGGTGTTTGTACCACCACTCCTCAGCCTGCCTAAGAATCGCTTCTCCCCACGCTTCTGCCAGAAGTGTCCTTAGACGGCTCTGGGAGTAGCTCCATAAATGCGTCAAGTGAACCCCCTGAGGTAGAGGGGGCGGTACTCCCATCAAAATCCGAAGATGCCCTCGGGGATATATCACAGGCATAGGAATATCAAAGGCGGAGAAGACCGTCACAAGCTCCAACCAGTACGCAACTTCCGCTGGACCTGCTACATAAGCCACATTCGGAAGGATATACTCTTGAAAGAGCGGACGCAAAAGCACGTTTGGACTGAGCCGCTCAGGTGTCTGGTAAGCGGCATTTAGGAGCGCTTTTTTTTCAGAAACCTCGGGATATCGCCTTTCGGTGTCACTGAGCCAGAAGAGATTGATATGTCGGGCATGAAGGGAGGGCTTTTCGCCGATTTGGCGTAGGTAGTCTTTGGCTAAATGGTGTGCATGGTAGGTGAGCTGATTTTGAATTTCTTGTACCCAGAGTTCGGTTCCGAGCTGTTTTAGTTCTGGCTGGTCTGAGGAGAGCCAAACTAAACCACTCCCTCGAAAAATCTCTTGCATACTCTCTCGGAAAGCTGCCTCCCATACCTTCCCAGGTGACCAGAGTCGCTGTAATGCCAGCGATTGTGCCTGAGGAGGGAAAGCTGCCTCTATCCGATGTCGGCCGACGGGGCCTGAAAACTTTCCTTCGTATTCCAACCTGAGCTGCCAACTAAGGGCGATACTGCGCACTTCGGCTGCGTCATGATCCTCAGAGGCTATCCAAAAAATAGGTACAAAGCGATAGCGTCCTTGGAAGGTCTGGTTGAGATGTTGAGCCAGCTGTAGGGTATGTGTAGCTTTGATGAGAGTGTAGAGCGGACCTGTGAGCCAGCCCGGCTGCTGCCCTGTCGTTACCGTATAAGTGTGCGGAGCCTCTAAGGCTTGAATGTTCTCTCGTAAAATAGGGTCTGTCCTGATGAGTTCGGCGTTTTGATGCAGGAGTGCCTGCGTGAGAACTCGGCGGTCAATCGGAAAGCCCTGGCGCAGTTGAATAACTTTCTCCCAGGGCGGCGACCGCCAATCCCATGGGATTAGAGGCACTAACGAAGGGTCACCAGCAAGGTAACGAGCGGTCAGTCTATGCACGCTGACGATTTTGCCAGCGGTAAAGTAGCTCGTCTAAAATCCACAATCCACCGATAGTCGTCGCTGCGCCTACCAGAGATAGCCAAGGATTCATGATAAATACCCCGGCTAAAACCCCCAAAAGAGCGCCTAAATTTTGAATAAACTCCAAGTGCTCGCTCGTAGTGTAAAGGAAGAGCCGTTCCAGCTGCCGTTCGTCAAAAGCTGCTAACTGATTGTATATGATGGGATGCAGAGGGATTCTACTGATGATAGAGCGTATGACATCTGTCAGGAGCGCTTCAAGTTCGTCTGTATGTGCGAGGATAGCAGCTCTTACCTCTGCTTCTGGGGGTTTGAGCTCGCGCATGGCCTCCTCAAACGCATCTGGGATAGAAAGTACAGTTCGGGCGAGTACCTCTCGGTATCCTTTTTCGTTGAGCTGGCGATATGACCGAAAAAGGCTCCCTGCGATACCCGCTGGTACCACTTGTAGGAGACGCGCATCAATGACTTGAATAAGGCGACGCTGATGCACGGGGTCTTCTACGAGTCGTTGAAGGGTTTTTTTGCCTGCCTGAGTGACCTCCGTCCGAAACTCAGGGTCATTGAGTAAGTTAGAAGTGCCTTGTGTCAGGGCTTGAGCCAGCTTTTGAGCGACTCCGGCTTCATGCAGAACCCTTTGGAGCACGTCTTCATTCAGGATGTAGCGACTGATCGCTTCACTAAATCGCTCTACAATCCGCATCTTATACGCAGGAACGAGACCTTGTCCCCAGATAGGACGAGGTTTACGCGGATGAAAGAGCATTTTGATAGCCAGCCAGTTAGTCCCATATCCTACCAGGCCTGTCACAGCAAGTACATAGCCGACCTGATACCATTCTTCATACTCTGCCGGGAGGAGTGCCCAACGCTGATTTATAAGATGCACAATGACGATAACCCCCAGGAAGTGCGGCGCATAACGCAGAAGTCGCGCCATGATCCGATACCGCAAGCGTAAGGGTGGAGCTGCCGTGGGGGTCGGTAATGTCTCAAGCGTCAAAACCTCATCCAGATGAAAATGCCGAGTGAGGTAACGCTCTAATAGCTGCCGCACCGAACAAAAGTAACCACTTTTGTACAGTGATGCCTGTCTTGCATGCCGCTGAAAGGCTCTTCCCCCGCCTGCTCCACTGGCGGCGCCATTTACATCGTCATCCAGAGCCCTCTTTCGCTGAATGGGAAACTCAAGCCTTTATCCTTGAAGAGCTCCGTCTACTTCCTGAACTACGGATTAGAAAAGCTGCACAGACTGGGGTGATTGCTGACTTAGTTACCGACCCACAGGGGGCGTGGATTGCTTTACGGGCTGATATAGATGCCCTTCCGATTGAGGAAAAGCGAGAGCGTCCCTACCGTTCCCAGCGACCTGGATACATGCATGCCTGCGGCCACGATGCACATACGGCTATACTGCTCGGAACTTTGTATCTTCTATGGGAAAATCGTTCCCTGTGGCGGGGGGGGATAAGGTTTATTTTTCAACCTGGTGAGGAAAAATCCCCAGGTGGAGCTTCTCTGCTGATTCAGGAAGGCGTATTGGAAGACGTGCCTATTCAAGCCATATGGGGTCTTCACGTTACACCTCAGCTATCTGTCGGTCAGGTTGGGCTTCGGGCTGGTCCTTTTATGGCGGCCAGCGATGAGATTCACATTCGCCTCAGAGGAAGCGGTGGCCATGCAGCCTATCCGCATCTTACTTCGGACCCGATTGCGGTGGGGGCTTATTTGGTTACCCAGTTGCAGATGATAGTCAGCCGCGCGGCGGATCCGCGCTCGCCCACGGTACTAACTTTTGGGCGATTTCATGGTGGGAGCGCCCCGAATATCATTCCTGTTCAGGTGGAGCTATCCGGCACACTCCGAACTTTTGATGAAAGCTGGCGACTGCGCAGTAAAAGCCTTCTTGTTGAAATAGTTCGTCAAACCGCCGGGAGTTGGGGGCTTGAAGCAGATATAGAGTTTCTTCCCGGTTATCCTGTGCTCCATAATGATCACGACCTCACTATTTGGACGCGTCGTCGGCTTTCTGAGCTTTTAGGTGAAACCCATGTGCTTGAAATGCCTCTCTGGCTAAGTTCAGAGGATTTTGCCTTCTACAGTCAGCAGAAGCCGGCATGTTTTATCCGTTTGGGGACTGCGGGGGAGGACCCTGACACTCGCCGCCCTGTGCATACGCCAGAGTTTGACATAGATGAAAGGGCGCTCGTAATAGGAGTGGCCGTTCTGAGTCATTTAGCGATTAGCTTCTTAGGAGGGAAAGCGTAAAGGGATGAAGGCGGGTCGTGAGCTAATCTCGGCTGCTCTCATAGTCAGCTACTCAAAAAACTGCTTTTTTGCACCATACTTATGCCTCAGATACCTCAGCTATCTCTGCGCGCTTCCAGAAGTAAGCGTTTCTTATTTTCGCTCTCTGGGCTCCTACTTTCTACTTGCACACAGCCCCAGTCTAATCCCTCATCTACATCTGTATCTAAGCCTATTTCCCTCACTATTCCGACTGACCGTCCTGCTTTCTCCGCCGACAGTGCTTATGCGCATATTCAGCGTCAGCTCAGCTTCGGCATGCGGATACCAGGTACCTCTTCTCATAAGACTACGGGAGACTGGATAGTTGCTACTTTGAAACGGTACGGCGCATCGGTACATGAACAGGTCGGTACGTTCAAAGGCACACCTGTGAGGAACATCATCGGTTCCTTTGGCCCTAAGGAAGGTAAGCGAGTCTTTTTATCTGCTCACTGGGACTCTCGCCCTTTTGCCGATCAAGACCCTGAAAAGCCCAGAGAGCCTGTCCCTGGCGCTAATGATGGTGCGAGTGGGGTCGCTGTACTTCTGGAGCTGGCGCGCCTTTTCTCTCAAAAGCCCCTACCTTATGCCGTGGATATTATCTTTTGGGACGCCGAAGACTTAGGTCGAGAAGGTGTGGAGGATTCTTATTGCTTAGGGTCGCAGTACTGGATTAGCTCTCCACAGCCTTATCCTCGGGAAAGTTACGTTTGGGGCATACATTTAGATATGGTAGGGGCGCGTGGAGCGGCTTTCCTTCAAGAAGGATATAGTCGCAAATATGCCCCTCGGCTTGTGGAGACGCTCTGGCAACTTGCCCAGCAGCTCGGATATGGGCAGCTTTTTCCAGCACTCCCGACGGAACCGATTATTGATGACTCTTATTATCTCTCTGCTCGCGGCGGCATCCCCGTGGTAAATATAATCCAGCGAGACCCGTTGGGTAGAAGTTTTTTTCCGGAGTGGCACACCACCCGAGACGATATGAGTGTGATCCATAAACCGACACTTCAAGCTGTCGGTGAGCTGTTAGTGGCTTTTTTGTACGCTACGACTCCTGAGCAGACCCCTCCTCAGTAGAGGCGTTTGCTTTTTTCAATCTATCGGAGGAAATCGGCTTGGTTCTATCTCGTGCATCAGTCCATAAACTCGGTCTATGATTAGCTCAGGACTGGGTTTAGAGAAAAAGTCGCCGTCGCTGCCGTAGGCTGGGCGATGATCCTTTGCATGGATATGCAGCGGAGGCGTATCTAACCAGTAAAAGCCGCCTTGTTTCTCCAGTACATGCCATGACATGAAAGCCGTAGCGCCTCCTGAGACATCCTCGTCTATGAAGGCAATATGTCCCGTTTTTCGCAGAGAAGCGCCTATTATCCCCTGAACATCAAAAGGCAGTAAGGTCTGTACATCAATAACCTCGCAGGAGACACCAAGACTGGCAAGCGCTTCGGCGGCTTCTAAGGTGAGGCGCACGGTAGCTCCATAGCTGACGAGCGTAATATCAGACCCTTCTCGTAAAATCTCAGGTTTGCCCAGTGGCACTCTAAACTCTCCGATATTTTCAGGCATGGGCTCGCGGAGGCGATAGCCATTCAATACCTCTATGAGGACAGCGGGCTCATCGGCTGAAAGCAGAGTATTATACATGCCTGCGGCTTGCGTCATATTCCGGGGGACCAGAAGATACATACCTCGCAGAGCACCGAGGAGGAGCTGCATAGGAGAGCCAGAGTGCCAAATCCCTTCTAAACGATGTCCGCGGGTTCGGACGATAAGAGGGACTTTTTGCCGACCGGCAGTGCGCCACGAGAGTGTCGCTACATCATCCGACAGGATTTGCACTGCATACAAGAGGTAATCCAAGTACTGAATCTCGGCGATTGGGCGGAGTCCTCGCAGCGCCAAACCGATGCCTTGTCCTATGATGGTCGCTTCTCGGATGCCTGTATCTGCCACACGCAGCGGCCCAAACTCAGCTTGAAGACCTGCACAGCCCTGATTGACATCCCCCAGCTTCCCGACATCCTCACCAAAAATGACCACCCGAGGGTCCCTGCGCAGAGCTTCTCGGAAGCAGGCATTGATGATGCGGAAACCTTCTACCTTTTCAGGATTTGTGGCATAGGTCGGGGGTATTTCGGATACTTGTAGCGCTGTCCCAGTGTGCAGCCAAGTGTCGTATCGTTTCTCTATCTCGGTATAAGCTTCTCGATAGAGCCGCCTCAGAGCGCTCATCTGGGGATCAGAGTGGTATTTTCGTACGCTGCGATGAAGTATTTCGAAAACTTCTCGGTAGGTAGTGGGCTTGAGTTTCTCCAAGGTAGATCGTTCGTCTGAAGGCGGCATGAGGGTTAGAGCTTTTCGTTGAAAGTCCTGTATTGGACGGATGTAGTCCTCCCATGCTCGGCGTTGGGCAGCTCGGGCAGCGGAGAGCGCTTCTTCTTCTATGGCATCCAGCTCTGCGGGCATAGCTAGGCCTTGGTCAATCAGCCATGTGCGCATTTTGAAAATGCCATCGTGGGAGCGTTCCCATTCTAACCGCTCGGCGGACTTGTAGCGTTCATGGCTACCTGATGTAGAGTGTCCCTGCGGTTGGGTAAGCTCCACTACATGAATGAGCGCTGGTATGTGCGACTCCCGAACGAACTGAGCGACTTCCATATAAACTTGTACTAAGGCGGGGTAGTCCCAGCCTTTGACCGTGCGAATCTCCAAGGCAGGGTACATGCCCATGAGCGCCTCCGAGATACTCCCTTTGGTAGTTTGGAATTCTACTGGCACGGAGATGCCATATCCATCATCCCACACGCTGACGATGGCAGGGGCACGCAGTACTGCCAGGGCATTGATAGTTTCCCAAAAGAGTCCTTCGCTCGTGCTGGCATCCCCTATGGTGCCCCAAGCGATTTCGTTGCCTTTATTGGAAAAATCGGTCAAGTGGGCTAACTCAGGCAGATGACGATACAATACCGATGCCCAAGCTAAGCCGACGAGACGAGGCATTTGACTGGCGGTGGGAGAGACATCAGAGACGCTATTTTTCATCTGGGCGAGGGGCAGCCATTCACCTTTCTCATTGAGAAAAGCGGTGGAAAAATGATTATTCATTTGCCGTCCAGCAGAGGCAGGCTCTCGTTCGGGGTCTGTATGTGCATATAGTTGAGCGAAAAATGCCTCAGGGGTCAGTAAGCCTGCCGCTAACATGAAAGTTTGGTCTCTATAATACCCAGAGCGAAAATCGCCTGCCTGAAACGCGTGAGCCATAGCGAGCTGGGGCAGTTCTTTGCCATCACCGAAAATGCCAAACTTGGCCTTACCCGTGAGTACTTCTTTCCGTCCGATGAGGCTCATCTGGCGGCTGAGATGAGCAATGTAATAATCCTTCAATATAGCCTCTCGGGTAAGCCCTCCCGGCAGCTCAATCGCTCTTACATGGCTCATGTAGCAAAGATAGCCCTTTTCTGAGCCCCGAGCTGAGGATACCTCACCCCAATCCCTCCCAAAACTCCCTCAGTACCCTAAGTAGAACTACCGGATTATCCACATGAACCCAGTGACCTGCGCCGGGTATAGTCTCAATCCGTGCATGTGGGAAAAGACGGCGTATATCCTGTTCATCTGCTGGCGATATATAGGCTGAATTTTCCCCCCGAATGAAAAGAACAGGCCCTTCATAGGGTTTGCCCTCTATCTGAGCGAGAATATGCGGATATTCTGCGTGAAGCGTAGGGAGGTTCAGTCGCCAATAAAAGTTTCCCTGCGGGTCTCTGGCAAGGTTTTTCAGTAGAAAAAGGCGAATACTCGGGTCTGGTATCTTTTCTGCAAGCTGTTTTTCTACATCTTCTCTGCGGGGTACATGCAGACTGGTTTGCATCAGGACCTCCAATATCGCTTCATGCCCCCCGAGATAAGCCCGAGGCGCTATATCTACGACCACGATAGAGCGTATCCGTTCGGGGAAGTTAAACGCCATATACATAGCTGCTTTCCCCCCCATAGAATGTCCGAGGATATGCGTACTTCGCAGAGCTTCAGCGTCCATAAACTCCAGGAGGTCCTGGGCTATATCGGCATAACGATGCGTGGAAGCATGCGGAGAGCGTCCATGATTGCGTAAATCTATCAAGTATGCCGTCCCTGGGAGCTGCATATTTTTTGCCACACTGCGCCAATTGTCTCCGCTCCCTAAAAACCCATGTAAAAAAATGAAAGTAGGCGTCCCAGCTCCCAGGCGCTCGTAATGCAGCTGCATCGCACAAAGGTATAAGCGTGGGTTGGGGGAGTGGCGATGCGCGTTGAGTGCCGCGAAGTGCTCGTGGTCGTCTGATAAATCTACTGCTTATCTCAGGGCCACCTGAGCGAGACGGCTATTTGAATTGATAACACGATGACTCGTGATAGATGGTGGTCGGGAAAATTTACGGCTCCTCCTCTTCATCCTTCTCTGCGGCTCCCTCCTCGGGGAGCATAGGAGGGTCAAAGTCTCGCGATACAGGCGCTTCAAACTCATCACCGAGCTCTGGTAGCTCTATCTCGGGGAAGCTAAACTCGGGGTCGGTGAGATACTCTTCAGGCTCTTCGGGAATAGCTTCGGCTGGGCTGAGTTCCCACTCATCTCCGAACATAAAATCCATCCGCATGAGCATGAGCTTTTCAGGCGGCACTTCTAAAATGAACTCTACTCGCCGATTGCGTGCGCGATTTTCCTCCGTAGTATTAGGAAGAAGGGGGCGATCAGGACCGTAACCTTTGGCGATGATTTGGTCTGGGGGCAGTCCCGTGGCTTGAAGGAGATAAGTGCGGATATTCTCAGCTCGCTGCTGGGATAGTTTGCGATTGTGGGAGGCATCTCCGGTAGCGTCTGTGTGGCCCTCTACCCGCAGGGTTACGAAAGGATATTTTGACAAAAAGCTGGCGATGTAATCTAACCTTCCATAAGATTCGGGCGGGATTTCAGCGCTATTTGTCGGAAACTCTAAGTTTTCCAAGACATATGGACGCTGAAGCTCTGCGGTCGTCAAAAAGAGCGAATAGGTTTGGTCATCAATCAGCGCCACCGTGTCTGGGATGCGAATCAAGTGCGTATCCAGGACCATGAGTTGATATTGGCGGTTCTGGACGAGTAAAAACTCAAAGTAGCCGTACTTATTGGCAAAAACAGGGGTGATTTCGGTGCCTTGGCTTAGGTCTATGGCGATGACGATCCCTACCAGAGGCCGTCCTGAGAGGGAATCTATGAGATAGCCAGCCAGCTTCGTAACGGCATCCGGGCGCGCCTCCATCGGCAGTTCAAACGAGTATAAGTCAAAGTTTCGAGGGTCTTTTCGCCCAGCTCGGGCATAGTAGATTTTATTTCCTCGTCCGTCTATGGTAAAGTAGTATTCATCCCCATCGGTATTGACGAGGGGGCCGAGGTTTCTCGGCTCTTCCCAGAAGCCCAGCCAGCGGCTCTTGTAGATATCGTATCCTCCATAGCCGATGGGCTGCCCTGTGGAGCTGAAGTAGAGCGTTTGATAAGGTTCGTAGTAATAGGGTGTAACTTCGTCTCCCTGAGTGTTGATGAGCGGGCCTAAGTTTTGCGGAGCTGACCAAGTCCCATCGGGCTGCAAATGAGACACATATATGTCTGACTGCCCAAAACCACTGGGACGGTTAGAAGCGAAGAATAAAACGGAATCTCCAACAAGAAAGGGATGCGAGTCCCAATAGCTTGAGTTCAGAAGGGGGCCGAGGTTACGGGGAGTGCTCCATCTTCCCTCTATGTAGCGGGACTCATACAAGTCACAGGACCCATAGCCATCTGGGGCATCACAGCGGGCGAAAATAAGTAAAGTCCCGTCAGAATTGAGACAGGCTGAGCCTTCGTTGTAGGGGCTATTGATAATGTCACGAAACTTTTCGGCTGGACGAAATCCACCACGCACAATATCCCTCTGGGTGTAATACAGGTCCTCATTCCGAAGTTGGTCAGGGTCTATCGCGGTAAGTACCAAGTCGCGTCTGGAAGTAAAGATAAGTACCTGCCCAGAAGGGTGCATGTACGGCGCATAATCCGGATGAGGGGAGTTGATATGCGGTCCAAGGCTGAGTAACACTCCTTTCGGTGGAGCCAAGGTGTCTATTTTCTGCCGTAGACGGGCGATTTTCCTGTAGTATTCAAGTGGGACCCACTCGCTGCGCCAGCGCTCCTGTAGCCGCCGATAAGCAACTCGTATCTGCGAAGGGGCATTATGCATATTACGAAGGCAGAGCCCATATAAATAACTGCTTGTGAGGGTATCACCTAAGTATTCCCGCACCTGGGCCCATCGCCAAAGCATCTGTAAGGCACTCGTATCGCGAAAATCATAGACTGAAAACTGCGTTACATATTCCCGCAGCAGGGAGTCTATCCGACGAATGTCCTCCTCCGCTTCGGCTTGTGCAAGAGCCTTGAGTAGCCTTTTAGATTTAGTTGCTTTTTTCTCAGTAAATAAGTGGGGAAACTGGATAGGTGGAGGCATAATCGCCTCGCCCTCTACTGGGCGTAGATACGTCCCCGCTATGGGACGCAGCCTTGGCTGTGCCCACACCACGGCCCATAGAACTGTGAGCAAAGCCAATCGCATATTTCATGATTTCTACAAAAATACGCATTCTCCGCAATGCTAATAAAAGGTATGTGGATAAGTTAGCTAATTCACCTAAGCTCCTCTATGTAAACTTCGTACGGCTGTTTCCCAACGACCTCTAAGATGTATCGCCCCTTGCCAGTTAGATAAACAACATCTTCATCTGGGGCGGAGGTGTTTGCGAGAATCTCTGAGTAATCAGGATTGTCAGCATCGTATAAAATCAAAATCAGCTCCCCTTGCTCCTTATTTTTCCAATGTACTTTCCATTCCTTTCCAGAGACTTTGAAGGGAGGCGTTTTTTGAGGCTTTCGGCTGGTAATTCTGACCAGGGAGCGCCACTTCTCTTTCACCCGTACTTCCGAGCGAGTTATTGTACTTGATAGTGGAACTTCCTCATTCTGACCACTATCACCTCCCCCAGTACAAGCTGTCAGCCATAGAGTAATAGTAAGGATAGCTTGCGCAGAACGCATATGGCAAAGATATCTGGTCGGTAGCTTAGGATGATAAACAATCTCCATGCTGATAGTTGTGAGTGGTGTGGATAGCGATATTTGGGCGATGCGGCTATACCTTTTGCCTGTACCCCTCAGTAGAGAGTCCTCTTACTGGATGTATGATTATTGGCGGGAAATCGCCCAGCAGATAGAACACTTCTTTGTAGAACGGATTTCTCGCGTGCGTGGGCTTCTATCTCGAGTGGGCGTTGCTCCTACGGCTCGGTTCTATGAGTACGACGCTCGCCTTCACGACTGGTCATCAGAAGCATATGAGGCCGTTTTTACGCATCGCTATCCCGCTGGTCTGCTGAGCGAGGGAGGCTTGCCTGGTGTCGCTGACCCGGGGATGACTTTGGTGCGAAGAGCTCACGCCGAAGGGTACGAAGTGATCCCTCTGGCAGGTCCGAGCAGCATCACCTTAGCTCTCGCTGCCTCTGGACTATCTGGGCAGGCTTTCACTTTCTGGGGCTATCCTCCTATATCTAAACCAGAGCGTCGGCGGTTTTTACAGAAGGTTTTTTCGCAGGCGCATCATATGACGCAGATTATAATGGAGTCTCCTGCCCGTAATGATAACCTTCTGCAGGAGATTGTCCAATCAGCGCCTCCTACCCTGTACCTCTGCGTGGCCCATCACTTGACGGCGCCGACGGGATTCATTCGCACGCAGCCCGTGGCTCTGTGGAAACCCACACCTTTGCCCAAGGCCCCTACCTTGTTTTTACTTGGAGCGTGAGGCGTCTATTTCAGAATTTATGCGGTTATACCTGACAAGGGTACAGCTGCGCCACACCTTGACTCTACCTTTCTGGGATATGAGAGGCAGACGTGGGGGGCTTTTTTATTCTTTCTCCTGAGGTTCAGGGACAAACCTATAGCCGACCCCCTTGAGGGTCTCTATGTAACTGGCACCTATTTTTTCTCGCAGCTTGCGGATATGTACATCCACGGTTCTGGGGATAACATAAGTATCATTTCCCCAGATGCGGTCAAGTAGGGCGTCTCGGGAGAAGTACTTATACGGACGACTCGCTAACGCAAAGAGGAGCTCAAACTCCTTCTTAGAAAGGGAGATAACCTGCCCATCCTTATGAACGGCGTACTCATCTGGAACGATCTCCAGCCCTGGAAACTGAATCCTCTGCAGTGGTACGGCTCGGCGGGAAAGGGCTTTTAGACGACTTATAAGAGAGCGAGGGCGTATGGGCTTCACTAAAAAATCATCCGCTCCCGCTTCAAATCCAGCCAACTCTGCGAATTCCTCTGACCGAGCCGTCAAGAAAATGATATAGCTCTCTCGTGTCTCAGGCAGCTTGCGCAGGCGGCGACATACCTCCAAACCATCTATGCCCGGCATCATAATATCTAATAAAATGACCGCGGGCTGATACTGCTGAGCCAGTCGGAGCGCAGTCTCGCCCTCCTCAGCTAAGAGCGGTTCATAACCTTCTTGCTTAAGATTGTAGGAAAGTATCTCAAGCACGTCTGGTTCATCATCCACGACGAGGACTTTGCGGTTTATCATGTGTGTCAAAATACACTCGTTAGTGTGAAGTTAGAGTAAAAGTTCGGCTTTATGCATTTGTCGGACCCACTTGATGTAGTATCGGATGGCGGCTTTTCCAAGGTTTCCCAGGCGATAGCTGAAACTATTTACATAGAGCTGTATGTGAGCCTGCTGAACTTCGGAATCCATTTCTTGGGCGTAGAAGCTGATATAGGAGTCTAAATGAGGGACCCTTCTTTTCTGCGCAAGCCATAAACTGCGGCGTAGCGCTCTGGTTATAAGGCGCCTGGGCAGGGTAGGGCGCACCACAACGCCACCGAGTGGAATCGGATAGCCGGTTTTTTCAGTCCAATAGGTCCCCAGGTCCTGGAGGCACACAAAGCCCCACTGATGATAAGTGAAGCGGCTTTCATGGATAATTACTGCGGCATCTATCTCATCCAGGGCGAGAGCGGGCATGAGCCGTTCATAACGCATTTCTACCAGGTTCTCTGCATGAGGTATAAAAAATCGGAGTAAGCTGTAAGCTGTTGTTCCTCTGCCTGGAATGCCTATGCGTGCGCGCCAGAGAGAGTCGTAAGAGATTGGGTAGCGGGCTATCAGCAGCGGTCCTACTCCATAACCCATAGCGACCCCTACGGGTAGTAGGCGATATTTTTTCGGTGGTAGGAGGGCATATTGAAAGAAAGATATTTTTACTATATCAGCTCCTCCTGTGGTGGCGAGCTGATTGAGCGTTTGAATGTCCTCAAACTGAAACTGCAGGCGGAATGGGAGTTTGACTTTGCCCAGGGCGAGGGCGCCCCATATGAAGGTATCGTTAGGACAGGGACTGATAGCCACAGTGAGGGTGCGCGACATCAGAAAAGGCTAACAACTCGGCGTACGACTTGGTCTACCATGTAGGCTGGACCGTCCTCTCGTCCGTGGAGCTCATCTACTGAAATGGATATTTTCGGTCCTCGGTCGTACCGTTCATACCAAGCGTCATAGGCTTGATTGAGCTTGCGTAAGTATTCTAAACTGATGTTTTCCTCATACGGACGTCCTCGGGAAAGTATCTGATCCACGAGTGTCGGAACAGAAGCTCGCAAATACACAAGGAGGTCTGGGGGGCGGACCAGAGAAGCTATCTTTTGAAAAAGGGCATAGTATACCTCATACTCCCGAGCTGGTAGAATATCCATATCCCGTAGGACTGGGGCAAAGACTTCCGCATCCTCATAGAGTGTGCGGTCTTGGATGTAGTTTTTGCCGCTGTTTTGGATGTAGAGAGTCGTTTCTAAACGGCGGTTGAGTAGATATATCTGCATCGGAAAAGCCCATCTCACCATATCCTGGTAAAAGTCCAGTAGGAAGGGATTTTCCCTATCATCCTCGTAGGCAGCTTCATATCGGAGGGTTTCACTCAGGACATAGGTGGCGTAAGTCTTTCCTGAGCCGATATTTCCAGCGAGAGCAATATGCATTACCATCGGGCGATTGGAGTGAGGGCGCCGCGAACATGGTCACCGAGACGCACGCATACTTCTGCGGTGAGCGGTAAAAGGACGTCTACCCGAGAGCCAAACTTGATGAAGCCGATTTCGCTCCCGCTCCGAAGTGAGCTTCCCGTCGCAGGATAGGTGCAGATTCGCCGAGCTAACACACCGGCGATTTGTCGCAGAGCGTACCTGTGCTGCGCGTCCTGCTCCACAGCGAGAAAGCTTTGCTCATTTAGCAGAGAGGACTTGGGATGCCAAGCGACCAGATGAGTCCCTGGATTGTAATCTCGGAAGCGCAGAATGCCTGCTGCTGGAGCCCAATTCACATGCACATTCAGCGGAGACATGAAAATGCTAATCTGGGTCATTTCTGTCTGGAAGTATTTCGGCTCAAATGTACGCTTGATTTCTACGACTTTTCCGTCACAGGGGGCATATACTAGCTGAGGTTCCGCCGGGCACCGACGAGAGGGATATCGGAAAAAGTTGAGAAGGAGTGCGGTCCATATCGTCCAGAGGATACCCAGGAGAATAGAAACCCAGAGCGGAGGGTGCAGTTTCCACAGAAGTAGGGCAAGCAGAGCTCCCGTTAAGAAAGTACCCATGATCCAATATCGCCCTTCCCGATGGAAACGAATCACAGCCATGTCCGTGTGCCTTCTGAGCAGTTTCGGCAAATATCTATACTTTCCCGTATCTGAAAAACGCGTTTGCGGAACGCCTCGGCCTGGGGGCCATGCCATATCGTGGTGAAGTCCCCTTCTCTCAAAGCACCGAAACTGTATTCAGCATCCTTATCAAAGCAGCAGGGAAGCACGCGCCCATCCCAAGTAACCTCAGCAGCTCGCCAAAGTCGCCAGCACCGATTGGGTACCTTCTCTCGTAGCTGTATGGTGCCGTCTCCTGCTTGAATGTAGCGCCCACCATTTTCGGGTATCCATGTATTGTAGGCTTCTTGTGTAAGGTGTAAGATTTGAGCGGTTTTGACACGAACAAGGTCTGCGCCTATTTGGCGTCCCCACTGGCGAAAGTCTGCGATCTCATGCGTATTGTGCCTAAAAGCGATAAACTGTAGCTCTACGAGTGGATAGCGGCTGCGCATCGCTCGGCGCATTTGTATAAGGCGATTTATCCCCGCCTGTACAGTGGCTAAATCCCCTTCCACCCTGTATTTACTGTAAGTCTCCGGAGACATTCCATCCACAGAAATGCGTAGATGGGTCAATCCTGCCGCGATGAGTTCGTAGCATTTCTCTTCGGAGAGAAAGTGCCCATTCGTACTGATGGATGAGAGCAAACGATAACGGCTCACAGTGAAGATGAGCCTGCCAATTTCTGGATGAAGAAGGGGCTCGCCTTGAAAATAAAATAGCACTCCCCACAAGTGCGGGTGCAGTTCATCCATGAGTTTCTCCAGAAGCGAAACCTCTAATCGTCCCGTAGGACGGGTGAAAGCGCGCAAACCCGAAATGCACTGAGGACAGCGAAGATTGCAGGCGGTGGTAGGTTCTACACCTAAAAAGAGCGGATACTTGGGAGGAGACCATCGTAGCCGATATCTCGCTGCAAGATAACTTCCTCCTACAAGAGCTGCGTTCAAGGCTCGGCGTACTGTGAGCATCCGCAGCCCTGCGAGAGCCCCGCCTATCAGCCAGTTCCACCTCATTTCATCAAACATACACACCTCTGATGATGGGATGAGAGGGGTGATGTATATTTGTTTAGACTTTGTCTGAATGAAAGATTGGGTTCGTGAAGCTGAGCGGCTGCGTGCCGATTTTCCGATACTAAGTCAGCGGCATCCAAGCGGAGCTCCGCTCGTTTATTTAGACAATGCAGCCACGGCTCAAAAGCCCCAAGTCGTAATAGAGACTCTGGCACGGTTTCTGAAAGAGCGTAACTCTAACATTCATCGCGGGGTGCACTGGCTGAGTCAAGAAGCTACTGCCCTGTATGAGGCAGCGCGCGAGACAGTGGCGGAATTTATCGGAGCTGAGTCCGCGGAAGAAATTGTGTTTGTGCGGGGAGCTACGGAGGGCATCAATCTCATAGCACAGGGGCTCAGGCGAGCGTATTTTGGTCCAGGGGATGAGATTCTTCTCACTCAGGCTGAGCACCATGCTAATATCGTACCATGGCAGCTTGTGGAAGAAGAGCTTTCTATCAAACTGCGTCCTATTCCATTACGAGAAGATGGAAGCTTTGACTGGGTAGAGTTCCATGCGGCTTTATCTCCTCATACACGGCTGATAGCCATCACCGCCATGTCTAATGTCCTCGGAACTGAGATGCCCATTGCCGAAATAGCTCATGTTGCTCGCCAGAGAGGCATTCCTGTGCTTGTGGATGCTTGCCAGGCTGTTGTTCATCGTCCCATCTCAGTCAAAGAGTGGGGTGTGGATTTCTTAGTATTCTCGGGTCACAAGCTGTATGGACCGACGGGAATAGGCGTTGTATATCTGCGCAGACCATGGGGGGAAAAGCTTCCGCCATATCAGGGAGGGGGAGATATGATTCGCCGCGTAAGTTGGGAAAAGACTCTCTTTGCTCCTCCCCCTGCCAAGTTTGAAGCAGGCACGCCAGCTATTGCCGAAGCTATAGCTTTTGCTGAGGCTATCCGCTATCTCCATCAACGGGTGGGATGGGATTTTATCCAAGCCTATGAGCAGTATCTTTCAGACTATGCGGAGCAGCGATTAGGCAATATACCGACCTTGAAGTTGTATGGTACAGCGCGTCCCCGGGGTTCTCTCTGGTCTTTTACCCTTGAAGAGGTGCACCCTCATGACGCAGGTACTTTTTTAGACCAGGCTGGCATAGCTGTGAGGGTAGGACACCACTGTGCGCAACCGCTCATGGACGCCATGGGAGTACCTGCTACGATAAGAGCTTCCTTCGCTTTCTACAACCTCCCCTCGGAAATAGACCACCTTGCGCATAGTTTGGAGAGAGTAGTAGAGTTTTTCTCCCCTGTAGGTTGAAAAGTTAGTGCATACCCGAGGGGGGTGATATCTTTGTCTGTGTGCAGCGGGTGCATGTGATTGGGGTCGGTGGCAGCGTGATGCACGCTCTCGCCTCCTATTTGCGAAAGACAGGTTATCAAGTTACAGGCTCAGATAATCGTATAGAAGACCCAGCGCGAACTCGTCTAATGGAAGCCGGGCTCCTTCCTGATAAGGAGGGCTGGTTTCCAGAACGCATTACTCCTGATATAGACCTTATTATACTGGGGATGCATGCGCGTGAAGATAATCCTGAGCTGAGACGTGCCCAAGAGCTTAGGTTGCCTATTTTGGACATGCCCTCGTTTACTGCCCGAGCTGCCCAGCACAAGCACCGAATCGTTGTGGCAGGTAGCCATGGCAAGACGACAACCACAGCTCTTCTGATTTACGCTTTTCAGCAACTCGGTATATCTACTGATTGGCTCATAGGCGCTCTGACCCCCTCTCTGCCAACTACCTTTCAGCTCAGTGATGCACCGACCTTTATATTTGAGGGGGATGAATATCCTGCCTCTGTCTTAAATCCTCAACCTAAGGCGGCCGTTTATCATCCTCACTGGCTCATACTCACGGGAATTGCCTGGGACCATGTGAATATCTATCCTACGCCTGAGAGATACTTATCAGCCTTTGAGCATATTCTCCAAAACCTTCCCAAAGGGGGTATATGTTTCTACAACTCTGCGGACCCTTCTGCGAAGATGCTGGTAGAGAAAATACTACGCCCAGGCTGGCAGACTGCTATTCCGTATCAGGGACTGCCATACATTCGAAAGGAGGGGCGATGGTTTGTGCGGTTGGGGCAGCGAATAGTACCGCTGCGATTTTGGGGGCGCCACAACGTGCTCAACGTCAGCGCTGTGTGGCGGCTATTACAGGAGTTTTTCGTAGAGGATAAAGATTTTGCGGAAATACTGAGTTCATTTGAGCTGCCTTTTCAGCGTCAGACGATATGGCATCAAAGCGCGGATAGAGTGGTGGTACGAGACTTTGCCCACGCTCCCAGCAAAGTACAAGCGGCGGTGGAGGCGATACGAGAGACTTTTCCTAAGTTGCCTCTCATAGTGGTGCTTGAGCTTCATACATATAGCAGCCTAAAGCCGACTTATGCTGTGCAGTATCAAAAGGTTCTACGCTCGCTTCGCAATGTCTGGATTTACCTAAATGAACAAATCGCATGGGAAAAAGGCGCTGACCCGCAAGCGCTTCGTATGGCTTTGGGCAAGGGTATCCGGTGGTTCCATAACCGTGAAGACTTGGCTGCTGCGCTCCGAGAGGCACTCACTCAGGGGCCCTGTGCGATTTTGCTTTTATCGTCTGGCAACTTTGGAGGGCTTACTCCACAGGAAATTGGACTCTCGCAATAATGCGCCTTTTTTCTCGGCCTGTCCTGTGCAACTACTACTTGACCTATCGCTGCAACGCTTCCTGCGGCTTTTGTGATATATGGGAGAAACCATCTCCGTATGCGAGCATAGAGAACGTAGCTCAAAATCTACGGGACTTGCGACGACTGGGAGTCCGGATTATAGACTTCACTGGCGGGGAGCCTCTCTTACATCGGCAGCTCCCTGTGTTTTTAGAGATGGCTCAACGCATGGGCTTTCTTACGACCGTTACAACAAACACGCTTCTATATCCTAAGCGCGCTCGTGAGCTGGCAGGTAAAATAGACATGCTCCATTTCTCATTAGATGCTGCTACCCCTGAAAAACATGATGCCATGCGAGGAGGTGTGCCTTGTTTTAGTTTTGTTCAGGAGAGCATACAAGTAGCCCGTCAACTGGGGGAGCGTCCAGATATTCTTTTTACCGTTACATCCACTAACTGGACCGAAATAGAAGCTGTATATCGGCAGTTCGCTGAGCCAAACAAGCTCATACTTATTCTAAACCCTATTTTTGCCTACAATCAGGTAGGGGACTCTGAGCTTTCATCTGAGATTATGGCTGAGCTGCGCCGTTGGGCGCGTCGCCGCTACGTGTATCTCAATGAAGCCTTTCTCAGGCTGCGGGAATCTGGTGGGAACTCGTCTCGTGCGCCTGTTTGTCGCGCTACTTCGGCAGTGGTGGTCATCTCTCCTTCAAATGAGCTGCTCCTTCCCTGCTACCATGCCCATGAGATGGGTTACCGTTTCCCTATCCGAGGGAATTTGTATGAGTTGTTTTATTCTCCCTCGGTAGAGCACCTTCGCCAGCTGGAGGGAAGGTTTTCTTTCTGTGAAGGGTGTGTGGTGAACTGCTATATGGAGCCGAGCTTTTCTGTGGAGATTTCTTCTTATTTCTGGGCTTCGCTGCCCAGTACGATTAGGTACATTCGGGAAAAGTGGGGGCTATGGGGTATGATTCGCCTGTGGATGCGCTTGGCATATCGGCGTTGGAAGAGCTCAGGCGCAGTTAGGGGAGGGCAGGGAGAGGGTTGGGT
>JANWXY010000070.1 GCA_025057135.1 Bacteroidia bacterium | reverse complement strand
TCAAAAAAACAAACCACTCTCTTCCCATCCCCAAGCGCAAGCCAGAAATCTACTTCCTCATGAACGCAGCATCATCCACAGCCTAATAAACTCCTCAATCGTGAGCTGATGTGGGCGCATAGATTGAAGCACCTGAGGAACGTCGTAGCCACTTTCCCGTAGGTTTTTAGCCACAGTTTGACGCGGCTGACGAAAAGCGGCTTTCACAACTTGAGCAAAACTATTCCACTCTTGCGGAGAAATGCGAGGTGCCCGAATAAACATAACCACTTCACTCCACACCTTGGGAGGGGGCGAGAATGCTCCGGGAGGAAGTCGCAGTAAGCGCTTCACCTCAAATATACTCCGAAACAAGACACTCAGCTTTCCGTAAGGACGCTTTCCTTCAGGAGCATACAGGCGTTGGGCTACCTCAGCTTGAAGCATAACTACACCAGCGCGTATCCACGGATGATGTTCAAGTATTCTAAAAAGAGCTGGTCCCGAGATACTGTAAGGCAAGTTGCTGACAAAATACAGAGGCCTCTCTGGTAAAGGCGTCGTCAGAAAATCACCGATGATCCACTGGACATGAGCGGCGGTGTAGGTTGATGTGAGTTCATCTATCCAGCGTTTGTCTATCTCTATGCCTATGTAAGAATGGGGTTTCTGCAATAAGTATTTCGTGAGGGCACCACGCCCGGGTCCTACTTCTAAAATGGTTTCCTCTGGAAGCGGACAGACCGCATCCGCTATCTGGCGGGCGAATTTCTCAGACCTTAAGAAATGCTGATCATATCGCGGCACTGGGAGGTTGATAAATAAGGGGTATATCCTTATACGACTCGGGCATCGCGTAGTCGCAGCGAAGGGGATGGCCTTCCCAATCCTCCGGCAGTAGGATTCGTCGAAGATTGGGATGGCCAGCAAACTGAATCCCTAATAGATCGTAGGCCTCCCGCTCTTGCCATTCAGCTGCAGGCCAAATGTCAGCGACAGAGGAGACAGGTTGGGATTCTTGCACATAGAAAGTTACGGCAATGTCTATCAAGTAGAGCAAACTGCGCAGATCATACCGGAGATGAAAGCAAGGGGGCTTATGCGTACCTGTGAGGAGGACGAAATACTCCACTTCGCCCTTAGTGCGGAGGATGAGCGCTAACTCTCGCCATCGCTGAGGATCGTCAAGAGCAATAAAATATCTGGGATGCTGCTCAATAACTTGACCGTATGCGCTAAGCTGATCTAAAAAGGATGCGCTCCAAGTCCTGAACATGACGATTGAGCTCTTGATCAATAGGTAGCATTTCAGATACCCACTGACAGCTGTGTAGAATAGTAGAGTGATCTCGTCCGCCGAAGTATTCTCCCAGAGCCTTCAGAGCATGACGGGTATGTTTGCGTGCTAAATAAACGGCAATGTGGCGGGCGTGAGCGACTTCTTTCCGTCGGGATTTGCCGGTGAGCTCGTCTATATGGATTTTGAAGTAGTTAGAAACGGCTTTGAGGATATTTTCTACGGTGATGGCCCGGGTGCGCAGAGGTTTGAAGCGGCTGACCACCTGCTCTGCCAAGCTCAGTGAGAGCTCCCGGCGACGGATAGAAGTCTCAGCCAAAAGCTGAATCACTACACCCTCTAAATCACGCACTCGGCTTTGTACATTTTCTGCCAAGTACGATAGAATCTCTTCTTGGATCTCTACACCTTCTTGTCGCAGTTTAAACCGCAGAATCGCCAGTCTTGTTTCGTAGTCAGGCGGATATAAAGGAGCTGCTAAGCCCCATGCGAAACGCGAAGTAATTCGCTCTTCCATACTTTTCAGCTCTGATGGATGCGCATCAGCGGTGATGACTATTTGGCGACTCTTCTGATGAAGGTGATTGAAAATGTGAAAGAACATATCCTGAGTGCTGGCTTTTCCCACGAGGTATTGAATATCATCCACGATGAGAAAGTCAACCGATTGTAGGCGCTGGAGAAAATCGCTCACTTTTTTGCTTCGGACTGAGTCAGTGTATTCCTGTACGAAGCGATCAGAAGTCAAATATAGAATAACCTTATCAGGGTGGAGGAGGCGAGCATAGTTTCCGATAGCATGCACTAAATGCGTCTTACCTTGTCCAACTTCCCCGTATATGAATAGAGGATTGAAAGCTGTCTGGCCGGGACGCTGAGCGACACTCATGCCGGCGCTGCGGGCGAGACGATTACATTCCCCTTCTATAAAGTTTTCAAAAGTATATTTAGGATTGAGGTTTGTGGGAAATGGCTGGGAGGGGCGCAAGCCCGGAAAGACCATGGGGGGAGGCAGCTCCTGAGAAGGCAGGCGCATGGGTGCAGCTTCCATAGCTGTCATGACTTGATATTCTAAGCGGGCCTTGGGTCCTAAAAGCCGACGAAGTGTCCGTACTATCAGCGGCGAGAAATGCTCTTCTATGTACTCATAGAAGAACTGACTCGGAACGCGCAGCGTGAGGACGCTCTGTTGAAGGGATATTGGCTGTACAGCGCTGAGAAATGTTTGAATAGGTGCTTGGTTGGCTCCGAGGTTACGCTGGATAACCTCCAAACACCGCTGCCAAATTTCCTGGGCTGTGGGTGAAGCGGTACTCACTTCGGTTGAAATACCCATGGCTTTACGAAAAACCAGAGAATGGCACCTACGACAATCACAGCTATAATGACCCAGAGAAGGGTTTGGAGCGGCGTTTCCTTCTTGAAGGGTACGCGTGTGGAGCGTGTCGGACTGCCACTCCCACCGATGGGCGGAGGGGGATCCCGCAGAATCGCTTCCCAATCTATGACTTGGGACCCGAAGCTGAGCTTATCTCCTGGACGGAGAATACCGTTTAGCACGCGTTCCCCATTGATAAAAGTGCCATTTCGGGAGCCTGCATCTTTGATTTCCACAGCTCCGTCAGGCAGTATAGAAAGGAAAGCGTGGCGCCCCGAAACTTCCGGGTGATTGATGATGACATCGCATTCGGAAGAGCGCCCAAGCAGTATTGTGCGTTTGGGAGTATTAGGAGTTGGCATGAGGCAAAGTTATATGATACGCTTGCGCTCGCGCGCAGAGGGAATACCAAGTTGCTCTCTGTACTTAGCAACTGTGCGCCGCTTGATGTCTATCCCGCGTTCTCGGAGGAGCTTGACGAGCTTCTCATCCGAGAGTGGGGTGTTTGGCGGCTCCTGAGCGATAATATCCTGCAATAGCCGCTTCACAGCTTTGTTAGAGATTTGTTTTCCATCTTGACTGCGAAGTCCTTCGGAGAAGAAGAACTTGAGCGGATAAACCCCACAAGGCGTCTCTATGTACTTGCTATTGACCACTCGGCTGACGGTGGAAATATCTACCTTGACGGCTTCGGCTACCTGACGCAAAACAAGCGGACGCAGCTGCCTTTCATCACACCCACTCAGAAAAAAAAGCCTCTGATGCCGTATAATCTCTTCCGCTGTTCGGAGTAGAGTTATTTCCCTCTGATGGAGAAGTTGTATAAACTGCTCTGCTCTTTCCACACGATCCTTTATGTGGCGTAGAACTTCTGAGAGTTCCCCTGTGGATTTTTTGCGGTCATACTGCTCTAAAAGGCGTTTGTAAGCGCTACTAACCCGCAGTCTTGGAGCGTACCACCGAGTAAGCTCTACACGCAAAGTACCATCGGACTCTATGCGAAGGAGAAAGTCAGGCTGCACTTGAGGAGCTGTTTCTTCTGACAAGCTCGCCCCAGGTGCCAGAGAGAAACTGCGTAAGCGCTCTATTAGCTGGTTCCATTCGGTTTCAGAAAGTTTGTACAGCTCGCGCAGTTTGTCAAAACGCCGAGCTGCAAACAAATGAAAGTCCTGGCCTAACAAACGCATTAGATAAGGTTTTTGTGGGTCATCTTCGGGCAGGGCTTTGGCTTGAAGGTAGAGGCACTCCTGTGGAGAGCGTGCGGCTATGCCAGGGGGCTCCAAAGATTGTATCTTACTCAGTACGGCTTCCATCTCTGACTCGCTCACAGGGAATCCCTGAGCCGTATCCATGGAGAAAAGGCGGGCTAACCGTCCGACCGATTCTGTAAGATAGCCTCGCTCATCAAGATTTCCGATGAGGTACTCAGCTATGGCTCGTTCCCTGGGGGATAGTTCCAGTCCAGGTAGCTGCTCCATCAGCGACTCATACAGTGTCTGCTTCGCACTGAAATTGTACGGACCGTAAAAGTCCTCTGTGTCGTCTCTATCCGCAGTATGAGGAATAGGAGATAGCCCTTCTTCGTCATTTGTGCCCGAGGAATATCCTCCCCGCAGTAAGAGCGGACCTTCTGGTAAGTTGAGAGGCTCTTCGCCCTCTATCTCTAAGCCTTCATTTTTTTCCAGCTCTTGATTGATGTATTTATCCAGTTCCTCCGTCGGAACCTCCAGCAGACGGGCAAGCTGTATCTGACGCTGGTTCTGACGCAGAACCTGGCGCTGAACTTGACTCAATCGTGAAGATGGCATAGCCTTCCAGCAAATATAAGGACTGCGGAGGATATTCCACTGACCACAGGAAAAGTCCCTGAGGCTGAGCTAAATGCATGCCCCAGCCTCGATCGCCTTTATATAAGGCTGCCTTAAAAGTATCCCAGCTCAGCTTCCCCGCCGATACTCTCAGTTGGGCTCCTACAAGCGCACGGACCATCGCTCGTAAAAAGCGATTAGCGGTTATCTCAAAAAAAGCCTTACCGCTTTGTAAGTCTATCCAGTGAGCTTGATAGACCTGGCATATTAGATTGGGTTGATTAGCTGGTTCCTTGGTAAAGCCTATAAAGTTATGACTGCCTAAAAGTAGGTCAGCGGCTTGATTTAGAATTTGAAGGTTCGGATGTGCTGGTAAAAACAAGCTATATGCGCGACAGAAAGGGTCAGGTACCCAATGTATAAAATAGCGATAGGTGCGTCTCAGGGCGGAATGACGCGCATGAAAAAGGCTATCTGCTTGATACAGGGCAGTGGCTCGTACGTCCGAAGGGAGAACGCTATTCAGGCGGTGCAGGAATGGCGTCTTGATAGGCTTTTCTGCATCCCAGTGGGCGATTTGCTGGCGAGCATGGACTCCGGCATCTGTGCGTCCTGCACCGGTAAGTTTGACAGGTGAGCCCGTAATCTTTGCTATTGCTGCCTCTACGACCGCAGCGACCGTGGGCGCGTTAGGCTGCCGCTGCCATCCTGCATACTTTGTCCCATCATATGCTAAAGCTATAGCATATCGGTGCGTGTAACTGCATTCAGATGAGTCAGTCATGAACCCCTGAAGCGTTAGTATAGACGAAAAACGGTTATACCCTTGACATTTTCTCCCCTTCTATCCAAATAAGCACACAAATCCTCTCCAAAAACCCATTTTTTGGCTATCAAAGAGGCGTGGGCGAAAGTCGCTTTCCCCTCCTCCCAAAAAAATACCCCTACATGAGACACATCCAGTCCCTCCTTTGGGGATACAAAGGCTATGAGGTCTCCGTCTTTTAGAGCTGGTAGCCAGTGGTGAAGCTCTTTTGAGGGGATGTAATACCGAGGACGATGCGATAGCTTTTGTTCTATGGAGCGTACATACTGCCAGTCTGTGAAGGCAGGATATTTTTTCGGATTGGCGGAAATAAACCTAATCGGACGCTCATCAGCTATGCCCAAGGGGAGCCATGCGCCCCATCCAGCAAGCTCCCACTTCGTGAAGGAGTGGCTGAGATAATGGTGCCTATCCTCTAATCTACAAGGGGGAACGGCGTGATACCGAACGCTCAGGAGCGCCTCGGAGAAGCCTTCAAGAGTAGGAGCTCCATTTTTATATGCGATATGGAGGGCTACCAGATTTTCTACGGCGGTCATGCAGTCCATCTGGTCTAAGTTCAGGAGTAGTTCATGTGGTTTTAGCCCGATGCCACCGCTACCATAAGGGATACCTTTCCAGCTTAGGGCTAACTTGCGTGCCCATACTGGATAAGTTTCTCCTGCATGGAGGGCAAAACCATCTTTCACCTTCTGTGCTGTGTGTCCTATGATACGTAGCGGCACTAAGCTCGTAGCCACGGTTCGTCTCAGCGTATCATGGGGAACGCTTGTTTCCTCCGGCATACTCAGTTTCTTTTCCCCTGAAAGAAAGAGCCCTAAAAGCACTCCACTGCTCAGCATGCCTAGCCATCTCATACGCAGCTACTCTACCCAGTCAGCTATGAAGAGATTTGTCTCGCGTGGACGACGGCCGGCGCGATTACTGGCCCAGATGAGCTTTTTTCCATCGGGGGAAAACATCGGAAATGCGTCAAACTCTGGGTCAAAAGTAATCTGTTCAAGACCCGTTCCGTCAGTATTTATCATGAATAGGTTGAAGTGTCGTCCTCCTTGGCTGAGGGAGTGATGATTACTTGAAAAGATGATTTTTTTACCGCTCGGGTGAAAGTAAGGTGCCCAATTAGCGCCGGGCAGATTTGTAACTTGACGAGGAATCATAGAGTCTATGTGCATAATGAAGATTTGCATCTCGGAGGGTTCCACGAGTCCTTCGGCGAGAAGGGCTTTGTATGAGTCAATCTGGGGCCCTTTGGGGCGGCTAGCTCGCCAGACAATCGTTTTTGAGTCAGGCCCAAAAAAGGCTCCGCCGTCATACCCAACCTCATTAGTCAGTTGGCGCAGGGTTTGAGTTTGGAAGTCGTATAGCCAAAGCTCTAAGTCTCCACTGCGCTGAGAAGTAAAGAGTAAATAGCGTCCGTCAGGAGATACTACAGCTTCGGCATCGTATCCTTTGGCTGGTAGGAAAGCTCGGAGGCTGTCTGTTCGGGGATCATACACATATAGGTCATACTCATACAAAGGCCACACATATCGCCTGTACCCTTTAGGAGGGTGGGGACAGCTATCAGAAACCCCATGAGTGGATGCATAAATAATCCTGCCATCAGGAAGGAAAAAGCTGCAGGTAGTGCGCCCCCTTCCCGTAGAAACGCGACGATAACGGGGTGGATCATCTGACAAGTCTATCGTGAATATCTGGTCACATTCTCGGGGGTTGATTTCTATCCAGTCGCTTTGAAAGACGATCCTTTTGCCCGTCCTGTCAAAATATCCCTCGGCATTATTGCCACCAAATGTAAGCTGACGAACATTGCGGAGGTGTTTTTCCTGAGGGTATAAGAGCGGCTTGGAAGCAGTGCCGGCTTTTGAGGTAGGCTTTTGGGCGCAAGCTATTAGGAGGGCGCTCATGGCCACGAGTCGTCGCCACATACTCCAAAAATACACTGCTACTTTGCATGAGTGAGTCAGGTGGCGATAGTTATTCCCACTTACAATAACCTCTCTGAGCTTCGTTTATGTATTGCTGCCCTTGCTCAGCAGACTTACCGGGACTTCACGGCGTACATATGTGTAGATGGCTCTACGGATGAGACTTGGGCTTACTTAGAGGAGATTCAGCTGCCATTTATACATCCGCTTCATCATCCTGATGGTAAAAACCGCGGGCGAAATGCCGCGCGTAATCTCGTCTTACCTTACCTCGGTAGGCATCAGTGGCTTGCTTTTTTGGACTCTGATAGCTTGCCCCTCCCTGACTGGCTGGAAAGTTTTCTCAAAGCGCAACCTGCTTCTGATGAGGTGCTATTGGGGCAAATCCTATACTTTTCGCACGATAATCCTAATCCTTGGACAGAATACCTCCAATGGAGAGAAGAAAAACGCGGCCAAAAGGCTCTCAGAAGTGCCCACTTCATTACCATAAATGCATTTCTCCCTGCACAGGTTTTCAGAGATTTATCAGGTATGGATGAGAACATGCGGCGTCATGGCTTAGGCGATGTAGAAATGGGGTATAGATTGAAAGCAGCCGGTATGCGTTTTCGGTACATACCCGAAGCGAAGGTTTGGAGCTGTGTCCAGCAGACTTTACCCATAGCTCTCACCCGATTATACGACATGGGACAGCATAATCTCCCCTATCTCCACAGGAAACATCCACCACTCCGAGAAGAGCTTTTCGGGGGAAAGTGGCTATATGAGCCTTGGCGGCGATTTCTCCTGAGCTTTTTTCTGATACCAGCGGTTAGCCGATGGCTGCTCAGAAAAACTGAAAGCTTGCCACTATTTCTGAGGCGCTGGTCCGTACGCTACCTGGTGATGTATGCGGTAGCCCGAGGATTCTGGCGCAAAAAGCTCAGCCTACCTACTTCCAAGCGTGAGCGCCCACGCCCATAGAGAGGGATGAATTTCATCCGCTAAGTCGGCGGGCTCAGGGGTGGGCTTTTTAGTCGTTATCCACACTGTGCGCATGCCCAGCCGCCGGCCAAACTCCATATCGCTTTCACTATTGCCTACCATAATAGAGCGAGTGAAGTCTATTTCTGGGAAGTCTTTCTGTGCTTGAAGGGCCATCCCGATATTAGGCTTTCGGCACAAACTATCTTCTTGAATGTCCGTACAAGCATAGATGGCGTCAATTCTGCCGCCCAAGGACATGAGATGCGTGCGCATCTTTTCATGAATAGTCTCTAAATCCCCCTCGGTCATAAGGCCTCGGCCCACCCCGCGCTGATTTGTTACGACTATTAGGCGACCAAATATCCGAGAAAGCATAGCGATTGCTTCTTCTACTCTGGGCAAAAAGACGAACTCACTCCAGGTAAAAATGTAGCTCCCTACTTTCTCGGCGTTTATCACCCCATCTCTATCCAGAAATAATGTCCAGCTCCTGTCAAAAGGAAGCATAAGCGGGTATGAGCGTTTGGGCTCGTTCGTAGTCTTCTGGCACGCCAATGTCTATGAAAGGCACATTTTCGGCGGCATATGCTCCTATGGGCAAAGCAGGCACCGCCTGCATGAGGAAACTTTCCCAAGAAAAACTCTCTGGCCATGACCGGCTTAGCCACCACTTAGCTTCTATCAGAGCGATCCCTCCATATATCCATCCTGCGGGCGCGGGCGACTTTTCACGGAAGGCTTGAACCTTTTTATCCAAAGTCTCTACCAGTCCATATCGGTCCGCAGGCTGCACATATGCCATAGCGATAGAGAGAGGGACATTTTGGCTGAGGTGGAAGGCATAAAAATCAGCTATTGAGATGGGGAAAAAGGTGTCTCCGTTGAGTACGAGCACGCATTCCGCGGTGATATGCCGCCATGCGTAAGCCATGGCTCCCCCTGTGCCGAGAGGCTGCGGTTCTACCACAGGGATGACATTCATCGGTGAGAAATGGTTTTGTTTGAGCCAACTGGTGACCTGATCCGCTTTATATCCCAGAGAGAGAAAAACTCGGTGTATCTTCTGACCCCGCAGATAAGCTAAGAGATAGCCCAAGAAGGGCCTTCCCTGAATAGGAGCGAGAACCTTCGGCGTATGAGGGAGGCGCGATCGCAACCGAGTACCTAATCCTCCAGCCAGTACTATAGCTTCGCAGTCCATGTAGTGAGTCCATGCTTTACGAAATGATACGGGAAACTCCGTCCGCCGAAAGCCTTGAGTGCGGCTTCCACGGCATAACGAGCCGTTCCAGGACAATAGAAGACCATAAATCCCCCGCCACCTGCACCAGATATTTTTCCGCCTGTCGCTCCTGCTTTTCGTGCCGCCTCATAAATTTCATCAATAAGTGGGGTAGATATTCCCTCCGCCAGTTTGCGCTTGTATTGAAAACCTGCGTCTAATATCTCGCCTATTTGATTGATTTGCCCTTTGAGGAGGGCTTCTTTCATGCGGAAGGCCTCCTCTTTCAAACGGTGAGTGGCTTCTATGGAGTCTTTGGCGCCTGTGCGTACTTTTTCCTGCTGAGATTCTATGATAGCTGAGGAAAAGCGGCTCGTAGCGGTATAGTAAAGCAATAAATCATGCTCTAACTCATACAGATACTCGGGCTTGATGCGCAGAGGATTGACGATTACGCGCTCCTCGGCGTAGAACTCCATGAAATTTACCCCGCCAAAAGTCGCAGCGTATTGGTCTTGCCTTCCCCCCGCCTGCCGAAGGTCTATCCGTTCTATTTCGTAGGCGAGGCGAGCGATTTCATATTCCCCCAGGGGCAGTGATAAGGCTTCTACAAAACTTCCGATAAGGGCTACTACGAGCGTAGAGGAGGTTCCCAATCCCGAGCCTGGTGGCACATCCACAGAAGTCGTTAGCCTAAGTGGGAGCGGTCTCCCTACGAAGTCGCGTACGATGCGATTATACACACCTCGTAAAAGGAGCAGAGGCTCCTCCATCGGCAGTTCAGCGGTGGCTGGTAATCGGATTTCCTCCCCTCTATCCGCAGCGGAGAGTATAACGATAGGCTCATCTAATAGCTCCAGAGAAGCATGGGCGTAAAGGGAGATGGTAGCATTTAGCACTGCTCCTCCATATAGGTCTGTATAAGGGCTGACGTCGGTGCCTCCACCTGCCAGTCCGATGCGCAAAGGCGCACGACTCCTGAAGAGCTTTTTACTCACAGGGCAAAAATGCAGAAATCACCAGAGAGCGGATGGGGCAGGAGGGCTACTTATTTAGTTTGCACGCTTTGATGGCAGGAGTGTTTAGCTTTATGCTGCTTTTGGGTGAGGGGTAGGGCTCTATAAAGAGAGCATCTCCACTATACGAAGTAGAAGGGGGTTGAGGGGGGAGTGGGATTTGACCGCTTTGGAAAAAGGAGTTAGAATAGTTTCGTCACAGTGAATGCCCACCATCGCGCCTGTGGCGCCCTCATGTAAGCGCTCCACGGCGACGACGCCGAGTTTGCTGGCGAGAATGCGGTCATGAGCCGTAGGGCTTCCGCCTCTTTGGATATGTCCAAGCACAGTAGCTCGTATTTCGTAATGGGGGAACCTCTGCCGAAGCTGTTCTGCGGCCAGAATAGCGCCGCCTGCCTCATCGCCTTCGGCTACTACAATGATGGCTGAGGTTTTTTGTCTCTGCCAACCGCGTTCTAAAACCCGGACGATACTATCAAAGTCGGTGGGTGTCTCTGGGACGAGAACCGCTTCGGCTCCACCTGCCACAGCGGTGTGTAGGGCAATGAATCCCGCATCGCGTCCCATAACCTCTACTAAGAAAAGCCTTCCCATCGCTGCGGCTGTGTCTCTCAGGCGATCGATCGCATCCAAAGCGATATTCACAGCCGTGTCAAATCCAATTGTCCAGTCGGTGCCGTTGAGGTCATTGTCTATGGTACCAGGCAGTCCGAGGACCTGTATATCTGGGTATTCATTTATAAAATCCTGAGCGCCTCTGAAAGTCCCGTCTCCTCCAATTACAATCAGTTTCTGAATGTTCCAGCGCTGGAGTTGCTGATATGCTTGCTGTCGTCCGTCGGGTGATAAGAACCGAGGGCTTCGTCCTGCCCGAAGAATGGTGCCGCCTCGTTGTATGATGCCACTCACTGAGTTCGCGTGTAGAGTTTCCATTTCACCGTCTATGAGCCCTTCATATCCTCTGTATATCCCTACTGGCTCGTACCCTAAATAGAGGGCTGTCCGCACTACGGCGCGTATGGCAGCATTCATGCCTGGAGAGTCGCCCCCAGAGCACAAAACCCCGATGCGGGACCTCATAACTTACCTTTTGCTATGTACTGCCTTACTTGGTCCTCTACCCAGCGATAAGTGACTTCTAATCCTTCTCTAAGCGGTTGGGATGGTTTCCAGTGAAGCTTTTCATAGATTAGGGCATTGTCTGAATTGCGCCCCCGCACGCCGATAGGTCCTTGTATATGCCGAATTTCCAACTCCACGCCTGCGATGTCCATGAGAATATGTGCAAGCTGATTGATAGTGACCATTTCTTCGGAGCCGATATTTACAGGGCCTGTGAAATCAGACCGCATAAGGCGCAGAGAGCCCTCTACACATTCGTCTATGTAGAGAAAGGAGCGAGTCTGCTGTCCATCTCCCCACACTTCAATGTAGGGAATGCCTTTGAGCTTGGCTATGGCTACTTTTCGGCTGAGGGCTGCCGGAGCTTTTTCCCTCCCACCTATCCAGGTGCCTTCTGGTCCAAAGATATTGTGATAACGGGCGATGCGTACCTCCATACCATAGTTTCTATGGTAGGCTAAATATAAGCGTTCGCTGAAGAGCTTCTCCCAGCCATATTCACTATCAGGGTCAGCTGGATAGGCAGTGTGCTCGGCTGTCTTAGGATTTTCTGGGTCTGTCTGGTTGTAGGCTGGATACATGCATGCTGAGGAGGAATAGAATATACGGCGTACATTTCGCTTATAGCAGGCGTCCAGCATGTTGAGGTTAATCATCGCTGAGTTATGCATGATATCTGCGTCGTGTTCTCCGGTAAAGACATACCCAGCTCCCCCCATATCTGCGGCGAGCTGATACACTTCGTCAAAAGGCCCATCTACAATGCTACGACAAAAATTAGGGTCTCGTAAATCTCCAATAACGAAATCATCAGCAGCGGTGGGGGCGAATTCAGGGTACTTGAGGTCTACACCACGCACCCAAAATCCCTCTGCTTTCAGTCGCTTGACGAGGTGACTACCGATAAAGCCGCCAGCTCCGCATACTAGTGCTCTTTTCATCTCGGCTAAGGTACGAAATCGCAAATCACCCTTATGACCCTTTTGTAAAGGAGATAATTGGTTTTGAAAGAAATAAAAAAGCGGCTGCTTGGGGCAGCCGCCGAAAGGTCACATCGTTCCTTCTTATAGGCGTACTAAGCGCACGCTCTTTTCACCAATGCGAAGAATATATACCCCACGCTGCAGTTGGGCCCCATCAATGTGATATGCCCAAGTGCCCGCCGCAGGCAAGGTATAACTCCCATGAGAGATAATTTGTCCAGAAATGGTGGCAAGGGCATAAGGTACTTCGCCCTGAGCTGAACTTGTAAGATATAGGGTCCAATTCCCATCCGTGGAAGGGGTGAGCTCTACATTCAGCTGCTCAGATGTTGAAGCGTAGAACGAAAGGGCGGTAGTACTTGATAAAGGCTCAACAGTGCCGTCGGGATATACGATGAAAAGTCCGAATGCAGGACCATTGCGGTTAGCTGAGGGATTGAGAAATCCACTGGCAAAAATCACACTTCCAACGCCGCTTTGCGATTGAGCGGATGAGAGCGAAAAAGTAGCCACTACGGTAGTTTGTCCAGCAGGGCGTACCTGCACATTCGCAGATGTGCCAGCCGGTAATGTAACTTCCGGAGCTGATTCTAAGTACTTGATGTTTGTAGCTAATGGTGTATTATTCGCATATAAATCTACGCTGGGAGCATCTGTGCAGCCATGGAATGGAATGAAAATGAACTGACCTGAGCTTGCCCAGCCTTTAATATTCTGTATAATGTGGGCTTTGAAGCTCGTAGAAATAGAGTTGGGATTAGAGGCATAGTTGGTAGGAACCAGAACACCTTGGGCAAATATGATGTGATTTTTTCCACTCTCTGGGATGTTTAGGGTAAAGTTAGCTAAAGGCGTGTTTTGGCCTCGGCGAGTGATGGCCACCGGCAGAGGGAAATTATCTGGCGCTGGTAAGAAAATCGTAGGCGTTGCTTCTCTAAAGTCCAATGGAATGACAGCACCACTCCCAACTCCTCCGAGATGGATATCTACCTGCGCAAGCGAGGTATCGGCCGCATTGTGAACGATTTGTAACCTCCTTACCCGCATGGTATCCAGAGCTATCACGTTTCCATTGGCGAGGGCCACATGAATGCCGAAGCGCTTCTTAGGATTAGGATCACCGACATAGCCTGAGGCAAAGGCGACGCCGCTTTGTCCTAATAGACTACCCGGTACTGGAATATCAAAGCCTAAGGGAAAGATGTCGTTACGATTGGATGGATTCGTATCTAAAACTACAAAATCTGGGCCTGAAATAGATATGTAGTCAGTATATTCATATCGTCCAAAGATTGTATCGGGAGTATATGCAGAGGCGGTCGGCGGTCGACTGAATACTAAGTAAGTGCCTACTTGATTTATCTCTGGTGCGGCATGGAAGAATATAAGGTCTAAACTCGTAGTACTCGTGGCTGCCGCTCTGGCGGAGGTGTAGTAGTAGATATTCACATTTGTCTGCAGAAGTAGAAAGTTTATAGTGCCAGCGATAATGCCAATGTTGTAGCTATTAGCAGGTAAGGGGGGCACTTGATATGGGGGCAGTGGAAGCATGTCTGAGTGGTCAGTAGAGTTGCCTGGAGCGATACCGGCTAGTACATTAGATGAGTTAGCGGGGATGGGGATATAGGGTGTAGCATCACGAAACTTGAAATCTGGCACAGCAAGTGTCCAGTTTGTGCCACCGTCTGTAGATAAGTAAATATCCACGCTGTCCAGAATAAAAGGCGTGCTCACGCCCACTACGTCCGCCACAGCATGAATGAGTTGTAAATAGGCATTTTGTGCCCAACCAAAATTTGAGATTAGGCTCAAGCCGAGGATGATTGTGCGGGATTTCATATATTGGCACTAAACATAAATACATTTGGAAGGTTCGCGGCGTCAGCCTCTATAACCAAGGTAGAGTGGGTGGAGACTTATATTCCGTAAATGTGTCGGGCTACCTTTGGGGCGTGTGGCAGGTATTGAGAGAGCTACTGTTCATGCTACCAGCAGAAGCCGCTCATGAATTCACATTTAGAGTAGCGAAGGTTTTGGACGGAATGGGTCTGTGGCACCGTTCCGCGCCTCAGGTATTCCCGATAGAGTTATGGGGGCTAACGTTTCCGCATCCGATCGGTTTGGCGGCAGGTCTGGATAAAAATGCTGAGCTCCTTCGTTTATGGGCTCACTTGGGCTTTGCATTTGTAGAAGTAGGTACTATTACGCCTCGTCCTCAACCGGGCAATCCCCGACCGAGGCTTTTCCGTATTCCGCGGGATGGTGCCCTTTTGAACCGTATGGGATTCAATAATGATGGGGCAGTAGCTATCGCCCGTCGATTAGAAAGGCGGCCATCAGGTCTAATCCTTGGCATCAATATAGGAAAAAATAAAGATACTCCCCTCAGTGAAGCGCATAAGGATTACGCAGAAGCTTTTCGGATACTTCGGGACTTGGGTGACTTTTTCGTGATAAATGTGAGCTCTCCAAATACGCCTGGTCTGCGCAGCCTACAGACCCGGGGCCACCTGTCCCTAATCTTAGAAGCCATACAGAAATACAATACAACCTCCAAACCTCTACTGCTCAAGTTGTCTCCCGACTTAACTGAGGAGACGATTGAAGAAGTTGGACGAATGTGTCAGAAAGCTTCTATCGCAGGCTTTGTTGCTGGCAATACCACAACAAGCATTTCATATCCTAACCTCGGAGAAGGGGGGGTAAGTGGTAGGCCTTTACGCCCTTTGCGACGGCGACTCATTTCTCATCTGCGTTCTTTCGGGCTACCTATCATTGGCGTTGGGGGTATCTTTTCAGCAGAAGATGTTGAGGAATGCCTAAACAGCGGAGCGACCCTTATAGAACTATACACGGCATTGGTATATGAAGGACCTTCACTTCCGAAGCGTCTCCTAAAACACTTTACAAATCGTACCCCGTAGGGGATTCGAACCCCTGTTTCCTCCTTGAAAGAGAGGTGTCCTGGACCGGGCTAGACGAACGGGGCTTCTAAGCACAAGTAAAAGAACATAAAATCCTTTCTCCGCTGCTGTACCCCGTAGGGGATTCGAACCCCTGTTTCCTCCTTGAAAGAGAGGTGTCCTGGACCGGGCTAGACGAACGGGGCAAGCGGAGCAAAGGTATAACTTCTGGAGGAATCAGAGGACTACTTCTTCTTCGGAGGTGTCTTTTTAGAAGTGGTCTGTGAGGTAGAAGCGGGTTTGGAAGTCTTAGATTTAGATTCAGACTTCGCACTGGGCTTCTGGTCCGCGGCAGCTCGCTGGGCTGAAATTTCTTTACGCACTTCGTGGGCCCAATTTTTGAGCGTCAAGAGGGCTTTTCTGGCGCGAGTACCAGCTGCCTTATTTCCGTCATCGTAAAACTTGCGTAAATCTGTCGTCAGCTCGCTGACGAGCTTTTCAAGTTCTTCATAACGCTTGCTCATATGCATGTAGTTTGATGTTCAAGGACAAAGGTAAATAAATCTTCTAATCACTTTATACTTTCGCATGGAGCATGCAGAAGCCTTATTATCCACATTTTTTCCTCATATTTGGTTGATGTAGTGAAATAGCGGAATATTCATCTTATGCCGAGTTTGGGAAAATTTTTTTCACGCCCCCTCTCGTGTGCCTTTCAGTCATAGCGTGTTTTATGCTCTAAATAAGCCAACATTCTTTTATTTTTTTTGGAGGCAAAATTTGATTAGCCTTCATAAAGATGTGGGGTGAAGAGGCATAAGGATTTAGTTCTGCCTCTGAGGGGGTATAATGCTTACCTTTGACTTTGTGAAGCTTGGACTTGTCGCAGGGGAAAAGGTGCTCTCGTTTTCTCCTCTATATTTTAGGCGAATATATGGATTGCCTTATGAGCAGTATGTGCCGCACAGCCTTACTGAGCTGAAGAGGGAGATTACGGGGAAGGGATGGACTGGTTTTAATGTGACGACGCCATATAAAGAGGTCGTTTCCTCTTTTCTGGATGAATCCTCAGAAGAGGCTGCCGCTATACAAGCCGTCAATGTTGTAAGTATTTATCCCGACGGTCGTTGGAGAGGAGATAATACAGATTGCCTGGCGGCTCGGTATATCCTAAGTGAAATGAGTGAGGTGTATCCCTTGTGGGGGCATGTCTTAATCATGGGGACTGGCGGAGCGGCACGAGCCGTAGCATATGCCCATGCGGAGCTTTTTCCAAACATACCTATTACTTTCATCAGTCGGCAGCCTGGGAGACGCCTGCCTTTTCCTCTACCGTATGAGGTGATCAGTTATGACGACTGCCTAAATCTAAACTTGGATAAACCGCCCCTGCTGGTTCAGGCTACGCCTCTTGGGATGTTTCCTGAGCTCCTTTTGCCACCTTTTCCGATAGACCTTATTCAACCAGAATGGTTAGTGTGGGATATTATTTATAATCCTAATCCCACACCTTTTTTAGTACGGGCCCGGGCACGTGGAGCTCATATAGAGAGCGGTCTGCGACTTTTCCGAAAACAAGCGGATTATGCCCTGGAAATATGGTCCGATATCTGGCAAAAGCACTACAAGCGACGGGCTTAGTTACGGCATTCACTTTGGGGCAGGTCCCCCATACTAAGGAAGGATTCCTACTGCCTACTCGCGATACGATATACATTCTTGTGGTCTTTGCGGAGGTAGATTATACTGCTTGTGGAGATGATCCCCATGAGCGTCAATACGGACATGCCTGGGGGAGAGATACAGAAGGCGAGACAAAGTGTCCACCCGATGCCGACTCACTTTTGGACTCGCACGGGGTAGGACGGGGGCTCATTACCCGTACTTATGCGGAAGCATCTTTTGGGCAGCTCGTTGTGTTAGGTGACTATATACCTGAGGTGGTGAAAGTACCTTGTCAGAAAATCCCAGCTGGCGGTACTCAAAGCCTGTATCAGGAAGTAGATTTGGTCATCCAAGCCTTTTCCAGCTCCCATTGGCGGACAGCACATAATCTCTCGTGGGAGCGCTTTGATCGATGGGAACTGCTGCCCCAAAGGGCGGGGCTACCTAAGCTGCGTAGTCGGATAGCTGACCCAGGATATCGTCCTCGTTTAGATGTGCTATTTATCATCTGGCGAAACTTAGCTCACAGACTGGATATCCGAAAGCCGCCTTTTCCTTGTAACTATGGTTTCGGTTTGTGGATATGTGATATCTCCACGCCTTTTGGTCCTTTTACAGGCGGGATTGAAACAGCTTCTTCCTACACTACCTGTGGAACCGCTAAAACCGGCGTAGTGGGGTTTCTTGCGGAGTTTTTTCATGGGTTATATGGGGGCAATCACTGGCACACAGCGGGAGGGGCTGGGCTGCACACATTTCCTTTTTTGCCAGTGTGTCGTGGGCTTAGCACTCAGGGCTCTCGTCCGATATATGCCATAGGATACGACCGATGGCTGATGGATTGGCGCGCTCCTGGAAAAGCTTATACGCTAAGTGCTCTGGATGAAGCGCATCGTGAAGTACCTACGGACCTCCGCCAGCCACCGAAACCAGAGATTCTGCGCATCTGGCTGCGGGACTTCATGACGACTGGGGATGTCGTTCGTATTCAGCTGCCTTATACTGAAAAAGGAGGACCTCGAGTGAAGCATCAGTATTTGTGGTTAGAGAATCGTCGCTTTATAGTCAGTTCTGAGGTATGGGGTGTGCATGTACGAGAGCCCTGTGTATCGGTACCCCCGGGCGCTTTGCGAGGCTTTCCAGGGCTCTATGCCTATATTCAAGTAGGCAAAGACAAGCTTACAGGCGAGGACATTTACAGCGCTGACCCATCCCATCCAAACGGACTGGGGAGCTGGATATTCTGGTTACCAGCAGAGGGGCGCTATGACTATGAGTTCCGAAATTCTACCAGGGGCTGGGCCCTGGACAAGTCCGCGTCTCTTCCTAATCCTTTTTTAGGCATGCATGATTTTTATCTGAGCTACGATGTGAATGGAGATGGCCTCATCCAGCCAAATGGAGAGGGACCAGGTTTTGGGGTTTTAGAATGGCGCGGGGACTCCGTCTGCGCTTCGTGGTACAGCTTCGGTGATGAGTGGGATGCTTTCCAGCCTGGGGATAATCTCTCCCTCAGTACCAATCCTGCGCCCGTGCCTGTTTATACCCTGCGTTCGGAAGAGGGATATAGAGGCTCCAGCCGAAGCCGCCCTGCACCTTATGATAATCGTGCTATTTGGCTGAATGGGCTGAGAATCAGCATTTTGCGGGAGCGGGCTGATGGGGCCCTGCTTGTGGAGATTCGTTGGAATGACTTTTCTGTAAAAGGACAGGTGAGATGGTGCGGAGATATTCGCGTCGGTCCTCATCCGTACGATAGCCTTGCCCCAGCTTTTCGGATAGAAGGTGAGGTTCTTCTGGACCGCAGTTTGAGTCCTGTGTATGGACAAGCGATAGGGTATGACAGCGTAGAAAAACGGCACTGGTTTAGTGATACCACGCAGTTAGTAGTGGAAAGGGGGGCTCGCTTGTATTTGGCTCGAAAAGCGAGGCTTATCTTACGGCGGGGGAGCCGATTAGTTATCTCCGAGGGGGCTCAGGTGTATGGCGAGGGAAAAATTGAGGTAGAGTCTGGTGGGAAGGTGCTGTGTCATTCGGGGGGGCAATGTCTCGTTTCTATTCGGGAGCGGCGACGACCTTATCGGTTATTTTTGCGGTAGCTATCTTTGCTGCGTTATGTATGAAATGGTGATAGGTCTGGAGGTGCATGTTCAGCTCAAGACTCGCTCTAAGGTCTTTGCTCCCGAAGCGGTTACGTTCGGGGAGCGTCCGAATAGCTATGTTTCATGGGTCTCTTTGGGATATCCAGGTACCTTACCGGTGCTGAATAAAGCTTGCGTGGAAGCTGCGGTGCGTCTGGGATTAGCTCTAAACTGTGAGATAGCTTCCACCTTTTTTTTCTCCCGCAAGAACTACTTTTATCCTGACCTTCCCAAAGGCTACCAAATCACACAGGAGGCGGCTCCGATTGCTCGGAAAGGTCAAATTCTTCTGAGGCTGCCGGATGGCTCGCGGTACCCTGTGGGCATAGAACGCATCCAATTAGAAGAGGACACGGGCAAAAGCCTTCACGATCAGGACCCCTTTGATACGCTTTTGGACTACAATCGGGCAGGTATTGGCCTTGTAGAGATTGTAAGCGAGCCCGATATGCGAACGGCTCAGCAGGCCATGAGCTACCTCGCACATATTCGCCGGACGGTGCGCTTTTTGGGTATATCGGATGGAAACATGGAGGAGGGAAGTCTGCGCTGTGATGCGAATATCTCTGTACGACCCTTAGGCTCCGATACCTTCGGCACTCGGGTAGAAATCAAAAACCTCAACTCTATCTCCGCTCTCGGTAGGGCATTGGAATATGAGTACCAACGCCAGGTAGAGCTGCTTAGGGCTGGGCAACCTGTTCTGCGAGAGACCCGAACTTGGGACGGAAACGTAACTGTGCCGCTGCGGGAGAAAGAAACCGCCGATGATTACCGATATTTTCCAGAACCTGACCTTCCACCAGTGGTGATATCCACTGAATGGTTAGGTGAGCTACAGGCCTCCATACCAGAGCTGCCCGACAGGCTTTTCGACCGTTTAGTCACTGAATACGGCCTGACGTCTGAGGACGCCGTGCTCCTCACGGAGGACCGTCCATATGCAGAATACTTCCTTGCCCTTCTTGCAGAAGGGGTGAGTCCTAAATCAGCCGCTTCATGGATGAATGGGCCTATTCGTGCCTATCTGAACGAGACTGCGAGCAGCATGGAGCGTTTCCCGCTACCGCCTCATCGTTTAGTTCAACTTATACAGCTGATTGAGCAGCGGAAAGTCAGTCTCAGTGCAGCGCGTGAGAAGGTTTTCCCACACCTCGTCGCTCATCCTAACCTTCATCCCGTAGAGATAGCCCAAGAAATGAATCTCCTGCTTTTACACGATGAAAATCAGTTAGAAGCCTGGATTTCGGAGATTTTGTCAGAAAATCCAGACAAAGTTGAAATTTATCGCAAGGGGAAAGCTGGTTTGTTGGGATTTTTTGTTGGACAGGTTGTAAAGCGCTCTGGCGGCAAAGCTGATCCTAAGGAGGTACAGCGTCGCTTGGTTGAAAAGCTGGCTTAGTCGTGCAGAGCTACCTTCAAGCATTAAGCGACTTTTACGGGCAGATTTATGCAGGGGCAGGTATAGATGGCACGCAGTGGCCTCATTCGTTAGACTCTCTGCAAGAGAGGCTTGGAGATGCTAATCTTGTTGCGTTTTCTCAGCCATTTACTCGGGAAACCTTGCTTTTGCACCTGCACCGGCGGCGACTGCCCTTGCTCATGGTTCGCAGAGACTGGCAATTATTCTTCCTCGCTCTACCGATAGAGAAAAACCTCTGGGATCTCTGGCGTAATGAACAGTATATTGGTCGTTTTCATGCCGAGGAAGTCCTACAGCGCGGTTTAGGTGAGGAGGCTTACGCCTATATTATCGTCCCACGAGGCTTTCATCCTTCCCCCTTCTCCAAGGAGGTGGAAGCCCCCTCTCGCCGTTTGGCGCGATTTTTCTCAGCCGAGAGGCAGCTTGTCGGATACATATACCTATATGCTTTGGTATCTGGTGGGGCATCGCTACTCATACCTGTCGTAGTTCAGGCAATCTTTACCTACATACAGACCCTTCAGTGGGTGACGGGTCTCACTACCCTCATCCTTCTGGCTGCTCTCATTTTGATTACCGCTGCTCTCGTGCGTATAGGGCAATATGTATTGATTGAGCACCTACAGCGGCGTTTGTTTTTGCATTCTACCTTAGAAATAGTGTATCATGTGCCCCGCTGGCTATATCCTGCCGTAGTCCGAGAGAATCTTACGGGGCTTATCAATCGGTATTTTGAGATTTTCACGCTAGAGAAAAATATCTCTAAGCTCCTCCTAAACGTTCCTGCGGACTTATTGACCATTACGTTTGGTATCATTCTTCTATCATTTTATGCGCCATTTTTTGCTTTGTCGGTTCTGCTGCTGACAGGGGTGGTGGGGGCGATTTTATACTACTCCTTTCACGGCACTTACAAGAAAAAGAAAGCTGTCTCCGATGAGAAGTACCGAATGGCAACATGGCTGGAAGAGCTGGCTCGGGCGCTGCTTACATTTAAGGTAGCTGGTTTTCCCCCCCTCCTTCACCGCCGTACTCAGGAGCTTGAGGAGCGGTACCTAAGAGCGAGAAAAAACTACTTCAGCGCTCTCCTCACCCAAAAAGGGGTTCTGTATTTCTATCAAATTAGTATAGCCTTGATCATGCTGAGTCTGGGGGCGCTTTTAGTTGTGGAGCGCGAGATTAGTTTAGGACAGTTTGTGGCTTCGGAGCTGGTTCTCTTTCTCATTTTGAATGCGGTACAAGACCTTGTCGGTCATTTGGAGTCGCTTTACGATGCCTTTGTCGGAATAGATAAGCTCAGCCAGATATTTATCCCCCCTACTGAAAAGGTAACTGGCATTATCCTGCCGCCCAAAAAATCTTATAGTATTGAGATTCGTAATCTGAGCTTTTCTTCAGCTCAGCGCAACATGATACACACTTTTCTACGGGACATATCACTGAGTATACGGGCAGGTGAAAAGGTATGCTTTACTGGGCCGATGGGTAGTGGCAAGACTACCTTATTGATGACTCTGTATGGTCTCTACAAGGACTATCAAGGAGATATATTCATTGACGGGACTAATTTGCGGCATATAGATTTGCTCACTCTGCGGGCTCGCATTGGTGACGCTATAGATTTGGGAGAGATCATAGAAGGTACTTTGTGGGAAAATCTTACCTTAGGCTCTCCTAATCTGAGCTGGGAGGCTGTCAATGAGATGTGCGAAAAGCTCCAGCTCAAGCCCGTGATAGACAAGTTGCCCGAAGGATTTTTCACTATGCTACCTCCTCAAGGAAGGGGCGTACTCAGTGGGCTGGATTTACGCAGGCTGCTGGTAGCTCGTGCTCTGCTGGCTCAACCAGCGATTTTATTCGTAGATGATATTTTTACTGGTGTGTCGTGGGCTATCAAGGAGCCTATTTACAAGCTCATTCTTTCTCCTTCCGCTGAATATACGGCGATTGTTGTTTCCCAGGATTTTCGTGTAATGCAGATGTGTCAGCGGGTGTTTGTATTTGAAGACGGGCGTCTCAAATGTGCTGGCACCTATAATGAGGTCACAGAGCATCTTCATTTTATCCAACCTCCTCTGCTATCATGAGGTTCCGGCTTCTTGGTGGCTTCGTTTCGGAGCGGATAGATGAAATAGGTTATGCTATCGGGCGCACTGTGGAGCCTCCTCTGTGGGTGCGTAAGGGACTGAATGTATTGGGAGTCCTGGGGCTGCTATTTTTTGTATTTTTATTTTTGCCATGGACTCAGAATGTCTCCACCGTAGGGCAAGTAACCTCCCTGTCTCCGGATGTGCGTCCGCAGACCTTGCATGCTATGATTCCAGGGCGTATTTTGCGCTGGTACGTGCAGGAGGGCCAGAGAGTGAAGGCCGGAGACACGCTTCTGCTGATAGGTGAAATCAAGGATTACTATTTGGACCCGAACCTCCCTCAGCGACTACAAGAGCAGTTAGCCGCTAAGGAAAGTACTGCCAAAGCACAGGAGACTAAGATAAAAGCCTTGCGTCGCCAGATAGAAGCCCTCGTTCAGATGAGAGCTCAAAGTATAGAACGGGCGCAAAATACCCTTTCCCAGGCTCGCCTCCGCTATTCCGCAGACAGCGCGGCTTATGTAGCCGCTCGGGTAGAGTATGAGCTCACCCGGAATCAATACGCTCGCCAGGAAACGCTATACGCCCAAGGGCTACGCTCGCTGACGGACCTACAGATAAGAAAGCAGCGCTTTCAAGAAGCAGAGGCGAAGCTGATAGCGGCTCAAAATCGTCTACGCACCAGCGCTTTAGATGTGGATAATGCCTCTATCCAGCTACGAGTTATAGAAAATGATTTTGCTGAGAAGATAGCCAAAGCGGAGTCTGAGCTGCGTAGTGCGGAGTCCTATTTCTATGATGTGATGGCGTCCATCGCCAAGCTGCGTAACGAAATATCTAATGTGGAGGTTCGTCGGGGATTTTACGCCGTAGTAGCGCCACAAGATGGATATATCGTACGAGCCATCAAGACCGGGGTAGGTGAAGTCATCAAAGAAGGCGAACCTTTGACCGTTTTTATGCCGCTGGCTTATCGTTTAGCAGCTGAGCTGTACGTGCGTCCCTTAGATGCAGCACTACTTCGTACGGGTGCGAAGGTTCGTTTGCAGTTTGATGGTTGGCCGGCGTTTATTTTTTCAGGCTGGCCGAGGGCGAGCTTCGGTACATTTGGTGGTAGAGTATATACGATTGACTATGTGGATACAGGAAATGGTTTTTTCCGGGTGCTCGTAGAGCCGGATCCAGAGGATAAGCCATGGCCCGAACTTTTGCGTCTCGGTGGTGGTGTGCGGGGATGGTTCCTTCTGAATGACGTTCCTATATGGTACGAAATCTGGCGCCAGATTAACGGCTTCCCGCCTGACCTTATCCCCCAGTTCTACAAGAAGCCATCTACCAATCAAAAGAAATGAGCGCCGATTTAGTCCTCTTTTAGTGTCCTATGTGGTGGTTATGGTGCTTACAAGTACCGCTTACGCTGTCCGACGTATATCAGCGAGTGATAGCGGAACATCCCTTGGCTCGTTCTATCGGGCTGTATCCGAGGGTAGTTGAAGCGGAAGCTGTGGCAGCTCGTGGGGTTTGGGACCCCACTTTTACTGGGAGCTTGACAGAGAAAAACTTCAAGAATCAGCTTTACTTTACCCTTTTTTCTGCTAATCTGAAAGTGCCCCTCTGGAATGGTTTAGACTTCAAGGGGTTATATGAGAATACGGGGGGCTTCTCTCTCAATCCCGAAGATATTACTCCATCGGCAGGCCTTCTGGGTGCGGGATTTAGCATACCCCTTGGACAAGGGCTGCTTATAGACTATCGCCGGGCTGCTATACAAAAGGCCCAGCTCTACGCCCGAATGGCTCCCCATGAGCGTCAGCTCTTGTTGGCGGACTTGATTTTAGAAGTGGCAAAAGATTATTGGGGCTGGTTTTCATCGTACTATAAGGTTCGGGTGTATCGTCAGCAGCTTGCGGTGGCTGCTGCCCGTCTGCGATTTTTACGCGATGCTTTGGTTCAGGGCGAAGCTACCAGAGCGGATACCTTGGAAGCCTTTGTAGAATTCAATCTTCGTCAGCAGCAGCTCATCCAATCTCAAGGGGAGCTCTTCAAGAAGTCTTTGCTGGTCCAGCGTCATTTATGGAATGATACCGTGAGAGAGCCTGCACATTTTCACCAACTCTATCGCCCGGACTCACTTTTGCCTGCTATCCCTCGGGAGAAGTGGGAAATCCTGGTCAGCCAACATCCGAAGCTACGTCTCTATGAATTCAAGAGAAGGGTAGCAGAGGTAAATCGCCGGTGGGCGGCAGAAAGGTTGCGTCCTCAGCTTCAAGCTGAGTATCTTTTCCTAAGAGACCCTGAGAGCTGGCAGAAGGGTTGGGAGCAGCCTTTCCGTACGAATTTCAAGTTTGGGCTAACCCTTGGGATGTCGCTTTATATGCGAGAAGCTCGGGGGGACTTGGCAGCTGCCCGACTGGAGCTTCGGCGCCTCCAGTTGGAACAGGAATTTGAAGCGCGTTCCTTGTACAATAAAGCGCTTGGGCAGCTTGGCTTAATAGACTCCCTTGCTCGGCAAATAGAAGTACAACGAGAATTAATCCAAGGGCTCTTTGAGCTTGTGGAGTTAGAGAACATTCGTCTGCGTGCAGGGGAGAGTGACCTTTTTGTCGTCAATCGGCGGGAACGGGAAGCATTTTCGGCTTTGATTAGCCTGTATGACCTTTACGCTCGCTACGGAGAGGCGATAGCTGAGCTTCAGGGCATATTGGCGTGGGTGGAAGATGGGAGTGTATCTAAGTGAGTTGGTGAGCGGACGGGGGCTGGGGTTATGGTTGGGTGTGGGGGGGGGGGGCGGGG